>JBKKDI010000001.1:0-17388 GCA_046708645.1 Aestuariivirga sp.
TTGTTAGGCATGAAAGCGTGACTGCCATGGCGCTGGCCCATGAGAATGCGGGGAACGCCTTGATCGCGCCGAACCAGAATAAGCGTTGCCGCATCGCTTGGGCGCTGCCGGTCGGTCATCGTTTATCTGTGCCGCCTTTTCGCAGCTGTCTGCCGCGATGACCGCACGCTGCGGCGCGGCGCCGGTTTACCCTTGCGCCCTTCCGAAACCACTTCGAAACGCATGCCGCCGGACACGGGCGTCACCTCAACAAGACGCACCTCAAGGCGGTCGCCAAGCTGCCAGGTTTCGCCGGTGCGCTCGCCGATGAGCGCATGACGGGTTTGGTCATACACGAAATAATCCTTGCCCAGCGTGGTCACCGGCACAAATCCGTCGGCCCCTGAATCATCGAGCTTCACAAAAAGCCCCGCGCCCACGACACCGCCGATGCGGCCCCGGAAAATTGCGCCGGTCTGGGTGGAGAGATGCAAGGCGATAAGCCTGTCCACCGTCTCGCGTTCCGCCGCCATCGCCCGGCGCTCGGCGTCCGAGATCATGTCGGCGGTTTCCTTGAGGCGGGAAATATCCTCCGCCGACAGACCATCTTCGCCGAATCCCAGCGCCGATATGAGCGCGCGATGCACGATCAGATCGGCATAGCGCCGGATGGGCGAGGTGAAATGGGCGTAACGGCGCAACGACAGGCCGAAGTGGCCTTTGTTGTCGGGTGAATAGAGGGCTTGCGCCTGGGTGCGGAGCACCACCTCGTTGACCAGGTGCTGGTAATCCTTGCCCTTCACCTGATCGAGAATGCGATTGAAATGCTTGGGCCGCATCACCTGGCCAATCGGCAGCAGCATGTCCACGGTCTTGAGGAATGCCGCAAGCGCCCGGATTTTTTCCTCCGATGGAGGTTCATGCACGCGGTAGAGCAGGGGTGTTTTCTTCGCCTCCAGCTCCTCGGCGGCGGCGACATTCGCCTGGATCATGAACTCTTCGATGAGCTTGTGGGCATCGAGCCGCAACGGCGTCACGACGCGCTCGATAAGCCCGTGGGCATCGAGGATGAGCTTGCGCTCCGGCAGGTCGAGTTCGAGTGGTTCGCGGGCATGGCGGCCCTTCATCAGGATATCGTAGGCGCGCCACAATGGTTTCAGCACCGGTTCCAGCAACACGCCAGTCTTGTCGTTGCTACGGCCTTCGATGGCTGCTTGGGCCTCCTCGTAGGAGAGCTTGGCCGCGGAGCGCATGGTGATGCGCTCAAAGCGATGCTTTATCTTGCGCCCTGATTTGTCGAAGCTCATGAAACATGCAAGCGCCGGGCGATCCTCTTTCTCGCGCAAGGAGCAAAGGTCGTTGGAAATGCGCTCCGGCAGCATCGGCACCACGCGATCCGGGAAATAGACCGAGTTGCCGCGAACCCGCGCTTCGCGGTCAAGCGCTGTGCCGGGGCGCACGTAAGCAGCGACATCGGCGATGGCGACAATCACATCAACGCCGCCCGTGGCATCGTCGATCCCGGCCCACACGGCGTCGTCATGGTCGCGCGCATCGGGGGGATCGATGGTGATGAGCGGAACTTTACGCAGATCCGTGCGGCGGCCTTGCGAAAAAGTTTTGAGCGCTTCGGCTTCGGAATTCACCCGCGCGGCGAATTCATTGGGAATGCCGTGCTGATGAATGGCGATGAGCGAGATGTTGCGCTGGTTGTTGAGATCGCCGAGGCGCTCGCGCACCCGCGCTTGCGGCAAGCCGTGAGCGCGTTCTTTAGAGATTTCGACTTCGACCAGTTCGCCATTCTGCGCGCCATTCTCATCGCCTGCCAGCACCTGCAATTCATTGCGCGCCTTCTTGTCAACGGGAATGACGCGGGCGCCGTGTCCCTTCACCATGCGATAAACGCCGAGGATGCGCTTCGATTGGTCCGAGAGCTTGCGGATGATGCGGGCCTTGAAGCGGTAGCGGCCATCACGGCTGAGTTCGATCTTGGCCAGCACACGGTCGCCCTTGCGCGGCGCCTCGCCGCCTTCGATCACCACTCGCGGCGGCTTGCCCGCAATGCGCTCGTCCCATTCGATGGGTTCGGCGTAGGCTTCGCCATCCTTGTCGATGCCCGTGACCTCCAGCACCGTGACCGGGGGTAAGGCGGAGGTGTCGACAAGCTTCTTCTGCCGCTTGGCAAGCTTGCCGTCGTCCGCCATCCGCTTCAGCAGCGCCTTCAATTCGATCTTGTCGCCGCCCTTGACCGCAAATGCCCGCGCAATCTCCCGTTTGCCCACGGTGCCGGGCGAGGTCTGGATGAAGTCAAGGATCGCCGCTTCGGTGGGGATGCCGGGTTTTGATTTTTTTAGTTTTGCCATACTGTCTCTCAGAAAAGTTGCGGATAGATCCAATGCAAGTTATCCCGCTCGATCAAGTTGATCTTCCATTGACGAGGCCATTTCTTCATGGTCTTTTCGCGCTTATTTCTCCAAAATTTTCGAACCAGACCAGAATATGGGCCTTGTATTGCCGGGTGAAGCCTGGGATTTCGCCAGACTTGTGCTGCGCGATGCGTGAAATGAGATCGCCGGTGACGCCGATGTAAAGCGTGCCATACGGTTTGCTGGCGAGAAGATAGGCAGCGTAGACTTTTTCCATCTTTAAGTTCTGTCATTGCCGGGCTTGTCCCGGCAACCCATTTCTCAACTGGCGCGGTTATGCGGAGCGATGGGTCGCCGGGACAAGCCCGGCGATGACAAATTTGGGGCGTCAATCAACAACTGCATTAGCGGCGGCTTTTGCCTTCTTCACCTTTGCAGGCTTCTTCTTAGCTGTTTTTTTCCTCTTCACCGGTTCCTTGCCTGCTCGTTCGGCGATCAGAGCTATGGCTTCATCCAGCGTGACAGCCTGCGGGTCCTTGTCGCGGGGCAGGGTGGCGTTGATCTTGCCGAATTTCACATAGGGGCCGTAACGGCCCGACATCACCTGGATGCCGCCGCCGCCCGCGGGATGTGGTCCCAGGTCTTTCAGCGCGCCGGGCCGCGCGCGGACGAACCCCTTGGCTTTCTTCTCGGCCAGCATATCGACGGCGCGGTTGATGCCGATGGTGAACACTTCATCCGGTGAATCGAGGTTGGCATAGGTACCGTCATGCAGCACGAAGGGCCCAAAGCGGCCAAAATTGGCGACGATGGGCTTGCCGGTTTCCGGATGGACGCCGATCTCGCGCGGCAGCGACAGGAGCTTCAGCGCGGCTTCAAGGTCGATGGCGTCGGGGTCGGTGCCCTTGGGGATCGAGGCGCGGCGCGGCTTCTCGCCATCGACGGCTTCGCCCAATTGCAGATAGGGGCCGAAGCGGCCCTGGCGGCGCGTGACTTTCTCACCGGTTTCCGGATCGGCGCCAAGCTCGATGCCTTCGGCTGGCACAGTGGACGCAGACTCACCGCCCGCCGTCATTGGCCGGGTGAATTTGCAGTCCGGATAATTTGAACAGCCGACGAACGAGCCGAACTTGCCAAGCTTGAGTGAAAGCTGGCCGTTGCCGCAAGAGGGGCAGGCGCGGGCATCGCCGCCGCCGGCGGGGGCGGGGAAGATGTGCGGCGCCAGAATATCGTTGAGCGCATCGAGCACGTTGGTAATACGCAGTTCCTTGATGTCGCCGACGGCGGCGATGAAATCCTTCCAAAAATCGCGCAAGAGCTGCTTCCAGTCGATTTCCCCGTTCGACACACGGTCAAGTTGCTCTTCGAGATTGGCGGTGAAGTCATATTCGACATAGCGGCGAAAGAAGCTTTCGAGGAAGGCGGTGACGACGCGGCCCTTGTCCTCGGGGATGAGCCGTTTCTTGTCGAGCCGCACATAGCCGCGGTCGCGCAGCGTCGAGAGAATGGAGACATAGGTGGACGGCCGGCCGATGCCCAGTTCTTCCAGCTTCTTGATGATCGAGGCTTCCGAATAGCGCGGCGGCGGTTCGGTGAAATGCTGGTTGGCGGAAATGGCGTTGACGCCGATGGAATCGCCCCGCGCCATGGGTGGCAGGCGGCGGGCATCCTCGTCTTCTTCGTCATCGAGGTCTTCATGATAGACCTTGAGAAAGCCATCGAACTTCACAACCGAACCTGTCGCCCGGAAAGAATAATGCTTCCCGTCGCGCCCGTCGCAGCCGAGATCGGAGGTCGTGCGTTCAAGTTCCGCACTCTCCATCTGACTGGCGATGGTGCGCTGCCAGATCAGTTCGTAAAGCCAGAACTGGTCGGGATCGAGTGATTTGCGCACGCTGGCCGGCAGGCGCGAAAGCTCCGTCGGACGGATTGCTTCATGGGCTTCCTGGGCGTTCTTCGCCTTGGTGATGTATTGCCGGGGTGCAGAGGGCAAGTAGGGCTCGCCAAAATTCTTGAGAATGGCATTGCGTGTGGCGGCGATGGCCTCCGGCGCCATGTCGACGCCGTCGGTCCGCATATACGTAATGAGGCCCACCGTCTCGCCGCCGATATCGGCACCCTCATAGAGACGCTGCGCCACCTGCATGGTTTTGGCCGAGGAGAAGCCAAGCTTGCGCGATGCCTCCTGCTGCAATGTCGACGTGCGGAACGGCGCGTAGGGATGGCGGCGGGCGGGTTTGCTCTCGATGGTATCGACGGAAAAGCGTTGTCCCTTGACTGCATGTTCGATGGCCCGCGCAGCAACTTCATCCTTGATGTCGAGCTTGGCCAGCTTCTGGCCGCCGATGGAATTAAGCGATGCTGAAAATTCCGCCCCCTTGGGCGTTACGAACTTGCCGTCGATGCTCCAGTATTCCTGCGAGCGGAATGCCTCGATCTCAAGTTCCCGGTCGCAGATCAGCCGCAGCGCTACCGATTGCACCCGCCCCGCCGAACGCGACCCCGGAAGCTTGCGCCACAGCACCGGCGAGAGCGTGAAACCCACGAGATAATCCAGCGCCCGGCGGGCCAGATAGGCATCGACCAGGGCGGCATCGACTTGGCGGGGATGGCGCATCGCCTCCAGCACCGATTGCTTGGTGATGGCGTTGAACACGACACGCTGCACGGCCTTGCCCTTGAGCGCGCCTTTTTTCCTGAGCACCTCTAGGACATGCCAGGAGATAGCTTCGCCCTCCCGGTCCGGGTCGGTGGCGAGGATCAGCCGGTCGTCGTCCTTGAGGGCTGCGGCAATGTCCGCAAGCCGTTTGGCTGACTTGCCGTCCACCTCCCAGGACATCTCGAAATCCTCGTCGGGGCGCACGGAGCCATCCTTGGCGGGCAGATCGCGGACATGGCCATAGGAGGCCAGAACGGTAAAATCCTTGCCTAGGTATTTGTTGATGGTCTTGGCTTTGGCCGGCGATTCGACGACGACGACAGTCATTCAATGTCCTGGCTGTTGAGGGCGAGCCTCATATAGGCATCCTCCCCCCGCCGCAAGCACAGCCAAATTCTAGCTTTTGCAGCCAAATACAATCTTAAGGTGCTTCAATATACAAAGAACACGTATATGTTGTAGGTCTCTCACGCGGCTTGGAGGCAAATCATGGCGGCGGCGGCACAAAACACGGCACAGACCACCCGTTCTGATAGAATCACCAGCGATGATACACCAAAAATGGACCTTACGGTCCTGCAACACGACACGGCCCAGTATGTGGCGGATATGATCCTTGAACTCCGCAACATGGCCAAGGCTGCTAAGCTGTTCACCGTCATGGTTCCGCTCGAATATGCCTACTATGAGGCCTTTTCCCGGGCAAATCGGGTAAGCGTGCCTCCGGAGGAGATCGAACGTCTGCGGATGCTGGCCCAAGCGGCTAAGGAAACGGAAACAGCGGCCTCTGGGACGAGCGACTAACTGCGCTGCTTTACCCGGCACAGGGCGAGCCGGGATGCGGAAGATGATCCTCGCATGATCTCCCCCGGCATAAGGAGAAGGCTATCACCCGTGAGGAGCTTTTGGCCGCTGATCTCTAGTTCCCCTTCCAACAGGTGAGCGAAGATCGTGATTCCGGGTTCTCCCAATTGCAGGGGGGCAGTACCTTCGACGCACGCGAGGCTGCTCTCCACGCTCTCGCGCCGGGACATCAGGTTGAAGTCGCGGACGGGACCGGCAATCAACCGCGAAGTGATGGGCCAATCCCCGGAAAAGCTGCGAGGGATAAACCGGGGATTAACCTCAATGGGGCCATCAGGCCCGCCATCCAGCACCATGCCGGAGCCTTCGATCGCCATGATGTGGCGGTCATAGCCCGCGAAAATCGAAAATGGTCCATCCACCGGCACATCGGCGATGCTGACCCGCCACTGGAATTCTGCGCCTGTGCCCGCTTCCACATAAAGTTCGGTGGTAGTTCCGCCGCCGTTCTTCCACGGCATCACCAGGTGATCGGCGGGCGTGAATTTACGCATGAAGTCCCTTCACCTTTCTGTCATTGCCGGGCTTGTCCCGGCAACCCATCGCCGTTCAGGGCGGAGCATGGAAGCCCCATGGGTCGCCGGAATAAATCCGGCGATGACAGGTTTGGGAAAGCGTGGGGCACTGTGAACTACACACTGTGCCGCGCATGGCCCGCGGGCTCCGCATGGGCGATGACGCGGCGGATGTTCGGGAACTTTTCCTGCAATCCGTTCTCAATATGATCGATGCAAGCGTGGACGTCGTCGATAGTATCTTCACCGGCAAAGATGCAATGGTAATGAATGAACACGCCCTGATCGGTCTGGCGGATGCGGATATTGTGCAGGTTGCTGAGCCGCTTCTCCCGCCCCGCCAATAGTGTGAGCGCCTTGGTGATGCTGGCGGTTTCCTTGGTTCCCGCCTGGTTGCCTTCGAGCAAATGTTCAGGCTGCGGTTCAATGTGGCTTTCCACCTCAACGTCGTCTCCAAGTTCGCGGCGTATCGCGTTCTCGAGTTTCGTTGCAGTCTCATGCGCCTCTGCCAGAGCCATGTCGCCATCGACTTCAAGATCGAAACTAACGGCCAGCTTGCCATTGATCTGCTGCACGGTCACATGATGGATCGCGAGATTGCGGCGGGCGGCGATCAGCATCACTTTTTGAAACACCGTCTCATTGTCGAGCGCCACGGGATTGGCCGCCACCGTGACATCGGCATTGGGGAAGGCCTCGCGGATGCGGCCGTGAATAGTGTCCTTGAGTGTCACCATGTCATCGACCGGCATGGTGCGGGCGACCTCCACCACGGCGCTGACGAACAGCGTCGCACCGGCGGGACGCAGCCTGAGGCTCCTGAGCGTCAAAACTCCATCGACATGCGAGACGATGGCGCGGACTTTCTCCGTGGCGCCTTCCGGCGCCGTGTCGAGAAGGGTGTTGAGCGTTCGCTTGCCGAGCCGCCAGCCCGCCAGCCCCACAAAGAACGACACCGCCAGCGCGGCCACCGCGTCGGCCGCGGGAATGCCATACCACACGGCGGCAAGGCCAAAGAGCACGACGACGGAACTCCACATGTCCGAGGAAAAATGCAGTGCGTCCGCTTCCAGCGCCTCGCTTGATGTCTTTTTCGCCACGCGGCCGAGCGCCCGCGACCGGTTGAGATCGATGACGATGGAAGCGGCGATGATGGCGGCGGCCCACCAGGTCACCTCCACATGGGTTTCACCGGTGACCAGCCGTTTCACCGCCTCCCACACGATCCACGCAGTCGTGAGAAAAAGCAGCCCGGTTTCGATCAGCGCCGCGACGCTTTCAGCCTTGGCATGGCCGTAGTGGTGTTCCGCGTCCGGCGGCCGGTCGCTCCAGCGAATGGCGATTAGGGTGACGATAGTGGCGCCGAAATCGATGACGCTATGAATCGCTTCGGACAGGATGCCGAGCGAGCCGGTGATCAGGCCTGCGACGAGTTTGGAAACCGCAAGACCCAGGCTCGCAAGCAGCGAGATCAAGGCAACCTGCTGTTTTTCGGAAGACGGCATGGCGCTGTGTAGAATGCAGCGCTAGGCGAGGCAAGCCTCCGGAAACCGCTGTTCAATGAGAGCTGCTACCCGCTCTTGCAAATCCCAGAGATAGGGATCGTGAATGCCTTCCCGTTCGAGACAGACAATCGTCTGGTGCAGATATTCAGCACCGCTACCCCAATGCCCGCACGCGGTGGCAAGACGCTCTGCAATCGCATCTGGGCTGAGCGCGCCCGCATAGATCGGGCTCTCCGGATTTGCCGTGAAGGCGATAGCCTGCCCCCGCCGTCCCTCCACCTCGATGTCGATCCAGCGCGGAAAATTGGACGGCGGCTTGACGGTCATCTCGCGCCGCCAGAGGCCATGCAGTGTTTCCAGCTCGCTTCCCGCCGCGATCTCCTGGATGACGCCTTCGCACATGCCGCCCCGGTCAATCTGCATCATCAAGCCGGGCGCTTCGGGCGTTCCGCGAAAACGCTTGATCCGCAGGCAGAAAGACCGGTGCCAGCCCAACGCAATGGCGCGCTTTACCGCCGCGGGTTCGAACGCCGGCTTCCAGATGAGCGATCCATAGCAGAATACGGCAACGGGGCCGTTTGGCCGGTGGGAAAGGAATTCTGCAAGGTGGTTCTCATAATCTTCATCGGAAAAGTGATCCATACCGGGCAACGGGCCAGCGTCGGGGATATCGCGATGCACCAGGCTGACATGGGCGGCGGTGAGACGCATGGAAGGGCTCATGGCCTACGATATTGCAACGGACCGCAATTCGGGGCAAGCCAGCCTTGCGCTGACCGCATGACAGTCGGCATCTGTCCGCACTTGTGCAACTTGTGCAACTCGTGCTGCTTGTTGCCTCCCGCCATGGCGTCCGAATCTTCAGTTTCAGCATTGCCGATGCCGCAAAAAGCGGGGGCTTTTACCTTCGCCACGATTTTCGTGATCGAATCCTTCACCCGCTCGCTGAATGTCACCGTGGTGTCGCTACAGGCCTATGACATTCTGGGATCGAGCCAGAAGGTCAGCGTGTTGGCGACTATGGTTTCGTTCACGCTGTTGCTTTTGACGCTCATGCTTCCTTTGCTGCTGGGCCGTCTCCGCCGCCGCTGGGCCTACAGCCTTGGTGCGTTGCTCCTGCTGATCGCCTCCCTGGCTCTGGCCACTCACACCCTGCCGGGACAGGCAATAGGCATGTTCCTGCGCAATGGCGGCTCCGCCATCTTCCACATTGTGCTGTCGCTCTACATTCTCGACAACATCCGGCGCCAGGATCTTGCCCGGGTGGAACCCATTCGCCTCAGCATGTCGGCCATCTCCTGGACCGCTGGCCCGGGGCTCGGCGTATGGCTCTATGTCAACTATGGCTCGTGGGGAACACAGGCGGCGGTGATCGCCAGTCTCGCCGTGCTCATGGCGGTGTTCTGGTATCTCAGGCTTTCGGACAAAGGCGCAGCACTTCCGTCTGGCACGCTGCAACCCTTCAACCCGCTCGCAAACGTTCGCCGCTTCACCAGCCAGCCGAGACTTGTTCTCGCCTGGTTTGTCGCTTTCGGCCGCTCCTGTTTCTGGGCGACCTTCATGATCTATGGTCCACTGCTGATCGTTGAAAGCGGTCTGGGAAAGGGCATGAGCGGCCTCGTTATCTCAGCAAGCCAGGCTCTCCTGCTGGCGGCCTACTGGTCGGGCAGCCTGGCGCGCCGCTAT
This sequence comes from Aestuariivirga sp., assembly GCA_046708645.1. Taxonomy (GTDB): domain Bacteria; phylum Pseudomonadota; class Alphaproteobacteria; order Rhizobiales; family Aestuariivirgaceae; genus Aestuariivirga. The sequence continues at coordinate 9,575 of JBKKDI010000001.1, forward strand.
GGCGTGCGCACCGTGCTTGCCGGTTCCTTCTGCCTCGCTTCCGTGGCCTCGCTGGGTGCTGGAATTGCCGGAACCGATGCACCTTATGTGGCGATCGTGCTGTTGCTGGTGGGCGCCCTGGCTGGTTCCGCTCTGGACGGCGTTGGCGGCATACCCTTCCTGCGCGCCGTACGCCCCCATGAGCGCCAGCGCATGACGGCGGTATATCGGACCTCCATCGAATTCTCCGATCTCATTCCGCCATTTATTTTCGCGTTCGCCCTCTTGCGGTTTGAGATTGGTGTGGTGTTTGTAGTCCTCGGCCTGTGGCTTGGCGTCATGGGCTTCGTGACCTGGCGTTATCTGCCGCGTTCGTTGTGATGCTTTAGACAATCGAAAGGGCGAACCTGATGAGCACTATTACCCTCGTAGTCGGCAACAAGAATTATTCTTCCTGGTCGTTGCGACCGTGGATGGCGCTGACCATGGCGGGCATACCCTTCGAAGAAGTGGTGATCCCGCTCGATCAGCCCCGCACCAAGGCGGAAATCGCGTCCCATTCCAAAGCGGGGCGCGTCCCTATCTTACACCATGGCAAGATCACCGTCTGGGAATCCCTCGCCATTCTCGAATATCTGGCGGACACATTTCCGGAAAAGAATCTTTGGCCCAGAACTAAAGCCGCGCGCGCCATGGCTCACTCGATCTCCAGTGAAATGCACGCGGGCTTCTCCGCCTTGCGCAACGCTTGCCCGATGAATCTGCGGAGGCCGAGGAAACCCGTGGCACTGTCCGATGCGACCCATGCCGATATCCAGCGGATCGAAAATATGTGGCGCGAATGCCGGGCGAATTTCGCCAAGGGCGGCAAATTCCTGTTTGGCAAATTCAGCAACGCCGACTCGATGTACGCGCCCGTCGTCACGCGCTTCGACACTTACGATATCAAGGTTGCCAAAGACACACGCCAATATATGGATAACGTGATGGCGACCTCAGCCTTCAGGAAATGGAAGGAAGCGGGATTGAAGGAAACCTGGAAGATTCCACACGACGAAGTGGATTGATCAGTCCACGCGCAGCGACACGGCGCCACGTGGATGCCGCGTGATTCTCCCTGCCAGTTCCAACTCCAGTATGATGCCTGCGACCGCCGCCGCGGGAATTTGGCTTTCGCGGATGAGATCGTCGAGGTCGACTGGCGAAGGCGACAGCAAGGACAGAATCCTCCGGCGGTCGCTTTCATTGGCGGTCACCGGATGGATGAAAGGGTTGTCCGGTTCCAGGAATACGTTTCCCGCGGCCACGAAGGTCTGACTCAGTGTTTCAAGAATATCGGCGGACGAGGTGACCAGCGTGGCGCCCTCGCGGATCAACTTGTTGGTTCCCTCGGCGCGGGGATCGAGCGGTGAGCCCGGAACCGCGAATACCTCGCGGCCCTGTTCGGCCGCGCGCCGCGCCGTGATGAGGGAGCCAGAACGCAGCGCCGCCTCGACCACGATGGTGGCGCGCGCCATGCCGGAAATGATCCGGTTCCGCCGTGGGAAATGTTCGGCCCGCGGAATGGTGCCAGGCTTCATCTCGCTGACCAGCAGCCCGCGCTCGCCGATGTCAGCCTGAAGCTTGCCGTTCTCCGGCGGATAAACGGAATCGATGCCGCCGGCCAGCGCGGCCACGGTCCCGGTTTCAAGTGCCGCTTCATGGGCCGCCGTATCGATGCCGCGCGCAAGGCCCGACACGATGAGATGTCCCGCCTGACCGATTTCGGAGGCCAGTTTGCGGGCGAATTTGAAACCAAGCGCTGAGGCATTGCGGGCGCCGACGATGGCAACGGCCGAGATATTTGCAAGGTCCGTCCTGCCCTTGATCCACAGCATGGGCGGTGCTGCATCGATATGGCGGAGAAGTTCGGGATAATGTTTCTCCCCAGCGGCAACGGCCTTGGCGCCAAGAGCATCGCCGCGTTCGAGATCGGCTTCCGCTTCCTGCTCTCCATAAAGCCGAAGGGCCCGCGCCAAGCCTCCCTTGCGTGACAACTCCGGCAGGGCGGCGATAGCGGCCGAAGCATCGCCAAAACGCTCGATCAGCTGGCGAAAGGTGATGGGGCCGACATTTTCGCTGAGACTCAGGCGCAGCCAGTCGCGCCGTTGCGCGTGAGAGAGTGCAAGCGTCATCAGGTTTGCTTCGAGAGGTTGATTTTTGGTTCTTCGCCCTTGAGCAGCCGGGCGATGTTAGCCCTGTGGGTCATCCAGATCATGATGCCGAATATGAGCGCCGGAAACACGAGATCGCCGCGCCCCAGCAGGAAGGCCCATAACGGGGTAAGCAAGCTCGCGCTCAAGGCTGCCAGTGACGAGATGCGGAACAGGAAAGCCATCGCCATCCACACCGCAAGGAAGATGAGGCCCAGGGGCCAGAACAGGCCGAACAGCACGCCGACGCTGGTGGCCACACCCTTGCCGCCTCTGAATCCGAGCCATACCGGGAAGAGATGGCCGAAGAAGGCCGCGAGACCCGCAACGATTGCCGTCTCGTTCCCATAGAGCATCGACATGACAACCACCGGCACCGTGCCCTTCAATCCGTCAAGCAGAAGCGTGAGGATCGCCACCTTTTTGTTGCCGGTGCGCAGCACATTGGTGGCGCCGATGTTGCCGGAACCGATTTTTCTGATGTCGCCCAGTCCCGCCGCCTTAGTGAGGATCAGCCCAAAGGGAATCGCACCGCAGAAATAGCCGAACACGATCGGCACAATCATTTCGAATGCCGTCAAAGCGGAAATCTCCCGTCGGTACTTCACCGAGCGTAGGTGTAAACGCTGCGGCCCGCAACGACCGTCTCGACACAGCGGCCTTCGAGCGTGCGATGCTCGAATGGCGAGTTCTTGGCCCGGGAGCGCAGCACCTTGTCTTCCACCTTCCAGTTCAAGGCGAGATCGGCCAAAGCGAAATCGGCGGGAGCCCCGGCTTCCAGTCTCCCCGTTTCGAGCCCAAGAATTTCCGCAGGCTTCGACGACATTGCCTCCACCAGCCGCTCCAAGGGTACTGTTTCATTGTGATAAAGAGCGAGTGCAGCCGACAACATCGTTTCCAGTCCAATGGCGCCGAAGGCAGCTTCCGCGAAGGGCAGCCGTTTGGTGTCGGCGCTCTGCGGGTCGTGGGACGAGACAATCACATCGATTGAACCATCGGCCACCCCTTCGGCCAGAGCCCGGCGGTCGCCCTCTGTGCGGAGCGGCGGCGACAATTTGAAGAAAGTACGGTAGGCGCCAATGTCGTTCTCGTTGAGACTAAGGTGATGAATTGAGACGCCACAGGTGACCGGCAGGCCCTTAGCCTTCGCGGCGCGGATGACCTCCAGCGAATGGCGGCATGAAATCTGCGAAGCGTGATAGCGCGCTCCGGTCAGTTCCACGAGCCGCAAATCCCGCTCCAGCATGATGACCTCCGCCATCGCGGGGATGCCAGCCAAGCCGAGACGTCCGGCAATCTCGCTAGCATTCATCACGCCCGCCGAGAGCGTGGGCTCCTCCACATGCTGCACCACCAACATGTCGAAATCCTTCGCATAAGTGAGGGCCCGGCGGAACACATTGGCATTGGCCACAGCCCTGATGCCGTCAGTGATCGCCACCGCGCCTGCTTCCTTGAGGCCTCCGATCTCGGTCATCATCTCGCCGCCCAGCCCCTTGGTAATGGCGGCCATGGGAGCCACCCTCACCAGCGCCGTGTCGCGCGCGCGCCGCATGATGAAGTCGACGATAGCCGCATCGTCGATCACCGGCTGGGTATTGGGCATGACGATCATGGTGGTGACTCCGCCCGCCGCTGCCGCTTCCGAGGCGCTGGCCAGCGTCTCTCGGTATTCGGTGCCGGGTTCGCCGGTGAACACCCGCATGTCGATAAGGCCGGGGATGAGGGTTAGGCCGCTGCAATCGATGACTGCGGTGCCAGACCCCGCACTCTCTCGCGTCACCTTTGGCCCTACCGCCAAAATCCACCCATCTTCGATCAGCACGCCGCCATTTCCCTTGAGGCCCTGGGCGGGCGCCACGACATTGGCATTCACATAGGCGCGGCGCGAAGCCGTGGATTTGGCGGCGGGCGCGATCATGCGTTGCCTCCGCGCGGCAGGTGGCGGGAGAGCGCATCGAGCACCGCCATGCGCACGGCCACTCCCATTTCCACCTGTTCGCGGATCACCGACTGCACGCCGTCTGCTACATTCGAATCGATTTCGATCCCCCGGTTCATGGGCCCTGGATGCATCACCAGCGCATCCTTTTTAGCATAACGCAGTTTCTCTTCGTTCAAGCCGAAGAAGCGGTAATATTCCCGGCTGCTGGGCACGAAGGCGCCGTTCATTCGTTCCAACTGCAACCGCAGCATCATGACAATATCCGCATTGGCGAGGCCATCGGCCATGTTGCGATGAACCTCGACGCCAAAATTCGCGATACCGTTGGGCAGCAGCGTCGAAGGCGCCACCACCCGCACCCGGGCGCCCAGCTTGTTCAAGAGATGGATGTTGGAGCGGGCCACGCGCGAATGCAGCACGTCGCCGCAGATCGCCACCGTCAGCCCTTCGATTTGGCGCTTGCGGCGGCGGATCGTGAGGGCATCGAGCAGCGCCTGGGTTGGATGCTCGTGCTGGCCGTCCCCGGCATTGATGACGGCACAGGTGACTTTCTGCGCCAGCAGTTCAACGCCGCCGGAGGAAGGATGGCGCACCACCAGGAAATCCGGGTGCATGGCGTTGATGGTCATCGCCGTATCCAGCAGTGTTTCGCCCTTGGAAACGGCCGAGGCCGAAACCGCCATGTTCATGACGTCGGCCCCCAGCCGCTTTCCCGCGATCTCGAACGACCCCTGGGTTCGCGTTGAGGCTTCGAAGAACAGATTGACCTGGGTTCGCCCCGAAAGCATTGCGTGGCGCTTGTCGGCCTGGCGGCTCACCTCCACATATTTTTCCGCGAGATCAAGAAGGCTTACGATTTCAGCGGAGGAAATATCTTCAATCGCCAGAAGATGCTGGGACTTGAGAAGCGGCCGCGGGCGCTGAGGCGATGTCATTAAAGCCGGGTGTGTAGGGCTGAATCGGGCGGGCCGCAAGGGCAAGCGGAGACAGAAAATAACACTTGTGTTGACTTTAGCCGAGACAACACTTATGTTGCGTTGTGAACAGCAATCAGGCCAAGCGCTTCCTTGCGAGGAAAGGCTGTAGATTTACTCCCGGAAAAGGGGCCATCTTTTGGTCGAGTTGAATGGACGGCGTTCGGTACTGCCTATGCACGGCGGAGCCAAGGAACTCGGCAAAGGGCTTTGGCAGGCGATCCTGAAGCAATTGGCTCTGAATGAGAAATAATATGCGCTATCCGGTAAAATTTGTTCCCGACGACAATGGGACTTTGATGGTAACCTCCCTTGACCTTCCGGAGGTTGTGACCTTCGGAGATGACCGCGAAGATGCGCTCGCCCGGGCTGTCGATGCGATCGAAACGGCGATGATGGGACGTTTTGCAGGCCGGGAGGATATTCCCCGGCCGGGCAAGACTGGCAAGGATTTCGCAGTTCTTCCGGCGCTGACGGCGGCGAAGCTTTCGCTGTATTGGGCCATGCGCGAAGAGCGGATTGGCAAAGCTGCGCTGGCACGAAAGCTCGGTTGGCATCTGCCGCAAATCGACCGGCTGCTCGATTTGAATCATGCCTCGAAACTCGATGCTATCGAGGCGGCTTTGGCGGCACTCGACCGGACACTTGAGATCAAGGTGATGAAAGCGGCCTGAGCCGCTATCCTATCGCTCCGAAGAGCCACAGCACTAGAGGGATTGAAACAGCGGCGCAGATCACCTGAAGCGTCAGGATGTTGGCGACGAGCGGCGCGTCACCGCCCATCTGCCGCGCCAGAACGTAGGCGCCGGACCCCGTCGGTACTGCGGCGCACAGCATGGCCACCGCTGCGGCCTGGCCGGTAACACCGAGAAGGTTCAGCCAGAACGCCATGAAGAGCGGCATCACGAGAAGTTTCAGCAGAGTTGCCGACAAGACCGGCGCTTTGGAGGAGATCGCTTCATCAATGCGAAGGCCCGCACCCACCGTGAGCAAAGCCAGGCCGAGCGCTCCCTTGCCGATCATGTCGAGCACCTGAATGCCGATGGCAGGCGTAGGCAAACCCAAGACCTTCCATAGGACGCCTCCCACCGTGGAAATGACGAACGGGTTCTTGACGATGGCGAGAACGATCGTTCCGGGTTCCGGCGACCGGCCTGAAACGAGCAGGGACATGACGATGACGCAGAGGATATTCAGCAATGGCGTCATGGCGGCAGCGCTCACGGCACCCAGCGCCAGCGCCGAGGGTCCAAAATAAATGGGTATGATGGCAAAGGCGATGAAGGTGTGCCAGCGGGTAGCGCCCTGGAACAGGCTGGTGAATTGTGGACCATCGATGGCGAGTGCGGCATAGAGCGGGCGGCGCAGGATCAGCAGCGCGGCGGACATCGTCAGGACGGCCAGCGCCATGGCAAGAGCCATGCCCAACACCGGGATGTTGGAGAAATCGGCGGCGACGATTTCCTTGAAGAAGATCGTTGGAAATAGCAGGAAGTAACAGACATGATCGACTGCCGTCCAATGACCTCTGTCGATAAGTTCCGATTTCCGCAGTCCAAATCCCACAAGGATGACGATGAATACCGGCAGCAGCGTTATGAAGGCAGCAGTCACTGAAGCACTCTCGCCAGCGCGATGATAACGGGTATGGAGAAGAAGGAGACGATGGTTTGCACCGTGACGGTCGTGGCCACGAGCGGCGCATCGCCACCCATCTGCCGGGCCAGCACATAGGAACTCATGGCCGTAGGCACCGATGCGCAGACCATGCAGGCGACGAAGGCCGTGCCCGTCACACCCGTCGCCAGACTCCACATTGCAACCAGCGCCGGCGTGCCGAACAGCTTGAGCAAGGTACCGGTCCATACCGCAGGCGAGGGCCGGATCGCCTCAGGGGTCGATAGTCCGGCTCCCACCATGAGCAGGCCCGAGGCGATGGCGGCGCCGCCCAGCATGCCCATGGCGGTCATCACCGGCGCGTAGATCGCTATTCCGGCAAAGTTGATGAGAAGTGCGATAGCGGTTGCCCAGATGAAGGGATTGCGAAACACGACATAAGTGGTTTCGCGCCATGTAAGCTCGCGGCCCGCCGCGTTATGCGCCACGACATAGACCGCTACCACGTTGGCAATGGGCACCAGCGCTCCCATGATGACGGCGACAAGTGCTACACCCTCATCGCCATAGAGTTTGGCCAGCACGGGCAGTGCGATAAAGCCGTTCCAGCGCGTGGCGCTCTGGAACAGAGAGGAATAGGAAGGACCGGTAATGGCAAGCTGCGCCATGATCAACTTGCGGGCCGCCAAAAGTAGCAAAGCCATGGTCAGGAAAGTGCCGATCATGGTGACGGCGATGCCGGTGAGCGGCAGTTGCGATATATCTGAGCGGATCAGCGTGTCGCCCAGCAGGGCCGGAAAGAACACCCAGTAGCCGAGCAGCTCAATGCCCCGCCACATATCCTCCGGCACCACGTGCCGGAAGCGCAAACCCCAACCGAGAGCAATGAGCAAAAAAACCGGCAGCAGCGTTTCGAAGATGGAGGTCATCGCTCCCCAACTCTGTCATTGGCGGGTTTATCCCGGCAACCCATAGTGCCGCTGTTTGGAGCACCTACAGATTCGAACCATGGGTCGCCGGAACAAATCCGGCGATGACAAGTGATTTTTGTCATCTCAATGAATCCAATGCCGCCTGCAAAATCCACGCGGCGGCCAGCTTGTCGAC
>JBKKDI010000002.1:0-5550 GCA_046708645.1 Aestuariivirga sp.
TGCGCCGATGCCGCGAACTGGTCTCGCCCAGAATCGTTGATTTCCCAGCGACGGTCAATTGAGGTGCGACGGCATTTTGCAATTCTTGCAAGGATGCCTGCGCCTCGTCCGCCGTGGCATGGAGAACGTGGAGCGCTGTCAACATGACGCACAGGCTTTCGGGGGAAACCTCGTGGTGCGTGCCATCGATTTCCCACCACTCACGCTCCACGCCGGCCGCCGCCGCAAGTTGCAACAGCGTTTCATCCGTAGTGCCCGCCTGCTGTATGCGCCGTTCGATGAACAACGCCACCGATAAGCCGGGAAGTCCGGGCCCTTCGGCGGAGCAGAAGACGCGTACCCAGGAATAGCCATGGCGCGGCTGCAAGGCGGGATTGATGGATGCGTCCGCGCCATTGACCCAGATTGCAAGCCGGTCTTCCTCGTGGGCAAGGAGCAAGCCCAACACGCGGGCATCGCCGTTGCCCCAGTTCATGGGGCCGCCATCGGCGCCGAGCCAAATGGCGTCTTCTCCGGTCAGAAATCGATCGGCCGCGAGGAGCGGACAGGTCTTGCGAAGTTCCACAAGTTTGGCGGTGAAAGCGATGAGATCACGGCCGGCGTTTTTCCAGTCCAGCCAGGTCGTGGCATTGTCCTGAGCATAGGCGTTGTTGTTGCCGCGCTGGCTCCGGCCGAACTCATCGCCCGCCGTCAGCATTGGCGTGCCGCGCGACAGGAACAGCGTAGCGAGGAGCGCCCGCGCGTCGCCTCCGGCCCAAGTCACTTCGTGGCTGTTGCCGTCGCGGTTTCCTTCGCCATTGGCATGGTTATTTTTGGTTTCATAGGTGACGGAATCGCGGAGCGTGAAGCCGTCGTGGGCCGCGACATAGTTGATGCCGCGCGACGGGCTCCCGCCACCGAAAATATCGGAGGAGCCGGCAAGCCGCGTGGCGAGATGGCGCAGCGAGTCCTTGTCGCCCCGCCAGAAGCGGCGCGCGTCGTCGCGGAAACGATCGTTCCATTCATGCCAGCGCGGCGGGAACTGGCCGAGCCGATAGCCGCCTGGCCCCACGTCCCAAGGTTCGGCGATCATGGTGAGTTTGGAAAGCAATGGATCGTGTTCGATGGCGGCAATGAGCGGCGCATCGTGGGAAAAACCGTTTGCGGTGCGGCCCATGATGGTTGCGAGATCGAAGCGGAAACCGTCAATGCCGGTGCGGTTTACCCAATTGTGCATGGCGTCGAGAACAAGCTGCATGACCCGCGCTCGATCCAGTGCCAGCGTGTTGCCGCAGCCGGTGTGATTTACCAGCCGGCCATCGGCGTGGGCGTAATAGAGCGCGTTGTCGAGGCCGCGCAGCGACAGCGTGGCGCCGTCCTCGTCGCTTTCTCCGGTGTGATTGAAGACGGCATCGAGAATGACCCTTATGCCAGCGCTATGAAGCGCCTCCACTGTTTGGCGGATTTCAGCAAAGCCGCCGGGTGCGAGCCGTGGGTCCGGCGCCATGAAAGTGACCGGGTTGTAGCCCCAGGCATTTGTCAATCCCAGCTGCGGCAGATGACGCTCGTCAATCCAGGCGGCGAGCGGCATGATTTCGACCGTGTCGACGCCAAGTTTGATAAGATGATCGATGATCGCCGGTTCAGCGAGGGCCGCCACGGTGCCGCGTTTGCCGGGCGGCACATCGGGGTGCAATTGGGTGAAAGCCTTGACCTGAAGTTCATAGATGAAGTTCGGTGTCGCTGGAGGCAGAGGTTTTACTACGTTGAAAGGCGCGGTGACGATTGATTTTGGAACGAGTTGAGCGGTGTCGAAACCGCGCTGGAGCAATTGCTGAGAATGGGCGAATGGGCGGTCGATGGCGCTGGCGTAAGGATCGATAAGCAGCTTCGATGAATCAAAGCGGTGGCCCTGCGATTCATCCCACGGGCCGTCGGCGCGAAAACCATAACGGGTGCCGATGCCGAGGCCTGCAACAAAGCCGAAATGCACATCGCCTTCACGCTTCGGTAGCGGCAAGCGATGGATTTCCTTGTCTCCATCGAATAGGCAAAAGAAGATGCGCGTGGCGTTTTGTGAGACCACGGCGACATTCAGCCCATCGCCGCGCGGGACGACGCCGAGCGGTGACGGCGTTCCCTCCGTCATCGAGAGCTTGGCGTTCAGGTGATCACCGTGGGCGCTGCACGCCCCGTGCGGGTTTCGATCTCCGCCAGGGAGCGCGACAGGGCCACAAGATCGGCAAGTGCCGTTTGGGTTTCGGTTCCATGTTTGGCCGGGTCGGGTTCGAACCGCTCAATGTAGACCCGCAAGGTGGCGCCTGCGGTGCCGGTGCCCGAAAGCCTATAGACGATGCGAGAGCCGTCCTCGAACAGGATGCGGATACCCTGGCCCGTGGTGCGCGAGCCATCGACCGGATCGTCATAGGCGAAGTCGTCCATCATCTTGATGTTATGCTGGCCTGGCAGGCTGATCATCCGATCGCGCAGGACCTTCATCAGGCTGTTGGCGGCATCGGCTTCCACTGCCTCATAGTCGTGGCGTGAATAATAGTTGCGGCCATAGTCGTGCCAGTGTTCGCGTACGATCTCCGCGACGCTCTGCCGCCGGCACGCCAGAATATTAAGCCATAGCAGCACCGCCCAGAGCCCGTCCTTTTCGCGCACATGGCTGGAGCCGGTGCCGGCGCTTTCCTCTCCGCAGATGGTGATCAATCCGGCATCGAGAAGATTGCCGAAATATTTCCACCCCGTCGGCGTTTCATAGCATTTAATGCCGAGTTTCGCCGCAACGCGGTCCGCCGCAGCACTTGTCGGCATGGAGCGGGCGATGCCGGCAAGACCCTTGGCGTAGCCCGGCGCCAGATGCGCATTGGCCGCAAGCATGGCGAGGGAATCCGATGGGGTGACAAATTGACTACGTCCGACGATGAGATTGCGGTCGCCATCGCCATCGGAGGCGGCACCGAAATCAGGTGCATTGGCGGACATCAGGAGTTCGTAGAGTTCCCGGGCATGGACAAGATTGGGATCAGGGTGGTGGCCGCCAAAATCGGGGAGTGGAGTACCATTGACCACGGTGCCCTCGCCTGCGCAGAGGGCATCTTCCAAAATGGCTTTAGCGTAAGGTCCAGTGATGGCGCTCATGGCATCGAAGCGCATGCGGAAGCCGGAATTGAAGAGATCGCGGATCTGGTCGAAGTCGAAGAGCTGTTGCATCAGGGTTGCATAATCCACGACGGGATCGATCACCTCGACCGTCATGCTGCCGATATTTGAAGTACCGGGCCGCGCCAAGTCGATGGGCGGACCCGGCACGATCTTATAGGACGAGATCGTCCTGGTTTTGGCGAAGATCGCGTTGGCGATTTTGTCCGGCGCAGGTCCGCCGTTGCTCGCGTTATATTTGATGCCGAAATCGCCGTCGGGTCCTCCGGGGTTGTGGCTTGCGGAAAGGACAATGCCGCCGAACGCTTGATGCTTGCGGATGAGATTGGACGCCGCGGGTGTTGAGAGAAGGCCATCCCGGCCGACCAACACGCGACCGAAACCGTTTGCGGCGGCCATGCGGATGGCCGTCTGGATGACTTCGCGGTTGAAATAGCGGCCGTCACCGCCGATCACCAGGGTCTTGCCTGTAAAGCCGTCGAGGGCGTTGAAAATCGACTGGATGAAATTTTCCGCATAATGGGGCTGCTGGAAGACTGATACTCTTTTGCGGAGGCCCGAGGTGCCCGGCTTCTGTCCGTCGAACGGTGTCGCCGGCACGGTCTCAATCACGTTTGTCAAACTCAAGCTCCGAGAAGATTGCGGTAGAGCGATGCGTAAGCCAATGCACTGCGCTGCCAGGACACGTCCGTCTCCATGCCGCGCTTCTGCATCCCCGTCCATAGGGCGCGGTCATTGTGGAGGCGGATGGCGCGGATGAGCGCGGATTCGAGGCTGGGGGCATCCACCGGCGTGAACTGGAAGCCCGTGCCGGAGCCTGCCACAAGGGCTGCATCGTTGGCGTCGATGATGGTGTCGGCAAGGCCGCCGGTGCGGGCGACCACCGGCACGCAGCCGTAACGCAGCCCATGGAGTTGCGTCAGGCCGCAGGGTTCGAAGCGCGAGGGAACCAGAATCGTATCGGCGCCTCCCTGTATGAGGTGGGCGAGTTTCTCGTCATAGCCGATCACAACGCCGATGCGGCCCTTGTGGCGTTGCGCGCCCACAAGGATTTCCTTCTCGATTGGAGCTTCCCCGGTGCCGATGAGAGCAAGCCTGGCGCCCGATGCAACCAGTGCATTCAGTGAACCGGCAAAAATATCCATGCCCTTTTGCCAGGTGAGGCGGCTCACCACGCCATGGAGCATGCCGTCTTCCGGATCGAGGCCAAAGCGCGTTTCAAGGGCGCGCTTGTTGCTGATGCGTTTGGCAAGCGAGGCCGCGCCGTAGGTGGCGGCGAGAGCGGAATCGGTTTCGGGGTTCCACACCGCCGTGTCGATGCCGTTGACAATCCCTGCGAGAGCGTCGCGGCGAGAGCGCAGCAGCCCGTCGAGGCCCATGCCGAAATCTGATGTTTGTATTTCATTGGCGTAGGTGGGGCTCACCGTGGTGATGGCATCGGCACATTGCAATCCGCCCTTGAGAAAACCCACTTTGCCGTAATATTCGAGCCCATCGATGGCGAAAGCTGTAGCTGGCAATCCCAGCGTGGCGAATTGCGAGGCCGGGAACTGGCCCTGGAAGGCGATGTTGTGGACGGTCATCACCGTCTTCGGGCCGCCTTCAAATTTCACATAGACGGCGGCGAGTGCTGCCTGCCAATCGTGAAGATGCAGGATATCGGGCGTGTATCCCTTGATGGCGCCCCGGCCCACATCGGCGGCGGCGCGCGCCAGGGCGGCGAAGCGCTGGCCATTGTCGGGCCAATCCTTGCCGTCGGCGCCGAGGTAAGGATTGCCATCGCGCTTGAACAGGTGCGGCGCGTCGAGCGCGATAATGTCGAGGCCTTTGGCCTTCGCCGCGACCAGTGTCGCCTTGCCGCCGAACAGATCGGCATAGCGATGTACCACCTTGCCATTTTTGACAGCCGCCTTAACAGCGGGATAACCGGGGACCATGGTGCGAACGGTGACACCCTGCCCTCGCAAGGCGGCAGGCAGCGCGCCCGCGACATCGCCCAAGCCCCCAGTCTTGACCAGCGGATAGATCTCCGAAGCGACGGCAAGAACCTTCATGCGTCAAGCTTGTCGATCATCGGCTGGGTGATGAGGCAAATACCGTTGGCGGTGCGGCGGAAGCGCTTGGCGTCGAGTTTTGGATCTTCTCCGGCGATGAGCCCTTCGGGGATGGTGACGCCACGGTCGATCACCACTTTCTTGAGATGGGCGTTGCGGCCGATCTGCACATGGGGCAGCACCACCGCATCTTCGACCGTGCTGTAGGAGTTGACCCTGACTCCGGTGAAGAGCAGCGACCGGCGGAGCGATGCGCCCGAGACGATGCAGCCGCCGGAGACGAGCGAGGCCGCGGCCTGGCCGCGGCGGCCCTCCTCGTCATGGACGAATTTGGCGGGCGGGGTCACTT
>JBKKDI010000003.1:0-6267 GCA_046708645.1 Aestuariivirga sp.
GGCGTATTTGGCGATGGCATAGTCTTCGCAGTCGCCGCGCCCTTTGAGGGAAACGGCGGGGCTTGCCCAAAGGTCCTTGCGTCCAAAGGCGCTGCTATCCTCGGCATAGCGAATCCTGCGGTTGACCCAGGAATTCACCAGCTGGAGCTGGGCTGCCTCGCTGGCTGTGGCCCATGTTTTCAGTTTGCCGCGCCAATCGCGAAGATGGGAGGGGCAGCGCGCGCTTTTTGTATCGCATTCGGAGTAGACCTTTTGCTCAGCTTGCATTGCAACCTGCACACGGCGCCATTCGCCCAAGCCTTTCGTGGCGTTGGTTTTGAATTCGAGCGATCCGAAAACGCCGAAGGGCAATGCGGCGGTGGTCTGCTTCCCCTGCTCCGTTGCCTTGGGCGTCGCGGCTGGCGCTGCGACGGCAATCCAGCCCAAGGAGGCGATGAGAACGAGTGCCGCAAAAAGATGATGGTGAAGTGAAGAAAGAGGTGAAAAATGCCTGAGGGAAACGTTTCTACTTTTATCTTTCCCTGAGTGCCTCGGCCCGCGCTTTGTTGATGGGCTTGAGCAGGTAGTCCAATACACTCTTTTTCCCCGTTAGAATGTCGACAGACGCGACCATTCCGGGGATGATAGGCAATTCTTCTTTTTCCGATTTTAACTGGTTCTGTAAAGTTTTAACGGTCACCAAATAAAAATTCTGGCGTTCCTCCTCGTCGTACACGCTATCGGCGGAGATGCGCTCGACGGTGCCGTCGAGCCCGCCATAGATCGAAAAATCATAAGCGGTGATCTTGACGACAGCAGGTTGCCTCGGGTGAACGAAAGCAATGTCGGCTGGCTTGATCTTGACTTCGACGAACAAGGAATCCTCGAGAGGCACGATTTCCATGAGCGTCTGCCCGGCCTGCACGACGCCGCCTACCGTATTGCTGTTGATCTGGTTCACCACGCCGTCGACCGGCGATCTGATGTCGGCCCTGATGACCCGATCGGTGGCGCCGCGCAGCGTCTCCTGGGTCACAGCAAGCTCCGCTTCCAGTTCGGACAACTCGGCCTTGGCATCCTGGCGGAACTTTTCTTCCTGCTCCTTCACCTGGCCTTGCGCTTCGCGGATGGCCGCTTCCACCTTGGGGATAGACTCATTCTGCGTGGCGATCTGGCCCTCGGTGTCGGCGATGTCGCGCTTTAGCCGGATGATATCGGTCTTCGGCACGATGCCCCGTTCGGCCAGCGGCTTCTTGAGCTTCATCTCCTCGTTGGCGAGAGAGAGATTGGTTTCGAAGCGCGCCATGGCGGCGCGTATTTCGCCCAGTTCACGAGTACGCTGCTCCACCCTCTCTTTCAAAATTCCGAGCTGGGTTTGAAGGCTGTTGCGCCGTGCCTGAAAAAGGCTGGTTTCGTTTTCGGCCAGCGCCGCCGACGTTTCCCGCAATGCATCGGAAAAAACGGGGTCGGCCGTCAAATCGCCATTTGCCTCGTGCCTCAGCCGCGTGGTCCGGGCCTCGAGCGTCAGCCGCTTGGCGGTGACTTCTCCCAAATTAGATGAAAAGCCGGTGTCGTCGATGCGCGCCAGCACATCGCCCTTGCGAACACTGTCGCCGGTGCGCACCAGAAGTTCCTTGACGATACCGCCTTCCAGGCTTTGGACGAGTTGTGTTTTGCTTGATGGGATGACGCGGCCTTCGCCGCGGGTTACCTCGTCCAGTTTTGCCCAATCGGCCCAAAAGACGAACGACGCGATCATGATGGCAATGAGGACAACGGAGACGACAGCGCCGCGCGGCGCGCCACGCCGAAGCGCGGCGTCATACTCCGAAGCAAGGTCCAGATCGTTCCGATTGCTTGCCATTCTTGACCGAAAATGTCCTCGGTACCCGCGAGAAATTTGAATACTCGCAGTTTAGGCCAACTTGTGTTAAAAAGTTCAACGAAATCATTCCGGCAATTTGGCGGCAGGCCGGTTTCCGGGATGTGGTTATACAGTCAAAGGCTCGTGGGGAGAGGCTGTTCGCCGGTCGCCGATGTTGCGTTTTCTGAGACAAATCACCGTTTTGTCAATCATATTGGGGTTGGCGGCCTGCTCCGTGCGGCGGCTTGAAGACATCGTCGGGCCGCCCCCATCGATGATCGAACGCGATCAGGAGGTTGCGATGGTTCCCGGGCAGGAGCCGGCGGCTGGATTAGCGCCATATCAGACCGGCGGGGAAACCGGAGCCGTTTTGCCGGAGCCGGAGAAACAGATTGCCTCGATCCTTTCAACGCCTCCACCTCCCGACCCGGCCCAGTGGCAGGCGTTTCATTCGCGAGAGGGTTACGATGCAACGAACGCAGCCGGGATACTGTGTTCCGGCGCGATGTCTGGCGCTGGCTCCCCCATGGCGATGGGACAGCGAATTCCCCTGGCATGTAGCGATGGTACAATCGCAACGCTCCAGGTCACCGAGTTAACCCCTCGCGGGGCAAGAGGTCTTATGACGCTCGATAACCTTCAGCAGCCCGCCAGCATCACCGACTCAGCAGCCCCCTGAGAAGGCGCGCCTCTCCAATTTGACGGAACCGGCTGCTCTTGCGGCGGTTTCCGGCGCGTGGCAGTAAGCGGCTTCACTAGTTTGCGCCCGCACCGGATGGGGGAATATAATGACGACGGCCGCCGAACTTCAGAATCAGCAGGAAGCGTCAATCGAGGCGACCAAGAGCGGGCCGCCAGGCCGCACGAAGAACCCGTTTTTCGGCGTGGGGCCGATCACCGACGGGGCCGCCGACGAGGTCGATTCACGATTGCAGCATTTTGAGTTCGAACGCTGGCTGGAGAAGAATTACCGCAAGCTCGACGATACGGGCAAGGATGTGGGGCCGTTCACCTCGGCCGAAATCGGCCGCTCCATGCACCGGGGTTATCCGGCAGACAAGTTCCTTCTCGACATGATGCGGGAGATCCATCGCTATTTCGGCCTTCCAAAATCCAACAAGATGGCGGTGGGGCTAGGCGGCGGCCATTCGGGCTTTACTGCCTGCGCCCTCCACATGATCACCACCAGCGACAAGGCCCAGCATGTATTCATCGACACACCGGCGCCGGAATCGGAAGCAGCGAAGGCCGGTGGCTTCTTCCGCCAGTCATGGGGTGCGCAGATCATCGAAATGATGCGCTACGCGCGAAACGGCGATGAGTCGCGCATTCACTTCGCTGGCGAAGAAGGCACAATCCCCTCCTCCGCCACGCTGGAGAAAATGGGCATCAAACTGTTCGTGGGCGTTGGCCACGAAACGACAGGCGCCACCACTTATTCCAATGCCGACATCGCCAACTTGCTGGCGTGGATCGATCGCAATCCCGCCGAGCATCACGCCATGCTCGATGTCACTTCCATGCTGGGGGCCATGCCATGGGGCGAGGCGGCGATCGTCCAGGTGATGGCCAAGTGCTGCATGTTCACGCCGTTCCAGAAGGCGATTGGCGGCATCTCCGGCTATTATGTCGCGAGCTTTACCCCGCAGGCCCTGGCGCTGATCGAAAAGAACCAGAAGCAGCCATCATGGGCCATTCCGCGCCAGCTCAAGATCGCGGCACCGATCGATCCCAAAATGCCGCTGACGGGCGAGCGCACAGTCAAGGTCGGACCGATTTACGATCCGGCCCAGGACAGGATGGTGGGCGGTGTCATCAACACGTTCGCCACGCTGGCTTTCGCCGAAACAACCTTTGGGCTACTGCGGTCGGAGAAGCGCAATGGCCCGGTTGCGGAACTGAACCGGCGCTCGATGGCAAACCGGCAGGCTGTCAACGATTGGGTCGCCGCCAATCCACTGTTCAAGCTCGGCGTGGAAAATCCCGAACACCGGGGCGCCGCGGTGACCTTGTTGCAAGTCAACGATCCCGGCGTGACTGAACCGGCAATTCATGCCCGCATCGTCCAGCGCTCCAAGCAGTTGCTGGCCTACGATGGCATCACCCATCCCAATGGCGCCCACGAGCCTGGGCTTGACGTGGCACGCTATATCAATGCGTTTCCGGGAACGCCGGGTGACTATCGCGCCTGGATCGGCGGCATCCGGCCGAACGAGGATATCTCAGCCCTCCTCGACAATCTGAAATACGCCTATCACCGCGCCAAAATTCTAGTGCTTGAGGAAGAACTGGCCAAACTGGGCGAGACGTATCCAGCGGCGAAGGCGGAAGGTATTCGTCAGCGTAAAGACGACCCCGATTGTGCCTACAAGGTGCTGGTGTGCGATCTGGTCGGGCTTAAATTCGATTGCCGTGGCCAGCCGAACCATTCGGAAGTGCGAGCCTATATCGTTGCGAAAGGCGGTATTTTCCACGAAGGCCCAATGGCTGGTGAAGCGAAGCTTGAGAAGGGCAAGATTCATTTCTTCTATCAGCCGGAACTTTCGACCGAGGCCGAGATTCTGCCTCAAACGGACAAGGGCCAGTATGACGCGGTGATCGCAGCGGCGACATTCCTGCCCAAGGCTTCCGTGTTCAAGTTGGGCGGAGTGCGCATCGGCGCTGGTACCGGTAACATGGGCTCGGCCTCTTGGGGCGGCGGCAATGGCGAAGGCGGCGAGGCGCCGCTGATGAACACGCCGAGCTTCAACAGCCGTGCTACCGCCCAGATGGCGATCAAGGCGATGCTCAAGGTGATGCCGGATTTGCCGATTGGCGAATTGCACAACCGTGTGGTGGCGGGAGATTTCGACACGGGCAAGAACCTCCGCGAGTTTCCGACCGAGAAGCTTGAGGGCAAGAAGATCGCGGTGATCGGCTATGGCAATATCGGCCGCGAGGTGGCCCGCATTGCAGCCGCTTTCGGCATGCGCGTGGCCATCCATGCGCGGCCCCGGCACCGCGAGTGGATCGAGTCAGAAGGGTTTGAGTACGCGAAGACGGTGGAAGAGGCAGCGCGCGGTGCTGACGTCATCACTCCCCACACCGGACTTGGTGCGCTCAATGCGGCGACGGGAAAATATGCCAATGCCGGCGTGCTGAACGCCGCCGTTTTCAGCGTCATGAACGATGGCGCCGTGCTCATCAACTATGATCGGGGCGAACTGGTGGATACAACAGCGCTCGACGCGGCGCTGGTGAGCGGGAAGATCCGTTATGCCGCCATCGATGCGGACATCTTCAAGGATGCTAAGAGCGGAAAACTGTCCGGCCCCATGGTGCCCTATCTGGAAATCGAGAAGCGTCATAGAGGCAAGCTCGAACTCCTGCCCCATGCGGCTGCCGATACCGAGCACGTGAGCCGCGTACAGGGCGCCAAGCAGGCGGTGGATCAGATTTTTGACGCGATCCGCTTCAGGCTGGCGACAAACCTCAAGGGCGATTTACCGGCGGACTACGCCAATGCGGGGCCGATGACGGTGCCTTGCGTCGGCAAGGTAACGGGCCAGGAATTGGCACGCGCGGCGGAGGACACCGACGCTGCAGACCGAATTCGCGATGCAGCCGAGACCATGGCCGCCATCTGGGGAGCCCTCGCCGCCACCGTTGATCCCGAGCGCCGCAAGGAATTAATCGAACGCCACGGCGCCAAGCTCGTGAAAACCTCCAATGCCTATGCCACGCTGATGCGCAAACTCGGGCTGGAGGGGCCATACGCCTGATTGTGGGGAAAATTTTACGCCCTAACCAAGAACCTCTCGACGAGCCTTCCCCAGAAAGCGGGGCCCTTGGTGAGGAGCGCGTCGTTGAAGTCGTAGCCCGCATCATGGAGCATGGGAGTGGCGCCGTTCCCGAGACCTAAATAGCAGGAGGGAACGGCCTCCTGCATGTAGGCGAAATCCTCGGCAAACATGAAGGGTCCGCGCATGTCGATGCGTGAGGGTTCCTGACCGAGTTCGATGGCAACGTCGCGGACGAGGGCTGCCTCGGCATCCGAATTAAAGCCCGGTGGATAGCGATGGCCGTGGCCATAGACGATCTCCGCTTCACAGCCGAAGGACCTGGCCTGCGCCGAAATCAGCTCCGGAATGCGCTTCTCCATGAATTCCCGGACCGGCTTGGTGCAGGTACGGACGCCAATCTGAAGATGTGCTTCCTGCGGAATGACCGTCGCCATGTTGCCCGCATTGAAGGCGCCGACGGTGATGACGGCAGAATCGTGCGGGTCGATGTTGCGCGACATGATCGATTGCAGGGCCAGCACCACGCCCGAAGCGGCTACGATCGGATCCACGGCCTTGTGCGGGATTGCGCCATGGCCGCCGACGCCGCGAATAATCACGTTGACGATATCGGCAGCGGCGGTGATGGCGCCGGGGCGCACG
>JBKKDI010000004.1:0-8981 GCA_046708645.1 Aestuariivirga sp.
GTGCCGAACACTTCGGCCACCGCGGCCTCCTCCGGCGCCGATCTCAACGGCATGGCGGCGAAAGCGGCTGCCGCCACCATCAAATCCCGCCTCGTGGCCTTCGCGTCAAAGACGTGGAAGGTGCCAAAAACGCGCATTCGCTTCGCTGCGGGCCAGGTCATTATCGGTAATCAAAACATGAGCTTCGGCGAGCTTGCGAAGAAAGCCCATGAGGCCCGGGTTTCGCTCTCGTCCACGGGGTTTTATGCAACGCCGAAAGTGGCGTGGGACCGCACCAAGGCGAAGGGCCGTCCCTTCTTTTATTTCGCCTATGGTGCAGCGTGCAGCGAGGTGACCGTCGACACGCTCACCGGCGAAATGCGTGTCGACCGCGTCGATATCCTTCATGATGTTGGCCGCTCACTTAACCCTGCAATGGATATAGGCCAGATTGAGGGTGGCTTTGTTCAGGGCATGGGCTGGCTGACCACGGAAGAGCTGGTGTTCGATGCCGATGGCAAACTCCGCACCCACGCGCCATCGACCTACAAGATTCCCACCGCCTCCGATGTGCCGGCCGATTTCCGCGTGAAGATTTTCGAATCGAAAGGCAACCGCGAGAATACGATCTACCGCTCCAAGGCCGTGGGCGAGCCGCCACTGATGCTGGCAATTTCCGTGTGGTCGGCGATCTTCAATGCCATAGCGTCGCTCAAACCCGCCAGCATTCCCCCGCTTGACGCGCCAGCCACGCCCGAGGCAATCCTGCGAGCGGTGAAGGCGATGCAGCCATGAAAGTCTGGGCCCTCATCGTCAAGACAATTGAGACGCAAGGAAAATGCGCCCTGGTCTCCGTCATATCCACACAAGGCTCGACTCCCCGCGATGCCGGCGCCCACATGATTGTAACGGGGCAGGGTTATCACGGCTCAATCGGCGGCGGCACGCTCGAATGGCATGCCATCGCTCAGGCACAGGCGATGCTGGCACGAGGCCCGGGTGTGAAAAAAACATCGCATGCTCTCGGTCCGCAACTCGGCCAGTGCTGCGGCGGACAAGTGAAGCTACTGACCGAGGTGTTCGATAACGAACGCTTGGCGGAGCTACGGTTGCTGGCTGAAACGGAAGATGCCGGCCCATTCTCGGTCGAAAGCGCGATTGAACAAGAAAAAGTAGCTCGTCACTTTCTTCCTTCCCCCCTCGCGGGGGAAGGTGGCGCGAAGCGCCGGAAGAGGGGGCTGTTTCAGCGCGATCTTCGGGCAGATCGGCATGCGGAGACAGCCCCCTCTTCCGTCTCGCGCCAAGAGGCGCGATCCACCTTCCCCCGCGAGGGGGGAAGGCAGGGTAGCGGAAATTTTCGGCAATCCTTCGGCGAGGAACGCCGCCACCTCTATCTTTTCGGCGCGGGTCATGTAGGCCGCGCGCTGGTTCTGGCGCTGGCGCCGCTGCCGTTCCAGGTCAGCTGGATCGATCCCCGCCCCGATGCTTTCCCCGGCGCCGTGCCGTCCAATGTCACGCTGGCGGCCAGCGCCGATCTGGCGGAGGCGCCGGAGGGTAGTTTCGTCTTCATCATGAGCCACAGCCACGCGCTGGATCTTGCCATAGCAGACGCGGCATTGCGCAATTCCGGCATTGCGCATGTGGGCCTCATTGGCAGCTTTACTAAGCGCGCCCGCTTCGAGAAGCGCCTGCGAGATGCGGGCGTTGCGGAGGAGCGCGTCGCCAGTCTCATTTGCCCCATTGGCATTGCCGGCATTCGCTCCAAGGAGCCAGCCATGATTGCGGCTTCGACGGCGGCGCAAATTATTATGCTCGACGAAGCGCTCCGCCTTGCAACAGGAGAGGTTCAACCGCACGATAGCGCACGCCAGGCGAGGGAAACAGGGTGACAGTCGAGGACAGCTATCTTCTCGAAGCGCTTCATATCGTGAAGGTCTTCGGATCGTTGCGCGCCAACGACGATGTAACGCTGAAAGTCAGGCCCGGCGAAATTCATGCCCTTCTGGGCGAGAATGGCGCGGGCAAATCGACCCTCGTCAAATTGATCTACGGAGCGCTTCAGCCCACCTCCGGCGAGTTCCGCTGGAAGGGCCGGAAAATCTCAATCGCCAATCCCGCCGCCGCCCGCAAGCTCGGCATTGGCATGGTATTCCAGCACTTCTCATTGTTCGAGGCCTTGACCGTGGCTGAAAACATAGCGCTGGCCATGCCGGGACGCTTCAATCTCGCCAGCCTTGCGGAGAAAATCCGGCGCGTGTCAAAGGAATATGGCCTGCCGCTCGAGCCCACGGCGGTCGTGGCGGACCTTTCGGTGGGCGAGCGTCAGCGCATCGAGATCGTGCGCTGCCTGCTGCAACATCCCCGCCTTCTCATCATGGATGAACCGACGGCGGTGTTGACGCCGCAAGAGGCCGATCAGCTCTTCCTGGTGCTGGCGCGCCTCGCCAGGGAAGGCTGTGCCGTTCTCTACATCAGCCACCGTCTCGAGGAGGTAAAGCGCCTGTGCCACGCGGTCACCATCCTTCGCCATGGCAAGGTCGTCGCCACCGCCGATCCCGTGAAGGAAACGGCAGCCAGCCTCGCCAAGCTGATGGTCGGCGGCGATATTCATGTGGTGCGCGGCGATCGCAAAAAGAGCGCGGGAACCGTGCGTCTCGAATTGAAGAACCTGAATCTTCCGGCCGATGGCCCTTTCGCCGTCGAGCTCAAGAACATTTCGCTCGAAGTTAAGGCGGGCGAAGTGATCGCCATCGCTGGCGTGGCCGGCAACGGGCAGGCGGAACTCTTCGATGCGATTTCGGGAGAGCGGCTTCTGGCGCGAAACGATATGATCGCTTTCGACGGCGAACCCTGTGGCCGGAGCGGCGTCAACGAAAGGCGCAATCTGGGAGCGGCCTTCGTTCCAGAAGAGCGCCTCGGCCACGGCGCTGTTCCGGCGTTCCGGCTTTCGGAAAACATCGTCTTGACCCGCCATTCCTCCGACTTGAATCTGGTCAAATCCGGTCTGTTGCAGAAGAATGGAGCGGCCGGTGTCAGCGAACGCGTTATCAAGACGTACGACGTCCGCAAGGGCAAGCCCGACCCGGAGGCTCGCGCACTTTCTGGCGGCAATTTGCAAAAATTCGTCGTGGGCCGCGAACTGGACCGCCAGCCCGGCATTCTGGTGATCAACCAGCCGACCTGGGGGGTGGATGCCGGTGCGTCGGCGACGATCCGCCAGGCCATCGTCGATCTCTCCCAACAGGGCTCGGCCGTGCTGGTGATCAGCCAGGATCTTGACGAGATTTTTGAGATCGCCACCCGCATCGCGGTCATTTCGCGGGGCCAGCTTTCTGAAACGTACCCTGCGGGCGAGATCAGCCTGCAACAGATCGGCCTGCTCATGGCCGGAGCCCACGAAGTGGAAAAGGCCCGCCATGCGGCTTCTGCTTGAGAAACGGGCCGAACGTTCCCGGCCCATGACCATTCTTTCCCCGTTGATCGCCATAGCGCTCACCGTGGCGACCGGCGCCATCATCTTTGCGCTCCGCGGCCTCAATCCCCTGGATGCGTTGTTCATCTATTTCGTCGAACCGCTGACCTCGTCGTGGTCCATCGAGCAGTTGATTATCAAGGCGACACCGCTGGCACTCATTGGCGCTGGTCTTGCCGTTTCCTATCTCGCCAATGTCTGGAACATCGGCGCCGAGGGCCAGTTGACGGCGGGTGCGGTCCTCGGCGGTCTTGTCCCGGTGTTTTTTCCACAATGGCAATCGCCGCTGACGCTTGTTGCCATGCTGATGCTAGGCGTACTCGGCGGCATGGCCTGGGCTTCGCTTCCCGCACTCCTCAAGAACCGTTTCAATGCCAACGAGATTTTGACGAGCCTGATGCTGGTTTATGTGGCGCAACTCATTCTGGACTGGCTGGTGCGCGGCCCCTGGCGCGATCCGCAAGGCTATAACTTTCCCAAAACCGTGAGCTTCGGCGGCTGGCAACTGTTGCCGCAGTTCAAATTGATCCCCGATGCGCTGGGTCCCGTTTACATCAACCTCGGAGCGGTCCTGGCGCTTGCAGTGGCCCTGGGTTTGGCGTTTCTCATGGTGCGCACGCTCAAGGGGTTTGAGATCAGAGTGATGGGAAGCGCTCCCCGCGCCGGCCATTTTGCCGGATTCTCGCGCGCCAGAGCGGTATGGTTCTGCTTCCTTCTTTCCGGCGGGCTGGCCGGACTTGCCGGTATTTGTGAAGTGATGAGCACCGTGGGCCAGTTGCAGCCGACGATTTCCCCGGGCTACGGCTTCACCGCGATCATCGTGGCTTTCCTCGGCCGCCTCAATCCCATTGGCGCGCTGGTGGCCGCATTGGCGCTCGCCATCAGCTATCTCGGCGGCGAGGCGGCCCAGGTCGCCATTGGCATTTCCGACAAGATCGCCAAGGTGTTCCAGGGCATCCTGTTGTTCTACATTCTCGCCTGCGACACGCTGATCCTTTACCGTATCAAACTGCTTCCAGCCGGAAGCGCCGTGGCAAGCCGCGCATGAACGAGCTTTTATCGATCATCCTCACCATCATCACGGCTTCGACGCCATTGCTGTTGGCCGCCACCGGCGAACTGGTGGTTGAGCGTTCCGGCGTACTCAATCTCGGCGTTGAAGGCATGATGGCCGTGGGCGCCGTCTGCGGCTTTGCCGCGGCGCTCACCACAGGCTCGCCGCTGATCGGCATCCTTGCCGCCATTGCGGCGGGAATGATCCTGTCTCTGCTGTTCGGAATTCTGACGCTTTCGCTGGTCGCCAATCAGGTGGCGACGGGTCTGGCGCTGACGCTTCTGGGGCTCGGCGTCGCGGGATTGATCGGCGAGTCCTTCGTTGGCCAGCCGGGGCTGAAACTGGCGCATTTGAATATTCCCGGTTTCACCGACATTACGTTCATCGGGCCGATCTTCTTCGGCCAGGATTTGCTGGTCTATGGGTCGCTAGCGATTGTGGCAACAGTTGCCTATGTGCTGTTCCGCACCAAGCTCGGCCTGGTGATCCGCGCCGTGGGCGATAGCCACCAGTCGGCTCACGCGCTGGGCTATGGCGTGATTCCCGTGCGCTACGGTTGCGTGTTGTTTGGCGGCGGCTGCGCCGGTTTGGCCGGCGGATATCTTTCCCTTGCCTATACCCCCCAATGGATTGAAAACATGACGGCAGGCCGCGGCTGGATCGCCTTAGCGCTTGTGGTCTTCGCCTCCTGGCTGCCCTGGCGGGTGGCCATCGGCGCCTATCTGTTTGGAACCGTGATGATCCTCGGCTTTTCATTGCAGGGACAGGGCATCGGCATACCGCCGCAGTTTTTGTCGTCGCTGCCCTATATCGTGACCATCATTGCCTTGGTCGTCATATCGGGAAACCGGGCCTTGACGCGCGCCAATACGCCTGCTTGCCTTGGCCAACCCTTCGTGCCGGACAGGTGAAGGTGTTTGCTCTTGATTGAAGTCGGCCGTTGGCCCTACCCTCTTGTGTCATCCCCGGGCCTGTCCCGGGGACCCATTTCCCCACTTGCGTTATTCATCCGTAAGCGGATCAATGGGTCGCCGGAATGAATCCGGCGATGACAGTTGAGGGATGTGGCGCTCAAGTCTTAACTGGGAGGAAGTTCAAATGAAGAAGTGGTTGGCGCTCGCGGCGATATTGGCACTCGGCATGACATCAGTCGCCGTCCATGCGGCGGACAAGATCAAGGCCTGTTGGGTCTATGTGGGCCCGGTCGGCGACTTCGGTTATTCCTACCAGCACGACCAGGGCCGCAAGGCCGTGGAGAAGGAACTGGGCGATAAAGTAGAAACCGTGTTCCTTGAAAACGTCGTCGAAGGTCCCGACGCCGAACGCGCCATCGAGCGCCTGGCCCGCGATGGTTGCGCCATTGTGTTCACCACCTCCTTCGGCTTCATGGACCCTACCATCAAGGTCGCGGCCAAATTTCCAGATGTGAAGTTCGAGCACGCCACCGGCTACAAAAAAGCCGATAACGTCGCCATCTACAACGCCCGCTTCTACGAGGGCCGCTATGTGATGGGCCAGATCGCGGCGAAGATGTCGAAGTCGGGCGTGGCCGGTTACATCGTTTCCTTCCCGATTCCGGAAGTGGTCTCCGGCATAAATGCATTCATGCTCGGCGCCCAATCGGTCAACCCTGAGTTCAAGGTCAAGATCGTCTGGGTAAACTCCTGGTACGACCCGGGCAAGGAAGCCGATGCCGCCAAGGTGCTGTTCGGCCAGGGCGCCGACATCATGGTCCAGCACACCGACTCCACCGCACCCCTGCAGATCGCGCAAGAGCAGGGCAAGCTTGGCTTCGGCCAATCCTCCGACATGATCAAGTTCGCGCCCAAGGCGCAGCTCACCGCCAACACTGACGACTGGAATGCTTACTATGTGTCCCGCGTCAAGGCGGTCCTCGACGGTTCCTGGAAGTCCGAGGATACGTGGGGCGGCATGGATTCCGGAATGGTTCTGCTGTCGCCCTTCACCAATATGCCAGATGACGTGAAAGCCATCGCCGAGGAAACCAGCGCCAAGATCAAGTCGAAGGAACTCCATCCCTTTACCGGCCCCATCACCAAGCAGGATGGAACCGTTGTCGGCGAAGCCGGAAAGCCGCTGCCCGATGGCGATATCCTCGGCATGAACTGGTACGTCAAGGGCGTCGACGACCAGTTACCGCAATGACAGGTGTCAGAAGTCAGGTATCAGGTGTCAGCATCAGTTTGCCTTCTCCCGTCCGAAGGATGGGAGAAGGTGCCCGAAGGGCGGATGAGGGCCACTTCGGCGCTTGATTTGATATCCGGCTTTTGAAATGGACCCCTTCATCGCCGACTGGCTGAACCTCGCCTTGCGCTGGGGCCACATGATCGCGGGGATCGCCTGGATCGGCACATCGTTTTATTTCGTGGCGCTGGATTTCTCGCTCAAACGGCGCGAAGGCATGCCCCAGGATGTGGCGGGAGAAGCCTGGGAGGTGCATGGCGGCGGCTTCTACAATGTGCGGAAATATTTAACCGCGCCTGCCACGCTGCCCGCCGGCCTCATCTGGTTCAAGTGGGAGGCCTACCTCACTTGGGTCACGGGCTTCCTGCTTTTGGCGGTGCAATATTATTTTCAGGCCTCGGCCTATCTCATCGATACGGCGGTTATGGCGCTCTTGCCATGGCAGGCCATCGCAATTTCAATTCTGAGCCTCATTGCCGGATGGATCATCTACGATTTCCTGTGCCGCTCAGCTCTCGGGCGCAACGCCTCGCTCCTTGCGGCAGCGGTTCTGGCTCTCATAATGGTTGCCGCTTTTGTCTTCACCCATGTTTTTTCCGGACGCGGCGCCTTCATCCATGTGGGTTCGTTCATCGGCACGATCATGGCCGCCAATGTTTTCATGGTTATCATCCCGAACCAGCGTAAGATCACGGCCTCTCTCCTGCGTGGCGAAAGCCCCGATCCCCGCCTCGGCGCCATCGGCAAGCAGCGTTCGCTGCACAACACTTACCTCACACTGCCCGTGCTGCTGATGATGGTCAGCAACCACTATGCGATGCTGACCGATGCGCCACATGGCTGGCTGCTCGTGGGACTCATCGTGGTGGGAGGAGCCGCCCTCCGGCATTTTCTTGTGCGTCATGAAGTCGGCGATCCCATCAACAAGATCGCATGGACGCTGCCCATCATTTTCGCGGCCTTCGCAATAGCCTGGTGGATGACGGCAAACGGCGGCTTTACCCTCGACTGGCCCAATCTCTTCCTCCGCTGGGGCCACATGATCGCGGGAACAGCCTGGATCGGAACGTCCCTGTATTTCGTGGCGCTCGATTTCTCGCTGAAGCGGCGCGAGGGCCTGCCGCAAGGCGTGGCGGGAGAAGCATGGGAGGTCCACGGCGGCGGCTTTTACAATGTGCGGAAATATCTGACCGCGCCTTCAACGCTGCCGGAAGATTTGATCTGGTTTAAGTGGGAAGCCTATCTCACCTGGGTCACCGGCTTCCTGCTTCTCGCCGTGCAGTACTACCTTGATGCCGGCAGCTACCTGATCGATCCGGCCGTCTTGCCGCTTGAGCCTTGGCAGGCCATCGGTATTTCGGTTGCAAGCCTCATCGCGGGCTGGCTGGTTTATGATTTGCTCTGCCGTTCGCCGGTGGGCCGCAACACGGGGGCATTGGCGTTTTCCGTCTTGGCGCTCATTCTCGCGGCATCCTACGGCTTTACCCATGTGTTCTCCGGCCGCGGTGCCTTCATCCACGTGGGCAGCTTCATCGGCACGATGATGGCGGCCAATGTTTTCATGGCCATCATTCCCAACCAGCGCAAGATAACGGCGGCTCTGCTGCGGGGCGAAACGCCCGATCTACGCCTCGGCGCCATCGGCAAACAGCGCTCGCTGCACAACACCTATCTCACCCTGCCGGTGCTGCTGATGATGGTCAGCAACCACTATCCGATGATCACCGAAAATGCCCACAGCTGGCTTCTCGTGGGGCTTATCGTGATAGCTGGAGCATTGCTTCGTCACTTCCTCGTTCATACGGAGGTGGGTGAGCCCCAAGCCAATATCGCCTGGACTCTGCCGCTCATTGGTACGGCCTTGGCCTTTGCATTGATCATCACGGAGCCTGCGCTGGTGCCCGCCTATGAGGGAGACGTCACTGACGTGGAAGCCCTCTCGATTGTGCAGACGCGCTGCGCCACCTGCCACGCGGCGGAGCCCACCGATGCCACCATAAAGGTAGCGCCCAAGGGCATTGAACTTGCAACCATTGAAAATCTGAAACGCTATGCCGCTCAAATCGAAACCCAGGCGGTAAGGAACAAGGCCATGCCCCTTGGCAACCGCACCGCCATGACGATGGAAGAACGCGCCAAGCTTGGCGCATGGATCGCCAGGCAATGATGGAGCTTGCGCAGATCAACGCCATGCCGGCGAATACTTTCGTGGCGGCCTTCGGCGATGTAGCCGAGCATTCGCCGTGGGTGGCGCGCCAGGCCGCCGCGGAT
>JBKKDI010000005.1:0-3255 GCA_046708645.1 Aestuariivirga sp.
CTTTTTTGTTTCAACGTTCATCGGGAAGTTCCATGGCAAGCGGCGGCTTGGCAATGTGCATGACAAAGGGTTCGATTAGCAGGGAGGTATTGAAATATTGTCTCCGGCACTCTGGCGGAAGCAGGGATTCGGGCTGGTCCGGTCTCTCGCGAGTTGAATTGCACTTCCAGATATCAAGTAAAACGATAGTAGTTATTTGATAACAACGAAGGTATTTTGAATAAAACACCCAAGTTAACTAACAGAACAAGTCGGTTATTCTGTGTTTTGTCGTGGCAAATGAGAGCATTGAATCACTTATTGTTGTATTTTAATTTTAATCAATATGTTCGCTCACGTTTTTAGTGCCGTGTGGCCAAGGAACAACGTCATTTATATTTGATTCGCGCGAATCGACTCAGAAAGTGTTTAATGATAGGTTAAATTCGGTCGAAAGATTGTGCCAGTCTGAAACGAATTGGGCATTTGTCTATTGATCGGGAGTGAGCCGGGGGGTTCTTACGGCCTGCGGATCATACCCGGAGTAACGCGTAGTCTCACAAGGGAGAGTCAATATGAGAAAATTTACTGGAATGTTCCGTGACCTACACGAAGACAGGAGCGGCGCGGCTTTCATCGAATATACGGTTCTGATCGGCGTCATTCTCGTCGCCAGCATCGCCACAGTCGCCGCCGTCGGCCTCTGGGCTTCCAACCGCTGGACCGCCCTGAACACGGCGGTAAACCCGTAATCTTTGCTGCCGCGCTTTTGCGGCGGTCTGATAACACTCCTTAACCGCCGCCCTTGAATTTGGCGGCGGTTAAATAACCTTCCCCGGCTGCCTCTCAACTGGCCGAACTACGCAGGAGGCGATATGAGGACCAACACCATCGTCCTGTTTCTAATCGCCATCGTCTTTGGCGCGATTGCGGTATTCTTCGCCAACGCCTGGCTGGACAGCCAGTCGCGCCAGACGGCGCTGATTGCACCCGTGACCGAGGCTGAAACCTCCACCATCGTCGCCGCCGCCGTGGAGCTCACCTTCGGCGAGGAACTCCTGCCAGAAAAGCTCCGTGAAATTCCGTGGTCCAGGTCTTCGGTTCCCGATGGCGCCTTCGCCAAGATTTCCGAACTGACAACCGGTGGCCGCCGCGTCGCGCTGACGCCCATGGGGCCCAACGAGCCCATCCTCAAGTGGAAGATTTCCGGCCCCGATGCCCGGGCCTCGCTTTCGGCTATTGTCACCGCCGGCATGCGTGCCGTCAGCATAAGGGTCAACGACGTCATCGGCGTGGGCGGCTTCATACTGCCGGGCGACCGTGTCGATGTCCTATATACCCGCCGCAGCGGGAGTGGAGGGATCGATGAATCATCGACCGACATCCTGATTCAGAATGTCCGTGTCCTTGCCGTCAACCAGGTGGCGGACCAGAAGAAGAGCGAGCCCGTGGTGGCCACCGTGGCCACGATCGAGGTGACGACGCTCGACGCCCAGAAGATTGCCCTTGCCCAGAATACGGGCTCGCTTTCGCTCACGCTGCGTTCGGCGGGATCGCTCGATCAGGCCGCGGCCCAGCGGGTCGTCGAGCAGGAACTGGTGTCCTCGCCCAGCATTTATCTGGCGGCGCTTAACGAGCGCAAGGTGGCGCAGGAAGCCATCGACGCGCGGATCGCGGGGCTGGAAGAGGCAGTGCGGCTCGCATCGGAGACAAACAGCGAAAATGAAGAGGAATTGCGCGCCAGGCTGCGGGAACTCATGTTGTCGTCAAACCGGCCCACGGTGATTATCGCGGAGCCCGCCGCCGCCACACCCTCCACGACCGTGTCGGTGGGCGTGACGCGTGGCATCGTGCGGAATTCCTATGAAGTGCCGATCGATTTAACCAGCAGATAACGGCGGGAATGTCAGGGGCTGATGAAACTTTTGGGGTTGGAATGGCTGCGGAAATGTGTTGCGGTATTTGCGGCCTCCGCAATTCTGTTTGGCGTGTCTCTGGTGGGAAGCAGCAGCGCCGAGGCGGCGCGCGTCGTGCGGCTGTCCGGCGAAAACCGTGTCGGCAAGCTGCTGGTCGTGCTCGGGAACTCTGAAACGATCCGTATTGAAATGCCGTTTTCGGAAATCGTCGTCGGCGATCCGGAAACGGCCGACGTCAGCCCGCTGACCGACAGGACGCTCTATATTCTCGGACGCAAGCTCGGCACCACCAACGTCACCCTGTTCGATGAGAACAAGCATCTCGTCGCCGTGATCGACATCGAGGTCACCCACAATCTTCAGGGCTTGCGCCAGGCCATTGGGCTAAGCGTGCCGGGCTCCACGATCAAGGTCCGTTCCATCAATGGTCGCGTGCTGCTCGAAGGCACAGTGCCCAGTGCCCCCGCCGCCGAGAAGGCAATGGCCATCGCCCGCGATTTCGCCGGCGACCAGGTGACCAACTCGCTGACCATCTCCGCCAACCAGCAGGTGAACCTCGAGGTCCGCATGGTGGAGGTGAACCGCCTCGCCGGCAAGGAATTGGGCGTCAATTGGGCCTTCCTCGGCAAGGACATTAGCGCGGGAACCGGTTCGGCCATTACTGACGGCATCCCCACACCTGGCAGCCCCGCGCCTGGACTTGGCGCATTATCCGGGGTTCTGCCGTTTGGTTCTCTCGTTGCCAATGTCCTCGGCAAAGGCATCAATCCCGATGTTCTCATTACCGCGCTTGAACAGAAGAACCTGGCCCGGCGCCTGGCGGAGCCCAATCTAACAGCACTGTCAGGCGAATCAGCCAGCTTCCATGCCGGCGGTGAGGTGCCTATCCGGACCTGCTCCGGGACAGGATCGAACCGCGACTGCGACGTCGACTACAAGGAATTCGGGGTAAAACTCGATTTCACCCCGACCGTTCTCGATGATGGCTTGATCAATCTAATAATTAGGCCGGAAGTATCGGAGATCGACAGTTCAATTGTTATTGACGGCAATCCCGGGTTTACCACCCGCAAGGCCAAGACCAGCGTCGAATTGCGCGACGGCCAGAGTTTCGCCATCGCCGGACTTCTGCAAAGCGTGAATGCAAAGACCGCCGAGCAGGTGCCATGGCTTGGCGATGTTCCGGTGCTCGGAACGCTGTTCCGCTCCTCGTCGTTCCAGAAACGCGAATCCGATCTGGTCATTATCGAGACGCCGCGTCTGGCGCGCCCCGTGGGCACCAAGGAGCAACTGCACGATCCGCTTCAGAACCCGCTTTCATCGAACGAGCCCGAGTTCTTCCTGCTCGGCAAGCTGGAAG
>JBKKDI010000006.1:0-13733 GCA_046708645.1 Aestuariivirga sp.
GCGGATCGGCGGGGCGTATTGCAAGCCGCCTTGGGTCCACAGCGCGTTCTTGCCGCGCGCGATCTTGAGTTCGGTAGCTTGACCGAGATTGCGCTCGAAGATTTCGCCGTAGTTGCCCACATGCTTCACGATTTGCACGATCCACTCTTCGCCAAGGCCGATGCCCGTGCCAAAGCCCGCCGCGGTGCCGTCGGCATTCGGAACGCCGAGAACGCGCTTGATTTCCGGATTTTCCGATTTTTTCATTTCCTCGACGTTGGCCTGGGTGATGCCGAGTTCTTCGGCGTTCAGCAAGGCATAGTAAGTCCATTTCACCACGTTGAACCAGGCATCGTCACCCTGACGCACCACCGGACCCAACGGCTCCTTGGAGATGATCTCCGGCAGAACGATATGATCGTCCGGCTTGGCAAGCTTCAGGCGCTGGGCATAAACGCCGGATTGATCGGTGATGTAGGCATCGCAGCGCCCATCCTCATAGGACCCGACGACTTCCTCTTCCTTCTCGAAGGCGACCACCTTGTATTCCATCTTGTTCGCCTTGAAATAGTCGGCGAGGTTGAGTTCCGTCGTGGTGCCGGTCTGTACGCACACGGCAGCCCCGGAAAGCTTGAGGGCCGAGTCGACGCCCATGGCGCTTCGCACCATGAAGCCCGCGCCGTCATAATACATAACACCGGCGAACTTGAGGCCAAGCGAGGTATCGCGGCTCATCGACCAGGTCGTATTGCGCGACAGGATATCGATTTCACCAGACTGCAGCGCCGTGAATCGTTCCTTGGCGGTGAGCGGCGTAAACTTAACTTTCGTGGGGTCGTTGAAGATCGCGGCGGCAACGGCGCGGCAAAAATCGACGTCCATGCCGGTCCAGTTGTTCTGCTCATCCGGAAAACCAAAACCGATCAGGCTCGTGTTCACACCACATTGGAGAAAGCCCTTGGCCTTCACGTCATCGAGGGTTCCGGCCATGGCGGCCGTGGCAGCTACAGCGCTCACGGCGGCGGCGCCGAAAACCCATGAAAGAACTTTGCGTTTCATTACTTCTTCCTTCTCACCTGTGCGGACCCCGCTGACGGAAGGTGCGAAGCGGCTTGGGTGTCTTACCCGGCGCACCTCGACTGCCTCCAATATGCTGGCCGCTGATTACGTTGGTTCGCTCCCTGGGGATGGTTCTAGTCAGCCCACCCCTCAGCGCGGTAGACAAGCCGGAAACGGCTTGCCGGTCAAGGAGAAAGCATCCGGCGAAGCGCCGGGATCAGCGCTTCAGCCGTTGCAAACGAAGGCGCCACGGGTTTAAGGGGCCGCGCCACCATCACGACGGGAATTTTTCTTTCTCGCGCTGCAACAAGCTTGGCGTAGGTTAATTGCCCACCGGAATTCTTGGCGACAACATGAGTGATACGGTGATGATCGAGCAACTTGCCTTCCGCGCTTCGATCGAACGGCGGCCGCGCCTGAATAAGAGTCCAGCCTGGAGGTACGGCAACGCCAGGGGACTCAATCATGCGCGCCACACCTTGGAGATCGGCCCTCGCGAAAAAAGCTGCAATTTCTTTGCGTCCGATGGTGACGAAGGCGCGCGCTCCGGAAGGCAGCGCGGCCACGGCATCCGCGATACTTCCAGCATCAATCCAACAATCTGAAGTTTCGGAACGCCACGGCGGGCGTTCGATTCTTAGATAGGGAACGCCGGTTGTCCGCCCCGCGCCGTGGGCATGGCGTGAAATCTGTGCTGCGAAAGGATGGCTCGCATCTACAATGGCACGGATGTTTTCATGACCGATATATTCCGCAAGTCCAGCTTGGCCGCCGAAGCCACCTTGCCGTACTTCGCCAACAGGCAGATGCGGCAAAGCCGTCACCCCGGCCAGCGATGTTACCGTATGAAAGCCTTCACCGATCAGCGCCTGCGCAACATCGCGCGCTTCTCCGGTTCCGCCAAGGATGAGAATGCGATCAGCCCGCATGGCCGACGATCAACCCCTGCCGTGATACGATCAGCACATCCGGTGCGATGGGAGCGCCCCGCAGTACATGCCGGACCTTCTTGAGGGCCACTGCCGCGACGCGGTTCGCCAGCCCCAATCCTTCCGACATCTCCAAGACTTGGACAGCCGTGTTCGCGGCCAGCACTTTGTCACGCGGAAGTTCCGGCGCGATGCCAGCCAGCCAGTCAAGATCAACCTGGCTTCTCCCGGAGTGCAGATCGAGCGCGCCCTGAGCCAATTTCACAATCTTTCCGAACCCGCCGCCGATGGTCATGCGCGCCACCGGATGATCGCGCAGATATTTGAGCAGCCCGCCGGCAAAGTCGCCCATGTCCAGCATAGCCTCGAGCGGCAGGCCATAATGCGCCCGCACCGCGTCTTCCGACGTGGAGCCGGTGCAACCGGCAACATGGGCAAGTCCCATGGCGCGGGCCACATCGACACCACTGTGGATCGAAGCGATCCACGCCGCACAGGAGAACGGATGCACGATCCCCGTGGTGCCGAGAATGGAGAGACCGCCGACGATACCGAGACGCGGATTCCAAGTCTTCTGCGCTAACGCCTCGCCGTCCGGAATCGAGATTTCGATTTCGACATCGCCGCCGCCCAGCTCGGCAATAACGGCCCGGATCATTTCCCGTGGCACCGGATTGATGGCTGGCTCCCCTGGCGGAATGGGTAGGCCGTCGCGGGTCACCGTGCCCACACCTTGCCCCGCCTTGAAGCTGATGCCCTCACCCTTCCGCCGCACCGTGGCAACTACAATGCAGCCGTGTGTCACATCCGGGTCATCGCCGGCGTCCTTGATGATTCCCGCTTGCGCCCAGCCCTCGCCCTTGCCCTCCAGCGCCAGCGGAAAGGCCGGCGTTTCGCCCTTCGGCAAAGTAATTGTCACGGGATCCGGAAATTGCCCGGTCTTCAATGCCGCGAACGCAGCCTTGACTGCCGCGGTTGCGCATGCACCCGTTGTCCAGCCGCGCCTTAATTGACCCTCGGGCTTCTCTTGCCGCATGTCCCGATTGTATAAGGGGCCCATGAGCCGCGGACCAACAAAAATGGTGAAGGATTGGTTGGAGGCAAAATCGCAAGCCGCGGGTTTCGCGCGGCTTGATGCCGAAGCCTTTCCCGCCTTCGAGAAAGGATGGGTCTGGCTGGTGGGCGCGGGGCCGGGAGCGCCCGGCCTCATGTCGTTGCTCTGTTATCACGCCATGCAGACTTGCGACGTCGCAGTCTATGATGCACTGGTGAACCCCGACATTCTGCGCTGGCTCCGCGTGGGTGTTGAACTCGAATACGCGGGAAAACGCGGCGGTAAGCCCTCCCCGGTGCAGCGTGATATTTCCCTCCGTCTTGTAGAACTTGCAAAAGCGGGCAAGCGCGTGTTGCGGCTCAAGGGCGGCGACCCCTTCATGTTCGGCCGTGGCGGCGAAGAGTGCCAGCATCTGGCTGGGGCCGGCATTCCCTTCCGCATCGTACCCGGCATCACCGCAGGCGTCGCCGGCCTTGCCTATGCGGGAATGCCAGCAACCCACCGCGACACCAACCACTCCGTAATCTTTCTCACTGGCCACGACGCAACCGGCAAGATGCCCGCCAACGTGAACTGGCAGGCCGTAGCCAAGGCCTCGCCGGTGATTGTCATGTACATGGCGGTTAAGAATCTCAGTGAGATCGCCTCCTCACTTTTGTCCGGCGGCAGGCCTCCGGACGATCCCGTCACCATCGTTTCCAATGCCTCGCTGCCGCAGCAACAAGTCAATGCCACGACCCTCGCCCTGGCCGGCGACTTCGTGCGCTCCAACGATCCGCCGACGCCAGCTATCGTCGTTGTCGGCCACGCCGCCGATTGGCGCGGCATGCTCGACTGGTACAAACCCGCCCTGCGGGAGAACCCCATTGGCTAAGGCCATCGTGGTGGCGGCGCCCTGCTCCGGCAGCGGCAAGACCCTGGTTACTCTTGGGTTGCTCCGGGCTTTCCGTGATCGGGGCCTCAGCGTCGCCTCCGCCAAGGTGGGTCCCGACTATATCGATCCTCGCTTCCACGAGGCCGCAACCGGCCGCCCTTGTTTCAATCTCGACCCCTGGGCCATGGACCATGCCATCATTGCCGGGCTTATGGCCGAGCTTTCGTGGGCTACAGATATTCTCATCATCGAAGGGGTTATGGGCCTTTTCGATGGTCCCCAAGGTGCGAAAGGCTCAACCGCCGATTTGGCCGAGTCCTTCGGCCTGCCGGTGCTGCTCACTGTCGATGCCCGGCACCAGTCCCAGTCCATCGCCGCCCTTGTGCATGGCTTCTCGACCTACCGGCCGAACCTCAATGTCGCTGGCGTCATCCTCAATCGTGTTGCGAGTGACCGCCATGAAGCGATCTTGCGGGGAGCTCTTGGCAAAAAAACTGTGGCCTGCCTGCGGCATGACGACTCACTGGCGCTACCCTCGCGCCATCTTGGACTGGTACAAGCTGAGGAAAATCATGACCTTGAGCGCTTCATTGAAAGCGCGGCTTTAGCCGTTGCACGTGAAACAAATCTTGACACTTTATTAACCCTTGCGTCGCAGGCCCCTGGCGAATCAGCAATTCGTTCCGCGTTGCCGCCCTTGGGCCAAAGAATCGCGGTGGCGCGCGATAGAGCCTTCTCTTTTGCCTACCCGCATCTCCTACACCACTGGCGGCAGCAGGGCGCCGAGGTGCTTCCGTTTTCGCCGCTGGCCAACGAAGCTCCCGCGTCCGCGGCCGATGCGATTTTTTTGCCCGGAGGCTATCCCGAACTCCATGCAGGCAAGATCGCGGGCAACAACATTTTCCTGGAAGGTATGCGGGCGGCCAAAGGTCTGGTCTATGGGGAGTGCGGCGGCTTCATGGTGTTGGGCGAGGGCCTGATAGATGCCAAGGGAAAAACTCACGCCATGGCGGGTTTGCTGCCGCTAACCACCAGCTTCGCCACTGGCAAACTCCAACTGGGGTATCGCCAGCTTAAGCCCTTGGCCGGATTGCCATGGAAAAACCCGCTTCGCGGCCACGAGTTCCACTATTCGACGATTTCCAGCGAGGGCAAGGCCGACCGCCTGTTTATCGCCGCTGATGCCTCTGGAGCCGAGCTTCCCTCCATGGGCCTTCGCCGCAATCGTGTCATGGGCTCCTATGCCCATGTGATCTCCGAGGCACCTTGACCGCTCGCGCCATCATGCTCATGGGCACCGGCTCGGATGTCGGCAAGTCGTTGATCGCAGCTGGGCTTTGCCGCGCCTTCGCCAATCGCGGGCTGAAGGTCCGCCCCTTCAAACCGCAAAACATGTCAAACAATGCCGCCGTTACCGTCGATGGCGGTGAGATTGGCCGCGCCCAGGCGCTGCAAGCCCGCGCCGCCCGCGTCAACCCGACCGTTCACATGAATCCGGTCTTGCTCAAGCCCGAAACCACCACCGGCGCCCAGGTCATTGTCCAAGGAAAGCGTCAGGCGACCATGACGGCGCGGGAGTACTTCCATAAACGCAGCCAGTTCATGCCCGCGATCCTTGAGAGTTTCCGAATCCTCGCCGACGGCTCCGATCTGGTGATCGTTGAAGGCGCTGGCAGCCCGGGCGAGATCAATCTCAGGGATGGCGATCTTGCCAACATGGGGTTTGCCGCCGCCACCAACTTAAATGCCCTTCTGATAGGCGATATTCACCGGGGAGGCGTGATCGCCTCTATTGTGGGAACGTTCCATATCCTGCCGCCAGAAGATCGCAATCGACTTAAAGCGTTCATAATCAACAAGTTCCATGGCGATATTAATTTGTTTTCTAAGGGACGGAAGTTTCTTGAAGCTGCTACCGGCATCTCGTGCGTCGGTATTGTTCCTCATCTGCCCGAAGCGGCGCACCTCCCCCCTGAAGATGCAGTGGCTTTAGAAGAAACCACGGCAAACGGTTCTGAAGATTGCCAAATCGCCGTTTTGCGCCTGCCCCGCATTGCTAATTTCGACGATTTGGACCCGCTCAGGATGGAAACTGGCGTCACTCTGAGATTCGTCCAGGCGGGCGAGTCGATCCCCTGCGATACACGCCTTGTCATCATTCCTGGCTCCAAATCGACGATGGCCGATCTCGCCGTAATCCGGCGTGAGGGCTGGGACATCGATCTCGCCGCCCATGTGAGACGCGGCGGCTACGTGCTTGGCCTGTGTGGCGGCTATCAGATGCTGGGACGCCTCATCCATGACCCGGAGGGTTTCGAGGGAGCGGCAGGGACCGTTCCTGGCCTCAGCCATCTCGATGTTGAAACCACGCTCCTTGCGGACAAGACCTTGACCCGCGTCACCGCCACCCATGTCGCAACGGGCCAGCCCCTGAGCGGCTATGAAATTCACCTGGGCCAAACTGCTGGCCCCGATTGCGCCCGCCCCTTTGCCATGATCGGCGACAAGCCGGATGGCGCCACCAGTGCCGATGGCCGCATCACCGGCACCTATGTTCATGGCTGCTTCGGCGGCGACGAATTCCGCCGTGCCTTTCTCGCCTCCCTCGGCACATCCAGCGATCTACGCTACGAGCAGAAAATCGAAAGGAGCCTTGAAGTATTGGCCGCGCACCTCGAACGTCACCTCGATCTCGACCGCATCCTGTTGCTGGCGGAGCCGGTGTGATGTGGCCATTTCCGATGTTTGCGTCCGCAACGCTGGCGCTCATCGTCGAGCGTTTCGTGGGTTATCCCAATAAGCTGCATGGGGCCATCGGGCATCCCGTGGAATGGATGGGCGCGCTGATCGGTAGACTCGATGAAATATTGAACAATCAGCAGTCAAACGAATGGGACGGCAGGCTACGCGGGCTTGCGGCCCTCGCCGTGCTGCTGGCTGCCGCCTTCATTCCCGCATGGCTCATGGCGGAGATACTCTCTCAGTCGAGCGTCGGCTGGATCCTCGAAGCGCTGATCGCAACGGCGTTCATTGCCCATCGCTCCCTGCGCGAACACATCGAGGCCGTCTACCTAGCGCTCGGGCGGTCGATTGAAGAAGGCCGCCGCGCCGTCAGCAAGATCGTCGGCCGCGATCCAGCCGAACTCAACGAATCCGATGTGACCCGTGCGGCGCTCGAAAGCCTCGCCGAAAATTGCTCCGACGGCGTTGTGGCCCCTGCCCTCTGGTACGCCCTCCTCGGCCTGCCCGGCATCGTGCTTTACAAGGCCATCAACACGGCGGACTCGATGATTGGCCACAGGTCCGAACGCTATCGTGATTTCGGCTGGGCGGCGGCCAAGCTCGACGATCTGGTCAATCTGCCGGCCTCGCGGCTCTCAGGGCTTCTCTACGCAGGCGCTGCTGCATGGGAGTCGAAAAAACACGGCAAGGCAGCCCTTGGGGCCATGTGGCGCGACGGGCCGAAGCATGTTTCGCCCAATGCAGGCTGGCCGGAAGCAGCGCTTGCGGCGGGGCTCGGATTGAAGCTCGGCGGTCCCCGCTCCTATGGCGGGCGAAGGGTTGAACTCCCGTGGATGGGTGAAGGACGCGGCGATCTTAACCGGCACGATATCACTGCGGGGCTCAGACTCTACGCTCGCGCGATGACTTTGCTTTTGCTTTTAGCGGTGGCTTGCGTAGCGGTTTCTTGAGCACCGTTGGCAACCCTGCCGTAAGGAAGATCACGTCATCGGCCAGTTCAGCGATACGTTGATTGGCGAGGCCTTGCTCATCGCGGAACGCCCGCGCCAACGCGTTTTCCGGCACGATGCCGAGCCCTACCTCGTTCGACACGACAACGGCGCGGACCTTTGTGCGCGCCAGGGCTTCGCACAGCCGCTCCACATCAGCCCTCACGTCGCGCCCGTGGTGCATAAGATTGCCGATCCACACGGTGATGCAATCGATGAGTACGAAGCCAGTGCTAAACGACGCGAGCGTTTCAACGAAATCGAGCGGCGCTTCTATCGTCTCCCAATCCTGACCCCGTTGTTGCCGGTGTTTGGCGATGCGCTCGCGCATTTCGCCGTCGAAGGCTTCCGCCGTGGCGATATAGATCTTGCGGCCTCGATGCTTCCCAGCCAACCCCTCCGCGTATCGGCTCTTGCCCGAGCGGGCGCCGCCGAGCACGAAAGTCACAGGGCTCACTCCGGCACCTTCGGAATGCGTGAAATAAAATGCCCCCGCATAGCGTCGGGCCAGGTGCGGAACGGCACTTCGCCCGTATCGGTCGCCCCATGCAATTCAAACCAGTCGAGGATCGCTTCGGCCTGTGCCCGCGTCGGCGCATTGTCACCGGTGAAATAGCTGAAGCGGTCATCGTCGCGCAGGAACACGCTGCAATGGCGCTTGCAGTTCCACAGGCAAGCCTGGGTCTGAAGGCTGATCCCGGTTCGCCGCTCCGCCAGCGCCTCGCGCATGTGGGCGATCAGCGTTTCGCCGCCGGTGCGGCCATCGGAGCCGGTCTTTTCATCGACCGAATGACGGCAGGTTGTGCACATGACGATGGAACGCATGAGTCTTGGACGGCCCGTTCAGGGGTTGCTAACAAGAGTGCCCTCAATGTAGGCAAAGCGCCCTCCTGTCAACGCAATGAAACCGGCATGAAATTCGACCGCATCGCCTTCCTCGCCTCGGATTCCCCAGAGGCCCGCAAGGCCCTCACCAAACTCGTGAAGCGCCACGGCAATGCCGATCCGGCGGAAGCCCACGTGGTGGTGGTGCTGGGCGGCGATGGCCACATGCTGCAAACCCTGCACAGGTTCGTCTCGACTGGCATTCCCATCTACGGCATGAACCGGGGCTCGGTCGGCTTCCTCCTGAACGACTACGAAGACGATAATCTGCTTGAACGTCTCAAGGCGGCCGAACTCACCAGCATCCACCCCTTGAAAATGCTGGCGACCGACAAAGCGGGAAAAACCCACAAGGGCCTCGCATTCAACGAGGTCTCCCTCCTCCGCCAGCGCTATCAGGCCGCCAAGCTCGGGATAGCCGTTGACGGCAAGACGCGGCTGGAAGAACTAATCTGCGACGGCGTGCTGCTCTCAACCCCGGCCGGCAGCACCGCCTATAATCTTTCAGCACACGGACCGATCCTGCCGATCAATTCTCCGTTGCTGGCGCTGACGCCGATCAGCGCCTTCCGGCCACGCGGCTGGCGGGGCGCCATCCTGCCCCATCAGGCCAAGGTCACGATCACTGTGCTGGAATCTGATAAACGCCCCGTGGCCGCGGTTGCCGATCATGTAGAGGTCCGCGATGTGCGTGAGGTGGTGATCGCCGAGGACCGGAAGCGCTCCGCCAAGATCCTCTTCGATCCCGGCCACAGCCTCGCCGAACGCGTGCTGCGCGAACAGTTCAGGTTTTAGAGGATGGTGAATTGAACAGTGCAATTTCTTTCTCCCCTCGCGGGAGAAGGTCCGGCAAAGCCGGGGATGAGGGGGTGGCTCCGTATGTTCGGTGGAAGAGGAGTAGCTGAACCAACCCCTCTTCCGCCTCGCGCCTCCGGCGCGATCCACCTTCTTCCGCGAGGGGAGAAGGGAAAAAGGGAAGTAAATCTAAGCAGCCCTAGCGATATCGGCCTTGAGCCCCTTGGCGATGATGCGCACGCGGTCTTCGGCGAAACGGCCAACGAATTCCAAGTGCTTGGCCCGATCCTTCAGCGGCATGGACTCGTAGCGGGTCATCAACGCCTCGATGAGGCGGCGGCCGAAGCCCTCGGCATCGAGTGCGATGCCTTCCTCGCGCTCGTCATCGGCCACGTCGCAGGCCGCTTGCAGGATGCCGTAGCAGCTTTGCGGCAAGCCCGACTTGCCATGGAGCCCCCTCAACCCGCTGAGGCCCCGCCCCGCCATCTGGTCGCGGGCCTTCGCCACGGGAATACCGCCAAGATGGGCAAGCGCCCGTTCGACCACATGCATCTCGCCAAGACAGGCAGCCCGCAAGATGATCGACGGCGTCAACATGGCCTTGGCGACAAGGAAGCCGACCACCCGGACCAGCTCCGCATCGCTGGCTTCCACGAGAATGCGGAGGATGGCGGTCTCCTCCGCATCGGCCACCAGTTCGCTGGCGTCATTGGCCGGGATCCAGCCCCGTTCCGCCATCAGCTGGTGCATGCGGTGAGAGGCCCGCTTAGCCTGGGTGACGCGGATTTCGAGCGGCAAGTCGGATTGTGAAAGCAGTCTCTCCACCATTTCATGTGACTGACCGAAACGGAGATAGAGTGCGTGATATTGCCGGTCGCTCAGCCGCACGGCCGGGTTGTCGAACAGCGCAATGCAGGTTTCGAATGTCGAAGACTTGACCATGTAGGCCAGCGCTTCTTTGGAAATGTCGGGACGGCGCGCGATGATGATGTGGCGGGGGCCATCTCCAACCCTGAGCACGGCAAGCATGTGCCAGTGATTGAGTGCCGGTGTCACAGCAAGGAAGGGCAGCGCTATGTCGTCTTCGTCGGAGATAATGGAAAACAGGATATCGGCATCGAGGTCGGCGAGTTCGGCAAGGCCGGAGGCCAGCCGGCGACGGACATTGGCCGCCGGATCGACTGCGAGCTTGAGTACGACCGGCACAACCTGGCTACGTTCGCGGGAATCTGTTTCCCCGCTCGCCAGAAGACGGGCGAGCTGCCCGGCCAAGGCGAGGCGCTGTTCCGCCGTGCCGTTTTCGATGACATCGTGGAAAATGGCCGTATCGAGTCCGAGGGCCGGTTCATCGCTCAAGGCAGGCACCATGCAGCACACGGTGACAGCCAAGCCTTAACATTCCGTTCACCACGTTTTAAGCCGTGGGAGACATCTCAATCGCCGAGCGCACCCGCCCCCGCGGGCGTCGTCACGGGGCTGACCTTCAGCACTTCGTTGCCCCTGCAGCGGAATTGCTCCGGCTGCCGCAAGCGGCGCCAAAAGGCAAAAGCGGCGAGCCCCCCGTAGACCGCGACCATGTAAATGAGAAAGCCTTCGCCGCCGGTCTGCCGCATGATCTGGCCCACGGACACGGGACCCAGCATGGAGCCAAGACCGTACAGCAGAATGAGCTTGGCCGAGGCGCCGAGCACCTGTTCCTTTTGTAAGTGATCGTTGGCATGGGCGATCACCAGGGAATAAATCGGCAATGATATGGTGCCGAATGCCGTGAGCATGCCGATGAAAAGGATGGGCGTGAAGCCGCTGGTGAACAGTGTGGCGCCGGCGATTGCGGCACTCAGCACACTGAGCAGCAGGATAATGGTGCGCCTGTCGACCCGGTCGGAAATGAGGCCAATGGGATATTGTGAAAAGATCACCCCGATGGGCGGCAGCGCCATCATGATGGAGACATAGACCAGCGGCAGTCCGGCGGTGAGTCCGTAGACCGGACCCATTGCAAAAAACGCGCTTTGCGCCAAGCCGCAACCCATGGCGCCGATCACCGCCAAGGGTGACGCCCGCCAGATTTCATCGATTGCCACTGGCCGGGCGCCTTTGATGACGGGGGCTTCCATCGGCAACAGGATGAGCGGCACGAGCGACAGCGAGAGCAGTGCCGAGACGATGATGAAGCGCGAAAAACCCGAGGTGTCGGTAACGTTGAGCAGCAATTGTCCCCCACCCAGGGAGCCATAGGTCACGATCATGTAGAGCGAGAGCATCTGGCCGCGGTTGCGGTTCGACGAAGCCGAATTGAGCCAGCTCTCACACACAATGTAGAGACCCGCGGTGCAAAACCCGGAAATGACGCGTGTCAGGAACCAGAAGGGAGCGTTGATCCACAAGGGAATCAGGAGCACGACGGTGGAGACGATGGAGGCGAGCCCCGCGAAAGTGCGGACATGGCCCACGCTCTTGACCAGTGGCGGTGTCATAAACGTACTGATCAAAAGCCCCGCCGA
Organism: Aestuariivirga sp.; assembly: GCA_046708645.1. Taxonomy (GTDB): domain Bacteria; phylum Pseudomonadota; class Alphaproteobacteria; order Rhizobiales; family Aestuariivirgaceae; genus Aestuariivirga. The sequence continues at coordinate 11,811 of JBKKDI010000006.1, forward strand.
ATATCCCGACATGATGAAGCCGGTGACGTCAGGGCCGAAATCCTCCGCTTGAGCGCGCACGCCGATGAGGGAGCCGTTCAAGCCCTGGCCAACGCAGAGCAACGCAACGCAGACCATGAGAATCCAGATTGAGTATCGTGCCATTGCCGGGAGAGTGGTCGAGAATCATATTCGGGCCAAGTGGAATCCTACCGGACGACGTACTTCTCCACCCCTCACGCTGGGGTGCGAGGCCCGTGGCCGAGCCTCGAAGCATGGCAGTGTGCTCGGGAGCAGACCCTTCGAGGTCCGGCTACGCCGGGCTCCTCAGGGTGAGGAGATAAAGTAAAAATTTATGCGATCACGCCTGCTTGCTTCAGCTTGAATTGCAGGATATCGCGGTCGAAAGGCTTCATCAGCACATCCGCTGCCCCCTGCAGGATCGAAAGGCCGATCATCTCCGTGTCGGGTGTTTCAGCATAGAGAAACACCACGGGCTTCTTGCCGTGGATATTGCGGCGCAGATGACGCACGAAGTCCTTAGGCCTCCGCCCGAAACCCGCTGCGGCAAGCATCACCACGTCGGGCGCGTTGTCGTTGCAATATTTAATAGCCTCATCGGGCAGACTGGTTTGTGCCGTGTCGAGTCCGAGGCCATCGAGAAGCTGCTGCAACTTGCGGCTTTCCGTGCTGTCTTCGCCAATCAGCAGACACCGCGCCATACCATCGATTCCTTCCGCTTTCATCGGCTCGCCTACCGCCTTGGTTCAACCACCGCGAGTCCTGCGCTCGCATGGTTAATGAGCCGTTAATGGCTTTATCCACAGGTTGTTCACAGGGGACAAACGGCTGGAATCACTTCTGAAAGCCCAGTTTTCAACAGACTTATCAACAATGGCGAAAATGCGGCGTTCGCGCCCCGTTCCGGCACAACAACGCGACTCGGGTCAGCCTGGGCGCCGCATCCGCCACGCCTGCTCCACCGTGGCATATTCGCTATAGCCCAGCCGGGCGATGGGCCGCATGGCGGCCGTATTAACCCGTCCGTTTTCGATGAAGCTGTCGTCGATGTGAATACCGATCACCCGGCCGATGGTCAGCCAATCGTTCACGTGGCCATCGTCATCGGGAAGCTCGACCACCGTGAAGAGCTTGCACTCGAGGCAAACCGGGCTTGCCGCCACCCGTGGCGATTTGATCAAGCGGCAGGGCGCCTTTTCCAGACCCGCCAATTCAAACTCGTCCAGATGCGGCGCCACAACAGCTGATGTCGTGTTCATTTGTTCTCGCAAATCCCACGTCGCGAGATTGACCGCGAATTCACCCACCGCTTCGATGTTGTTGACGCTGTCCTTGCGCGGACCTGAGCCGAAGGCGATGTAATACGGCCCCTCCGCCATGGCGTTGAAAAAACTGTAGGGGGCGAGATTGGCGGAGCCATCTGATGATAGCGATGAGATCCAGCCAATGGGCCGTGGCGCCACCAGAGCCTTGAAAGGATCGTTCTCGAAGCCATGGTCGTTGCGGATCGCGTCGTAGAACATGCCTACAAACTTTTCAGAAGTGCGGGCAACTCGGCCACGCTGGCGATGGTGTGGTCGGCGAGGTGCGCGATATCACCGTGTTTTGCATTGCCGCTTAGTACGGCAATGGCGAGACCAGCACCGCCCCGGCGCGCCTCTTCCATGTCGTGCGAATTGTCGCCGACCATGGCGATTGCAGAAGCGACGAGCCCCGTCACTTCGGCAAAGCGCCGGATCATGCTGCCGGAAGGCTTCGGCACCGCCACCGTATCGGCGGCGATGATGACCTCGAACAGTTCGGCAACACCGAGATGCGCGATATGCCCCGTGGCCGAGACATGGCTGTCATTGGTCGCAACGCCGAGGCGCAATTGCATGCTGCGCAGTTCCACCAGCACCGGTTCGAGCGGCATCAGCGGCT
>JBKKDI010000007.1:0-2576 GCA_046708645.1 Aestuariivirga sp.
GAGGCTGCCGCCGTGCAATTCGATGAGTGATTTCGAGATGGCAAGACCGAGACCGGAGCCGCCCTTGGTTTTGGTGAACTGGTTTTCGACTTGCTCGAAGGGGCGGCCCAGCTTGTCGATGTCGCGGGGTGGAATGCCGATGCCGGTATCGATAATGCGGATGGTGACCCAGCCGTCGTCCTGGCTTGCTGCAATCTTCACGCTGCCGCCCTCGGGCGTGAATTTCACCGCGTTCGACAGAAGATTGATGAACACCTGCTTGAGGGCGCGCCGGTCCGCGACAACTTCGATGGAATGTGGAATGGCGCGCTCGACCGTGACATTGCCTTCGAGCGCGCGAGGACCAACCAGGCGCATGATTTCCTCGAAGATGCCGCCGAGCTGGCCTGTCTCCGTCTCGAGCTGGACCCGGCCCGCCTCGATCTTCGACATATCGAGAATATCGTTGATGACGTCGAGAAGGAATTGTCCGCTGCGGTGAATATCGCGTGAGTATTCACTGTATTTGTCAGCCCCCAGGGGGCCGAACATCTGTTCCTGCATCACTTCGCTGAAGCCGATGATGGCATTGAGCGGGGTGCGCAATTCATGGCTCATGTTGGCGAGGAACTCCGACTTGGAGCGATTTGCCGCTTCGGCCCGGGTTTTCTCGCGGGCATATTTGTCGGCGAGATCGGCCAGGCGCTGGGACTGCTGGTCGGCAAGGAGGCGTTCCTTCTGCAGATCGCGCACCGTCACCATGAGCTCGCGTTCGGAGAGCAGCAGGCGCTCCTCCTGCTTCTTCAGCGCCGTGATGTCGGTGCCCACGGAAACGAAACCACCGTCCTTGGTGCGACGTTCGTTGATTTGTAGCCAGCGCCGGTCGCCGAGCTGCACCTCGAAGGATTTGCCGTCCGGCGCATCGCCGCTGGCGACCTTGACGCGCTGGCGAACCGCCGGCTCCTTCGCCGCCCTGGTCACGTCTTCGTAGTGCGTGCCCGGCAGGCAGACGGAGGCGGGAAGGGAATGGAACTGTTGATATTTGGAATTGCACAGCACCAGGCGGTTATCGGCGTCCCACAGGACGAAGGCCTCGGAGATATTCTCGATTGCATCCTTGAGACGGAGCTCTGCTTCCATGTTGAGGTGATCGGCCTGCTTTTGCTGGGTGATATCGAAGACGATGCCGATCAGGTGCTGTTCATCGGCGGTGTCGCCGGGGGCGAGAGCGGCGCGCGCGCGGAGCCACACCCAATGGCCATCCTCATGGCGCATGCGAAACTCACGGTCGAAGACCGAAAGTTCGCCCCGCAAAAGGTTTTCGATGACTTGCTCAAGCTGGGCGTCATCGGGATGCAGCCGGTTCGCCACCTCGCCGAAATTGAGGAAGTCGCCCTTCACCGGCAATCCCAGAATTTCGAACATGGACTTGGACCAGAAGATCATGCCTTTCGAAACGTCCCAATCCCACATGCCGCATTGGCCGCGGTCGAGCGCCTTGTCGAGCCGGGTCGTGGCGACGGCAAGAACCTGGTCGGCCTCGGCCGCCTTTCCCGCCTGCCAATGGAAGGCAGCGCCCAGCATCATCAGCACGACCAGGGTCACCATGAACAACATTTCGACCCGCGTGACGCTGGCCCGCCATGCCGCGAGAATATCCGGCCTCGTCTGGATGACGATGAGGCTGCCGGGATATCCCCCGAGAGCATGCATGCTGACATATGCCTCTTCGCCCGATGCAAGATGCAGGGGCGTGGGGCCGGATCCATCCATGGCCATGCCGGTGACGAATGAGGAGGAAAGAACGTCGGCGATGTTGCGCCCTTCAAGCGCTGCCGAAACGGGCAGGTTCGCCACGAATGTGCCGCCGGCGTCGGCGACTGCGAAAACGCGCGCCTCTCCGAGCGCATCCGGCGGCAGCAGATGTTCCAGCAGATCGGAATTCATCGGCGGTGCCGTCTGGCCGGTCGCGAGCGGTGTGTCGAAGGCCGTTCGGATGCTTTGCGCGGCGAGGTTGCCATAGAGCGCGGAAAGGCGGTTCTGATCGCTCAGGTGCTGCTCGCGGTTCTCGACGAGTTGCAGGAACAGGGATGTGCCGAGTGACAGGAGGAAGAGAACGATCAGCCCCATGATCAGGCGGCGCAGGGACTTTTCCGGGATGGCAAAGCGGAGGCGCTGAGGCAGCGGCGACGGCAGCCGCAGCGACCGCTCCTTGAAAAACAATTCGCCGATCTGGGTTTTTCCCAATAATTTTCCCCGTTTCGTGGCCCAAACCGCCTTTACCAGGACGGACCCGAAATGAACCCCAACATACTCTCTTCCCGAATCACCGGCTATTGATTCGTAAGTGGAACGATTTGTCCAGACTATTTGCCGGTCAGCCCTTGAGCGATCCGCGACACAATCTCAAAAGTATCCCGTGACAGCTTGGAAGTGGCCAGAATTCGTTGGAGTTGGGTTTGGGCGGCGGAGCGGCGCGGGACATCGAGACTCTGGCAGCTGCGGAAGCCCGTGGCCATGCGCGCCGCCACCTGCGGATTGAAGCTATCGAGCTTGATGACGGAGTCGGCCACCACGCGGTAGCCTTCGCCATCGGC
>JBKKDI010000008.1:0-2910 GCA_046708645.1 Aestuariivirga sp.
CTTGGCCAAAGCCTTTGGCCTGATGGGCGGCTATATCGCCGCCAATGCCAGGATTATCGACACTATCCGCTCTTTCGCGCCGGGATTCATCTTCACGACATCGCTCCCGCCGGTTATCGCCGCAGGCGCTACCGCGTCGATCCGTCATCTCAAGGCGAGTCAAACCGAACGCACGTTGCAGAAGAAACACGCGCGGCTCCTCACTGCCGCGTTGAAGGTCCGCGCGCTCCCCGTGGTCGAAACGCCCAGCCACATTGTGCCGGTGATCGTCGGCGACCCGGTGAAATGCAAGGCCCTCACCGACCGGCTACTGGACGAGTACGCGATCTACGTCCAGCCGATCAACTACCCCACCATCCCTAAAGGCACCGAACGCCTCCGCCTGACGCCGGGGCCTCTCCACGGCGAACTCGAAATCGCCAGACTCGCCGAAGCCCTCGACCGCCTGTGGGGCGAAATGATGCTGAAGCGGGCGGCTTGATGGATGCTCCAATGAACCTTGCAGTTTTGCCCGGAAAAATTAAAACTAGTTGAATGGCGGACATTCTCGCACTGCCTGAAGATGAGCCACTACTGGCGGCCGTTGGGCGGGTTGCAATCGCGCATGGCCAATTGGACTATGTACTTCGTCTTACTGTTAAGGTGATCTGTGACCTTAAACTGCAAGAAGCAAGAGATGCTACCCGTCGACAATCATCTCAGGAATTGAGAAAGCGAGTTAGAAAACTTGCAGCAAAAAAATTGGGCGAATGCGATGAACTGGTTAAATTGGATGCTCTATTGAGGCGAGCTGAAAAGGTTACTGATCGCAGAAACCGCCTAATCCATGACATCTGTTATGAAGACAAGCACGGGCGGTTACTATTGAAAGACGACAACGCTCCATCTCGTCCCTACCCGACATTTCAAGAGATTCAAGAACTGGTCGGAGACATTTCTTTAGTTGCCTCAGAACTGAACGAGGCAAGACTCAGTGGTTTCGTGCAGGTTGCGCTACAGGCCAAGGCGGCTCCTGTAGCACGACCCTAGACACCCTGTTCCCAATCGCCCCAACTACTGCGCCAAGATGAAGCTGGACCTCTTTCGCGCAATCTGTCATTTGCCGCATTTCGGGGAGAATGCGCCATGGACATGAGAGCAGTGAAGAAGACCTTCAAGAAGGTGAAGGCCAAGAGGCCCGTGCCGTTATTTCCGGGTTTCTTCAAGGACAAGCTCGCCGCGTCCGACCCCAAAATCGCCAAGGCCATCGCCCTGGAACTGGGCCGCCAGCAGCATGAAATCGAGTTGATCGCCTCGGAAAACATCGTCTCCCGCGCCGTGCTGGAGGCGCAAGGGTCGGTGATGACCAACAAATATGCGGAAGGCTATCCCGGACGCCGCTACTATGGCGGCTGCCAGTTTGTGGACCAGTCGGAAACCCTGGCGATCGACCGCGCCAAGCAACTGTTCGACTGCTCCTTCGCCAACGTCCAGCCCCATTCCGGCGCCCAGGCCAATCAGGCGGTGTTCTTTGCGCTGCTTCAGCCCGGCGACACCTATATGGGCCTCGACCTTGCCTGTGGCGGGCATCTGACCCACGGCTCGCCGGTGAACCAGTCAGGCAAATGGTTCAACGTGGTGCCCTACCGGGTGCGCCAGGACAATCACCTGATCGACTATGATGCTCTGGCGGACCAGGCCGAGGCGGTGAAGCCCAAGCTCATCATCGCCGGCGGGTCCGGCTATCCGCGCATTCTCGACTTCGCCCGCTTCCGCCAGATCGCCGACTCGGTTGGAGCCTATCTGATGGTCGACATGGCCCATTTCGCCGGACTGGTGGCGGGGGGCGTCCACCCCAGCCCGCTGGAACACGCCCATGTGGTGACCACCACCACCCACAAGACCCTGCGCGGCCCCCGTGGCGGCATGGTTCTCAGCCGCGACGACGATCTCGGCAAAAAAATCAATTCCGCCGTGTTCCCCGGCCTCCAGGGCGGTCCCCTCGAGCATGTCATCGCCGCCAAGGCGGTGGCCTTCGGCGAAGCGCTGAAGCCCGCTTTCCGGAAATACGCCAAGGCCGTGGCCGCCAATGCCAGGGTTCTCGCCGACAGCATGATCGAGGGCGGCTGCGATCTCGTCTCGGGAGGTACGGACACCCATCTGATGCTGGTCGATCTCCGCAAGAAGGGGATCACTGGCAAGGCTTCAGAAGCCTCCCTGGGCCGCGCCTGGATCACCTGCAACAAGAATGGCATTCCCTTCGATCCCGCACCCTTCACCATCACCAGCGGCATCCGCCTTGGGAGCCCGGCAGCTACGACGCGCGGTTTCGGCGAGGTGGAATTCCGCACCGTGGGCGCCCTCATCACCGAGGTTCTCGACGGGCTTGCGAAGAACGGCGAAGAGGGCAATGCTAAGGTCGAGGTTTCCGTCCGAAAGCGCGTCAAGGCGCTCACCGGCCGGTTCCCGATTTACTGAGATTGGCGAAGGTGGGGCTCTTTGCGCTGTCCGTTCTGTTCCAAGGAAGATACCCAGGTTAAGGACAGCCGTCCCACCGAAGATGGCACCGCCATTCGCCGCAGGCGTTATTGCCCCGATTGCTCCGGCCGCTTCACCACCTTCGAGCGGGTGCAGCTGCGCGAACTGATGGTGGCCAAACGCTCGGGCAGGCGCGTTCCCTTCGACCGCGACAAGCTCATGCGCTCCATCCAGGTGGCCTTGCGCAAGCGCCCGGTGGACCCGGAGCGCGTCGAACGCATGGTTTCCGGCATCGTGCGGCGGCTGGAAAGCCTGGGCGAAAGCGAGATCAATTCGGAAACCGTGGGCAAGCTGGTCATGGAAGCCCTCAAGATGCTCGACGATGTGGCCTATGTGCGCTTTGCCTCCGTCTACAGGAATTTCCGCGAAGCCAAGGACTTCGAGGAGCTCTTG
>JBKKDI010000009.1:0-10255 GCA_046708645.1 Aestuariivirga sp.
AGCCGGTCAGGCGTTCATTGAGTCGAAGAAATCGTTGTTGGTCTTGGTCTGCCGGAGCTTGTCGAGCAAAAACTCGATGGCATCGACGGTGCCCATCGGATTGAGAATGCGCCGCAGCACATAGGTCTTTTTCAACAGGTCGGGTTTGACCAGCAGCTCTTCCTTGCGCGTGCCCGAGCGCAAAATGTCGATGGAAGGGAACACCCGCTTATCGGCGATCTTGCGATCCAGGATGATTTCCGAATTGCCGGTGCCCTTGAACTCTTCGAAAATGACTTCGTCCATGCGGCTGCCTGTATCGATCAATGCCGTGGCAATGATGGTGAGCGAGCCGCCCTCTTCGATATTGCGCGCGGCGCCGAAAAACCGCTTTGGGCGTTGCAGCGCATTGGCATCGACACCGCCTGTCAACACCTTGCCGGACGAGGGCACAACCGTATTGTAAGCGCGCCCAAGCCGGGTGATTGAATCGAGCAGGATCACCACATCGCGCTTGTGTTCCACGAGGCGCTTGGCTTTCTCGATCACCATCTCGGCCACTTGCACATGGCGCGTCGCCGGCTCATCAAACGTCGAACTGATGACTTCCCCCTTGACCGAGCGCTGCATGTCGGTCACTTCCTCGGGCCGCTCGTCGATCAGCAGCACGATCAGGTAGCACTCGGGATGATTTGAGGTTATCGAGTGCGCGATATTCTGCAGCAGCACCGTCTTGCCGGTGCGCGGCGGCGCCACGATCAGCCCGCGTTGCCCCTTGCCCAGGGGCGCCACGATATTGATCACGCGGGTCGAATAATCTTTTTTCGTAGGGTCTTCCGTCTCCATTTCCAGCGCTTCATCCGGATAGAGCGGCGTCAGATTGTCGAAGTGAACTTTGTGCCTTGTATTTTCCGGGTCTTCGAAATTGATGGTGTTGACTTTGACCAGCGCGAAATAGCGCTCGCCGTCTTTCGGGCTGCGAATCTGGCCCTCAACCGTATCGCCCGTCCGCAAGATAAATTTTCGGATCTGGCTCGGGCTCACATAAATATCGTCAGGCCCGGCCAGATAATTGGCATCGGGCGAGCGCAGGAAGCCGAAGCCGTCCTGCAACACTTCGACGACGCCCTCGCCGATGATCTCGACCTCCCGCGCCGCAAGATTCTTCAGAATCCCAAACATCAGCTCCTGCTTGCGGAGCGCGCTGGCGTTCTCGACTTGCAGCTCTTCCGCAAGGCTGACCAGTTCGGCGGGTGTTTTCAGCTTCAAATCCTGAAGCTTGATTTCTTTCAACTCAGCTATGTTCGTCATGTGACCGCTAACTTTGGGGGAAAGCCATTACCGTGGAAACGGAACAGGCTATTGAGGGAGGGAAGCTGCAGGGCCGCTCGCAATGCTGCAAGCCGTTGCCTGACAACCCCCTATAACAACTTTGAAGCCCCAGGCCAACACCAAATTCGGTTGAGGGTCAAAAAGGCCGGACGATCGCCAATATCACGATTGCGATCAGAACGGCGGTTGGAACTTCATTCAGGATCCGGAAGTATCTATGGCCCCGGGGCCTGACATCTCCGGCGAATGCCGCGACATAGCGCTCCAATGCAATATGAAAGACCGTTAATCCTAGAACCAGCAGCAGCTTCAGCCAGAACCATATCTCGAACCTGACAAAGTATCCGCCGGATACGGCCGTCAGGATGCCAAAAACCCATGCCGCCGCGCCGGCGGGCAGCATGATCGCGCGTGAAAGCCTTCGCTCCATGATTTTCAGTTGCTCAGATACGGCACCGCCCACGGGCGCCATTGAGTGATAGACGAGCAGCCGCGGCAGATAGAACAGGCCGGCCATCCAGGCGAAGACTGAAATCAAATGGGCCGCCTTCAACCAGAGAAACATCTCAGCCAATGATCTTCCCTGCATCTTGCTGCCGGACCTCGTCGATCACCGCACTTAGCATTTCGGGCCGCGTCGCGGGCCGGATGCCGTGGCCAAGATTGAAGATATGCCGGTCCATGGGCATCGCCGATACCAAGTTCGCCACGGCCTTTCTCGCCAGGCCTTCCTGCCCTAGCAATACCTCAGGATCCAGATTGCCTTGCACCGTGCAAACCTCCGCAAATTGATCCCGCGCCCATTCAATCGAAAGCTCGGATTCAATGCCGATGGCCTGTGCCCCGGTTGCCTGCTGAATAGCCCTGTGGCCCCGGCCCACGCCCCTCGCGAACACGATCACCGGGACGGCAGGGTGGCGCTCCCTTAAGCCCTTGACCAATGCAGCAAGCGGCTTTTCGACAAACTCCTCTCTAGAACTTTCCGGCAAATCACCGGCCCAGGAATCGAAAATCTGCACCGCCTCAGCACCCGCTTCAACCTGTCCTGAAAGATATTCCACCGATTGATCCACCAGCTTGTCAATCAAATACCGGAACCACGTCTCGCCGCGATCGGCTATCGCTTTTGACAATTCCCGGTTTGAACTACCGCCTTCGATCATGTAGCTGGCAACCGTCCAAGGCCCCCCGCAAAATCCGATCAACCCAACAGTTTGGTCAATTTCAGAACTCGTGCGCGCCACGGTTTCGTAAACCGCACGCGCCTGATCGGATTTGGCTAGTGCCTTTAAAGCCTTCACGCCTTGTCGATCACGAACCGTATCGAGAACCGGACCTTCGCCATCCTCAAAGCGCAGTCCAACGCCCATGGCATGGGGCACGACCAGTATGTCGGCAAACACGATCGCCGCATCGAGATCATACCGCCGCAACGGTTGCAGAGTCACCTCGGCAGCCAGTTCCGGCTGGTAGCAAAGTTCCAGGAACGATCCCGCCTGTTCACGCACCTTTCGATATTCCGGCAGATAGCGCCCCGCCTGGCGCATAAACCAGACCGGTCTTCTCACCGGTTTCCTTGCCGCCAGGACATCAAGCAAAGGTTTTCCAACCCCACTGACCTTCATCTCTAATCCTGTTTTCTATCTTTAGGATTCTTAGTAGAACCGCCTGAATCCGGGATACAGGCTTATCCCCAACGCGTCTACAAAGGCCAAAAGAATCCCCACTACTGTCCCGGTTCGAGGCAATTCGTTAAGAGAAAATTTATAAACATTAACAAAGTGTTAATTTTTCATATCCCGCCTTATCCCCACCCATTTTCCAATTCCCCGGTTATCCCCGCAATTCCTCTTCAGGCCTCACTACTGTCCGAAGAGTTGAAAACTTTGGGGACAACTGCACTGGACATGCTATCTGCGCCGGTGAGGCGCGAGTTCTCCACAATCGATCCACAGCCAGCCAGTGCAATGACAACAAGAACCGAAGCCAGATATTTTCATATGCATCTGATCTCCGATGCAACCGGCGAGACTTTGAATACGGTGGCCCGGGCCGCCGCTGCGCACTATTCCGACTATCGCCCGGTTGAACATATTTATTCCCTGGTCAGGAGCCCTAAGCAGCTTCAGCGCGTGCTGGCCGACATCGAGCGTCAACCCGGCATCGTCCTGTTCACGGTCGTCAACGCCGACCTCCGCCATCAGCTTGAGCAACATTGCTCGCGCCTGGGCATCCCCTGCATTTCGATCCTCGATCCGGTGATCAACAGCCTCGCACTCTATCTGAACACCCAATCGAGACCACAAGTCGGCGGCCAGCATGCGCTCAATGCGGAATATTTCCGCCGGATCGATGCCCTGAATTTTACCATGAGCCATGACGATGGCCAGAACACCGAGGATCTTTACAAGGCGGACGTCGTACTCCTCGGCATCAGCCGAACCTCGAAAACACCCACAAGCATCTATCTGTCACAGCGCGGCATCAAGACCGCCAATGTGCCGATTGTTCCCGGCATGGAGCCGCCTCGGCCGCTCCTCGAGCTGCAAGGCCCGCTTGTCGTGGGATTGATCGCCAGTGCCGAGCGGATCGCGCAGATCAGGCGGCACCGGTTGCTGACGCTCCATGAATCCCGGGAAACCACCTACGCTGATCCCCGCCACATCACCGACGAGATGGTGCATATGAAGAAGCTCTGCTTGGAAAAGAACTGGCCGATGATCGATGTGACCAGGCGTTCGGTGGAGGAAACCGCCGCCGCCGTTCTCAATCTTCTGGCGGAACGCAATCAACCGGCTTGACTCTAGCCCATGGCCCTCATCTTAGCCTCGACCAGTCCGATCCGCCGCCGGCTTCTCGAAAACGCCGGAGTGTCATTTGTGACCGAACGGCCGCTGGTAAATGAACGCGATCTGAAGCACTCCGCACCTCTTTCTCCCGAAGAGCTGCCGCAACATCTGGCTGCTGCAAAGTGCCTTTCCGTGACAGCACGGCATCCCGATGATTTGGTGATCGGCGCCGACCAGGTGCTCTTATTTGCCGGGAGGGCATATGATAAACCCGCAAATCTCGAAGAGGCAAAAGCGCACCTTCTTGAATTCCGCGGCAAGACGCACACTCTTGTTTCCGCGATTTGCTGCGCCAGGGGCGGCGTCGTGCTGTGGCAATACAGTGACCAGGCGGAACTGACGATGCGTCCGTTTTCCGACCACTTCCTTGCAAATTATATTGCAGCGGTAGGCGAGGATGCCACAACTTCAGTCGGCGCCTACAAACTCGAAGGTCCCGGCTTTCAGCTGTTCGAGGAGATCAAAGGCGACTATTTCACCATCCTCGGCTTGCCATTGTTGCCGCTTCTGGGATTTCTCAGATCCGAAGGTGCGATCGGCCGATGAAAAAAGCCTGCGTCATCGGCTGGCCGGTCAGCCACTCCAGATCGCCGCTCATTCATAATCATTGGCTGGCACTCCATGGAATTGCCGGGGAATATCTGCGCGTACCCGTGGAAGCGAAGGCCCTAAAACAATTTATTGAAGATTTGCCGTCGAGCGAATACCTCGGCTGCAATGTTACGATCCCTCACAAGGAGCGGGCTTTTCAACAGGTCATACCCGCCGATGAAATGACGAAGCGTCTAGGCGTCGTCAACACCATATACCAGCGGGAGGGACGGCTTTTCGGGACCAGCACCGATGGCGAGGGCTTCATTGCCAATCTGCTGACCAATATCGAAAATCTGAAATTGAACAACGAGAAGGCCGCCATTCTCGGCGCTGGCGGTGCCGCCATGGCCATCGTTGGCGCACTGGTAGATCGGGGAATGGCGGAAATCGCCGTCGCCAATCGCACCCTTGATCGCAGCCGGCAGCTCAGGGAGAAATTCGGGCCAGCCGTCAAGCCCGTGCCATGGGAAGACCGCAGCAAGGCCCTGTCCGAATGCGCCTTGCTGGTCAATGCCTCAGCGCTTGGCATGACGGGCCAGCCGCCGCTCCAAATCGATCTCGCCCGGCTGCCCGCCGCTTCAATCGTCACCGACATCGTTTATTCTCCCTTGCGGACTCCGCTGATTGTCGACGCGGCACGGCGCGGCAATCGGTCCGTTGGCGGATTGGGCATGCTCCTGCATCAGGCGGTGAGGGGATTCGAACTCTGGTTTGGCAAACGGCCGGAGGTCACGGAAGACCTCTACGATCTCGTAGCCCGCGACATCGATCCCGGTTATGCACGATGATCGTCGTGGGCCTCACCGGTTCAATCGCCATGGGCAAGAGCGAAACGGCGAAAATGTTCCGCTCCCTCGGCGTTCCGGTGTTCGACAGCGATGCGGAGGTGCATGGCCAATACGAAAAGGGCGGAGCCGCGGTCGAAGCTGTTGGAGGGTTATTTCCCGAGGCGGTGATCGATGGCGCGGTGGACCGCAAGATATTGTCGAATCGCGTGCTTGGAAATCCGGATGCCCTGAAACGCCTGGAAACAGCCATCCATCCTCTTGTGCGGAAGAGGCAGGACTCCTTTCTTGAAGAATGCCGCGCGTCTGGCCAAAGCATCGCCGTGCTTGATATTCCCCTGCTGTTCGAGACGGGACGGGAGAACGATGTCGATGCCGTCGTGGTGGTTTCGGCTCCGCCGGAAATCCAGAGGAAACGGGTTCTGGAACGGCCCAGTATGACCGGGGAGAAGCTGGAACTTATTCTGGCGCGGCAAATGCCCGATGCGGAAAAACGGGCGAGAGCCGATTATGTTGTGGATACATCGGGGGGTTTGGATATCGCTAGGGCACGCGTCCGCGATATTGTAGCCGACCTGTTGAAGAAAGACGCAAAGCGCCGGCCATGAGAGAAATCATCCTCGATACGGAAACCACCGGCCTTGACCCCTTGCAGGGCCACCGCGTCGTCGAGATCGGCGCGCTTGAGCTCGTCAATCATGTTCCCACGGGCCGGACCTTTCACGCCTATATCAATCCTGAAAGACCGGTGCCCGCGGAAGCCGAGGCCGTCCACGGCTTGAACACGGCGTTTCTCAAGGACAAACCGGTGTTCTCGAAGATCGCCGGCGATTTCCTCGAATTCATCGCCGACTCCGTCATCGTCATTCATAACGCCAGCTTCGACTTAGGCTTCATCAATGCCGAATTGGCGTGGGTGGGCATGGGTCCGATCACGCCGGACCGGGCCGTCGATACGCTTTACCTGGCACGGCAGAAACATCCCATGGGCCCCAACAGTCTCGATGCCCTGTGCAAGCGTTACGGCATCGACAATTCCCGGCGCTCCAAACATGGCGCGTTGCTTGACTCGGAACTTTTGGCCGATGTCTACATCGAACTGATCGGCGGCCGCCAGACGGCATTTTTGCTTGCTGCCATTGAAACCAGGACTACCGTCGAGATCGAGATAACCGCAGTTGCAGCCCGTCCGCGCGCCCTTGCGGAAAGACTAACCGCGGCGGAACTGGCCGCCCATGCTGTCCTGATTGATGAACTCGGCGATGCTGCCATCTGGAAGATGATGAACTAACCAGGCGTACTTACATCGATCCTCGGCAAGCGTATATACAATGCATATACGCAGGATTTACAAATCGTGCCCGCTTCATCCGCCCTCAGTCTCCGTGTCAGCGCCAAGGACCGCAAGCTCATCGACCGCGCCGCCGAGGCGCTCAACAAGACGCGCACCGAATTCATGCTGGAGAGTGCGCGCGCCGCCGCCACCGACGCGCTTCTCGACCGGCGCTTGTTCGTGCTGGACCCGGACGAGTTCCGCTCCTTTGAGAAGGCGCTCGCCAAAGCGCCAAAATCAACCGATCTCCTGCGTGATCTGCGCAAGCGGCCTTCTCCATGGAGGAAGTAGCAGCCCCCCGGCTGCTGGAGGCGGGAGATAACGCTACTCAATTCGATTGCGGCGTGGTTGCCCTCAATGACTGGCTGCAGAAACACGCACTTCCAAACCATCTGTTCGGCGTATCGCGCACTTATGCCGCCACCACTGGGAGACGGATTGTAGCCTTCTACTGTTTATCTGCCGGCGCCATTCAGCACGCGGCAGTGCCCGGCAACATCCGCCGTAACATGCCGGAACCGATCCCCATCATCGTCATGGGGCGGCTGGCCGTCGATGTGAAATTTCAGGGCCGCGGCCTCGGCCCCGCGCTGCTGCAACACGCGCTGGAGACAACGCAGCAACTGGCCAAGGGCGTGGGCATCCGGGCGCTGCTGGTCCATGCGAAAGACGAAACCGCCGCTCATTTCTACAAACGCCTCGGCTTTGCGGCTTCAACGCTTGATCCGTTGATGTTGATGGCGAAACTGTAATCATATGTTGTAGCGTTGAACGTTTCCTTGCGATGTCGCTAATGGGGACGACCCATGTTTGAATGGCCCCAAAGTATCCGGGAAAATGCGGCATCTGCAATTGGTAACTCGCAAAAGTAGTTACCCCCGCCGCCGTTTCCGCCTCTCCCCGCCTGAATCGTCCGGCGTCTGAACATCCTTGCGCGGGGGGAAGGTAACCACCTTTGACAGGTTGGGATAGGGTGCGGTTTTGTGGGGAAGGGCCATGGCTTCCACGAAGTGCTGCTGGAACTTGGGTTCAACCGCTGTCTCGATCTTGTCGATGCGGCGCACCACGGCTTCGATCTCGTCGCGCGCGGCGGAATTGAGCAGCGCGATCCGGGCACCCGTACCCGCGGCATTGCCCGCCGATTGCACATGGGCGAGATCACAGTCCGGGATGAGCCCCAGGATCATCGCGTATTTGACATCGATATGGCTGCCGAAAGCGCCGGCAAGGCGGATCTTGCCCACCTGATCGATTTCAAGCTTGTCCATCAGCAGGCGCACCCCGGCATAGAGGGCCGCCTTGGCGAGCTGGATGGCGCGGACATCATTCTGGGTGATCTGGATGCGGGGCTCGCCATCGCGCACCAGATAGTTGAAGGTGCGCTTGTAGGGTTCGACGCGCGGGTTTCGCGCCGCCAGCGCGCCATCAACCTGGCCATCCTGATTGATGATGCCGGCGAGATACATTTCCGCGATCACTTCGATGATGCCGGACCCGCAAATTCCGGTGACGCCGGTCTGCGCAATCGCTTCCTCGAACCCTTCCTCATCCGACCATTTGTCCGAGCCAATGACCCTGTAGCGGGGCTCCAGCGTTTCGGAATTAATGCGGATGCGCTCTATGGCTCCGGGGGCGGCGCGCTGGCCGCAAGAAATTTGCGCGCCTTCGAACGCGGGGCCGGTGGGGGATGAGCAGGCGAGCAGCCGCGCCTTCGAGCCCAGCACGATTTCGGCGTTGGTGCCGACATCCACCGCCAGCATGATCTGATCCGACTCGTGCGGCGCCTCGGACAGCACCATGCCTGCCGTATCGGCGCCCACGTGGCCCGCGATGCAGGGCAGTATATAGGCCCAGGCGCCGGGATTGAGTTTGAGGTCCAGCTCGCGTGCCGGAATCGTAATGGGCAAGCCCGTCGCCAGCGCGAAGGGAGCACCGCCCAATTCAACGGGATCGATGCCGAGGAAAAGATGGTGCATGACCGGGTTGCCGACGAGGACGACTTCCAGAATGTCGCTGAGCTCGATTCCGGCTTGCGTTGCAACCTGCATCGACAGCGTGTTGAGCGCCTCTCGCACGGCGGCGGTCATTTCCTTCTCACCGCCGGGATTCATCATCACATAGGAAACCCGGCTCATCAAATCTTCGCCGAAGCGGATCTGCGGATTCATCAGCCCGGCGGAGGCGGCGATCTCGCCGGTTGAAAGATTGGTGAGGTGTGCTGCGATAGTGGTCGACCCCACATCGATGGCAAGGCCGAACAATTTGTCATGAAAGCCGGGCCAGATGGCGGCAAGGCGATTGCCGCCGCCCGGCGCGCGTGAATAGACCGCCGCCGTGATCTTCCATTCGCCCTTGCGCAGTGTCTTCTGCAAGTCGGCAATGATCGAGAGATCGCAGGAGAGATTTTCGATCTGCCACTGCTCCTTCAGGGCGCGATAGACGCGTTCGAGATCGGAGGATGGCTTGTGCATGTCCGGCTCTTCCACCTCGATGAAGCAGAGCCTCGTTACGGGATCGAGTTCGATGACGCGGGTGTCGGCTTCCTTGCGGACAATCTGCTTGTGAACCTGGGATTCGGGCGGAACATCGATGACAACATCGCCCAGGAGCTTGGTCTGGCAGGAAAGCCTGCGGCCGGGGCTCAGGCTGCGCAATCTTTTGTAGCGTTCTTCGGTGTTGGAGAATTCGGAAAGATGCGTGACCGATGACTTGATGCCGTGCTTGGCGAAATCACCCTCGCCCACGTTGACCTGGCAGCGCCCGCAGATCGCCCTGCCGCCGCACACCGAGTCGATATCGACGCCAAGCGACCGCGCCGCCTGCAGCACCGGCGTTCCCAGCGGAAAGCGGCCGCGCTTGCCGGAAGGGGTGAAGACGATAAGGGGTTCGGCGGTGGTCATTTTTAATTCCTTCACCCTGAGGTGCTTCGCCGCAGGCGATGCCTCGAAGGGTCTGGCGCAGAGCATACCATGTCCGTTGCTTCGAGGCTCGCTTACGCTCGCACCTCAGCATGAGGATTTTATTATACCCTCCGCCTTCTCTCCTCGCGGGCCTTCCGGCGGGCTTCGATATCTTCGTTCGAAGAAATCTCGCCTGCGGCCTGCGCGGCTTTCGACGGGGCGGCGGTCATTTCGCGGAATCGGTTCGTCCAGAATTTGCAATGCTTGTCGGTGCCGTTGAGCACGTTCGCCCCGTAGATGGCGTGCATGTCTTCATCATGCAGCGGGTTCATGATGGCGGACGTCATGCCGTGGCTCGCCGCCATCGCCAGGAAATAGCCGGTGAGAGCGCGCCGGTTCGGCATGCCGAAGGACACGTTGGAGGCGCCGCAGGTGGTGTTCACCTTGAGCTCTTCGCGCAGGCGCCTGACCAGACGGAACACC
>JBKKDI010000010.1:0-3093 GCA_046708645.1 Aestuariivirga sp.
CCCAGGCCCACTTCGAGAATGAGATAATCGGCGGGCGCGCGCGCGAAGGCCAAGAAAGCCGCCGCCGTGGTGATCTCGAAGAAGGTGATGGCGTGGCCTTCGTTGGCCTGCTCGCATTCTTCCAGGAGGGCTGTGAGAGCGTCTTCGGCGATGAGTTCGCCGGAGAGGCGGATGCGCTCGTGGAACTTCACCAGATGGGGCGAGGTGTAGCAATGGACCTTGAGGCGGGCCGCCTCGAGAATGGCGCGGAGGATGGCGACCGTCGAGCCCTTGCCGTTGGTGCCCGCCACATGGATGACCGGCGGCACTTTTGTGTGCGGTTGGCCCAAGCGCTCGAGGATGCGCCACATGCGCTCGAGGCTCAAATCGATGATCTTGGGATGCAGCGTGAGAAGCCGCGTCAGGATGGCGTCGCTTGGGGGCAAGGGGAAAGTCTCCGTTTTCTCCCTCCCCCTTGCGGGGAGGGGTAGGGGTGGGGGTCTGGTGGTTTAGCAGAAGAGAATGTTCGTTGGATTGCTTGAAAGGCCGGAGCGACCCCCACCCTTAATCCCTCCCCGCAAGGGGGAGGGAGATTATTGCGCGGCTTCGGCTTGTTCGGCGGGAACCAGCGCTGCGCCATTGAGCGCCGGAAGCTCCGGCGCTTTCATCAGCATGCGGGCGATGCGGCTTACGGTCTCGCGCATCTGGTGGCGATGCACCACCATATCCACCATGCCGTGTTCTTCGAGATATTCGGCGCGCTGGAAACCGGCGGGCAGCTTCTCGCGGATCGTCTGTTCGATGACGCGCTGGCCGGCGAAACCGATGAGCGCGCCCGGCTCGGAAATCTGGATGTCACCGAGCATGGCATAGGAGGCGGTGACGCCGCCCGTCGTCGGATGGGTGAGGACCACGATATAGGGGAGCTTGGCGAGGCGGAGTTCCTGCACGGCCACCGTGGTGCGCGGCAATTGCATGAGCGAGAGCACGCCCTCCTGCATGCGGGCGCCGCCGGAGGAGACGAAGAAGACGAAGGGAGTCTTGCGCGCCACCGCGGCGCGCATGGCGGCGATGATGGCTTCGCCCGCCGCCATTCCCAGCGAGCCGCCCATGAAGGCGAAATCCTGGACGGCGATGACGATGGGCAATTCATCGAGCGTGCCGTGGCCGGCGAGAATGGCATCCTCGGCGCCGGTTTTCTGGCGGGCTTCCTTCAGGCGGTCGGCATATTTGCGCTCATCGCGGAATTTGAGAGGATCGTGCGGTGCCGCGGGCATGGCGATCTTTTCGTAGGCGCCGTTATCGAACATGGATTGAAGGCGGACCTCCGGGGCCATGCGCATGTGATAGCCGGAACCGGGGATGACGAACTGGTTGGCCTCGAGATCCTTGTAGAAGACCATCTGGCCCGAATCCGGGTCCTTGATCCACATGTTCTCGGGAACCTCGCGCTTGACGCCGAGGATCGAGCGGATTTTCGGGCGGACGAAATTCTTGATCCAGTTCAAGGGTGGTTCCTCAAGCCGCTGGCGATATCGCTGACCAGGGTGTGCACCGCTTTTACCGTTTTGGAGGTTGGTTTGCCAGCTTTTGTGAGGCTGTCTTTCACGGCACTGACGAGGGCGGAGCCGACGACGACACCATCGGCATCCTCGGCAATGGCGCGGGCCTGTTTTGCGGTCTTGACGCCGAAGCCAACGGCGATGGGGAGCGACGTGTGTTTCCTCAGGCGGTTGACATTGGCCTTGACGCTTTTGAGATCCGGCGCCTTGGTGCCGGTGATGCCGAGCACCGAGACGTAATAGACGAAGCCTGAGGTGTTCTTGAAAACCTTCGGCGCGCGCTTGTCATCCGTCGTCGGCGTGGCAAGACGGATGAAGTTGAGATCGGCGTTCATGGCGGGGAGGCAGAGTTCATCGTCTTCCTCCGGCGGCAGATCGACGACGATCAGGCCATCGACACCGGCGGCCTTGGCATCTTTCAGGAACTTGGGGACGCCATAGACATAAATCGGATTGTAATAGCCCATGAGCACGACGGGCGTGTTGGCATCGCCTTTGCGAAAGGCGGAGACCATGGCCAGCGTCTTCTTCATGGTCTGCCCGCCCTGGAGGGCGCGCAATCCCGCTGCCTGGATGGCCGGTCCATCAGCCATGGGATCGGTGAAGGGCATGCCGAATTCGATGACGTCCGCTCCTGCCGCGGGCAGGCCCTTGATGATCTTGAGCGAGGTTTCAAAATCGGGATCGCCCGCCGTCACGAAGGCAACAAGTGCTGCACGGCCTTCGCGTTTGAGCTCGGCAAAACGGCGGTCGATGCGCGCGGTCATGGGTCTTTCGCTTTTTTCAATCCATAGCTTGGTTTCTGCCGCGAGTCCCACAATCTGACGATCTCCAACCGATTCTGCCGAATGCGATAGACGATCACGAATGGGGTGTTGGGAATTGGCAGGCGCCGAAGGTCGCGTTCCTCGACCGGAGCCCCGATGTAGGGATTCTGTTCCAGTAAGTTGACGATGTTCAAGTAGCTGGCGCCGGCACCGGGGCGTCCTTGCGGAAACACTTTGCCGTAGTACAGGCTCCACCAGCGGAAGTCCGGGATGGTGGACTTGAGATACTTCACCTGCATTCAGGCTAAGTCTTGCTGTCGGGAAAAATATCCGGCTCGGGTAGAGGCAACTCGTTTTCGGTTCCCCAGGATTCGATCCAGCGGTGCACTGCTTCCCCGGAGATAAAGACTCCCTTGTCCGCCTCGGCAATCGCCAAATCCATTTGTTCGTAGAAGTATTCTCTTTCTTCGAGAAGGTTTTGGATAGCGAGTTGAGCCAGATAGCCCGCCGACCTCTCTTCGCGGGCCGCTTGCTTCTTGAGGCGGGTTTTCACATCCTCATCGAGACGCATGGAAAATGGGACGGTGGCCATTTCGGATCTCCTTTAACTACATTGTATTACAATGTAGTTATCGGGTCAATTCATAGCTTCACGCCCAGAATATCGGCGACGGTGAAGATGTCCTTGTCGCCGCGGCCGCACATGTTCATGACCATCAGGTGGTCTTTCGGCTTCGTGGGTGCAAGCTTCATGACATGGGCCAAGGCGTGCGCGGGCTCGAGGG
>JBKKDI010000011.1:0-10125 GCA_046708645.1 Aestuariivirga sp.
ATGCTGGCTTGCGGCATGGACCCCAAGGGCGTCATGGCGGAACTGACCGGCCGGCACAGCGGCTATTCCAAGGGCAAGGGCGGCTCCATGCATATGTTCAGCCGCGACAAGCAGTTCTTCGGCGGACATGGCATCGTCGCAGCCCAAGTGCCGCTGGGAGCGGGACTTGCCTTCGCCAACAAATATCGCGGCAACGACCATGTCTCCGTCACATATTTTGGCGACGGTGCGGCGAACCAGGGCCAGGTCTACGAAACCTTCAACATTGCCTCGATCTGGAAACTGCCGGTCATTTTCGTAATCGAGAACAACCGCTACGCCATGGGCACGGCGGCGCCCCGTTCCACCGCCCTGTCGGAACACCTCGGCGAGCGCGGGGCAGCTTTCGGCATTCCCTCAGAGCAGGTGGATGGCATGGATGTTCGCGCTGTCAAGGCGGCGGGCGACAAGGCCATTGAACACGGCCGCGCCGGCCAGGGGCCATACATTCTCGAGATGATCACCTATCGCTATCGCGGCCATTCCATGTCGGACCCGGCCAAATATCGCGCCAAGGAAGAGGTCCAGAAGATGCGCGAGGAGCATGATCCGATCGAACAGGTGAAGGCCCGCGTCATCAAGGCGGGATTTGCCACGGAAGAGGAACTCAAGAAAATCGACTCCGAAATCCGCGCCGTCGTGACGGAAGCCGCCGAATTCGCCCAGGGCAGTCCCGAGCCCGATGCCTCGGAGCTCTACACCGACATCTACAAGACCGCGTGAGGGGAAAGCCGATGCCTAACGTCCTCATGCCAGCACTGTCGCCCACCATGGAAGAGGGCAAGCTCGCCAAATGGCTCAAGAACGTCGGTGACAATGTGAAATCCGGCGACGTCATCGCCGAGATTGAGACGGACAAGGCGACCATGGAAGTGGAAGCCGTCGACGAAGGCCCGCTCTCCGCCATCCTTGTTCCTGCGGGCACTGAGAATGTGAAAGTGAATACGCCGATTGCGGTGATCGGTGAAGCTGATGCAGCCCCCTCTCCGTCAGCGCTTCGCGCTGACACCTCCCCCGCGAGCGGGGAGGAAAAGAGTGTCACTGCATCTTCCCCTTCTCCCCTCGCGGGAGAAGGTGGCGTGCGCAGCACGACGGATGAGGGGGTGGCTGCAAAAGACCCCGCAATCCCCGAAGGCACCGAGATGGTGATCATGACCGTCCGCGAAGCGATCCGCGAGGCCATGTCCGAGGAAATGCGCCGCGACAAGGACGTCTTCCTGATGGGTGAGGAAGTGGGCGAATACCAGGGCGCCTATAAAATCTCGCAAGGCATGCTCGAGGAGTTTGGCCCGGCACGCGTCATCGACACGCCGATTACCGAGCACGGCTTCACCGGCGTTGCCATCGGCGCTGCCTTCGCCGGCCTCAAACCCATTGTCGAATTCATGACCTTCAATTTCGCCATGCAGGCGATGGACCAGATCATCAACTCCGCAGCCAAGACGCTTTATATGTCCGGCGGCCAGATGGGCTGTCCCATCGTATTCCGCGGACCCAACGGCGCTGCCGCCCGCGTGGCCGCCCAGCACAGCCAGGATTATGCCGCCTGGTTTTCACAGATCCCCGGCCTTAAGGTGGTCGCGCCCTATTCCGCCGCCGACGCCAAAGGCCTGATGAAGGCGGCGATCCGCGATCCCAATCCGGTGATCTTCCTCGAGAATGAAATTCTCTATGGCAAGAGTTTCGAGGTCCCAAAGCTCGACGACTGGATCGTGCCCATCGGCAAGGCCCGTGTGGCGCGCGCCGGCAAGCACGTCACCATCGTCGCCTTCGGCATCGGCATGACCTCTGCGCTCGCCGCTGCCGACAAGTTGCTCGCCGAAGGCATCGAGGCTGAAGTGATCGACCTCCGCACCTTCCGCCCCATGGACATCGCCTCCGTCATCGAAAGCGTGATGAAAACCAGCCGCTGAGTCGCCGTCGAAGAAGGTTTCCCGCAATTCTCCGTCACCTCCGAAATCGCCGCACAGGTGATGACCCAAGCCTTCGACTATCTCGATGCGCCCGTGGCCCGCGTCGCCGGCAAGGACGTTCCCATGCCCTATGCCGCCAATCTCGAAAAACTGGCGCTGCCCAATGCCGATGAAGTCGTCGCGGCGGCAAAATCCGTCCTGTACGTGTGAGGAGCGCGGCCCATGCCCACCAACATCCTCATGCCCGCCCTGTCGCCCACCATGGAAAAGGGCAAGCTCGCCAAGTGGCTCAAGAAGGAGGGCGACCAGGTTAAATCGGGCGACATTCTCGCCGAGATCGAAACCGACAAGGCGACCATGGAAGTGGAAGCCGTCGATGAGGGCACACTCGGCAAAATCCTGATCGCCGATGGCACCGACGATGTGGCGGTAAATACGCCGATTGCTGTGATCCTCGGCGAGGGGGAGAAAGCGGGGGATATATCCTTCGAGGCCCACGTTCCGCGGGCACCTCAGGATGAGAGAAAAAAATCAGAGGGCGTCCCCAGTAGCCCTCAGGATGATAGCAAGAAGTCAGCGGTTGTTTCCAATAGCCCTCACCCTGAGGTGCCGCCGCAGGCGGCCTCGAAGGGCGACATCGCTCCGCGCACCAACGCCTCCCGCATCTTCGCGTCCCCTCTCGCCAAGCGCATCGCCAAACAAAAGGGCCTCGATCTCTCGGCTTTGAAAGGTTCCGGCCCCCATGGCCGCGTCGTGCTGAAGGATGTGGAGAACGCCAAGCCCGGTGCCGCGCCTCCCGCCAAGTCCACCGCCCTGGCCCAACCCATGTCCGATGACGCGGTCCTCAAACTTTTCGACCCCGGCACTTTCGAACTCGTACCCCACGACGCCATGCGCAAGATCATCGCCCGCCGCCTGATCGAGTCGAAGCAGACGATTCCGCATTTTTACATGACCGTCGACTGTGCCATCGGCAATCTACTGGCTTTCCGCGAGCGCCTCAATTTGCAAGCGCCGAAAGACAAGGAAGGCAAGCCCGCCTGGAAAGTCTCGGTCAACGACGTCATCATCAAGGCCTTGGCCATGGCGCTCATCAAGGTGCCCGAGGCCAATGTCTCCTGGACCGAAGCGGCCATGGTGAAACACCACCACGCCGATATCGGCGTCGCCGTGTCGATCCCCGGTGGCTTGATCACGCCCATCGTCCGCAAGGCGGAGACCAAGGGCCTCTCGCAGATTTCAATCGAGATGAAGGATTACGCCGCCCGCGCCCGCGTGCGGAAGCTGAAGCCCGAGGAATACCAGGGTGGTTCGACCGCTGTCTCCAACCTCGGCATGATGGGAGTGAAGAATTTCGCCGCCGTCATCAACCCGCCCCATGCCACGATCCTCGCCGTAGGCAGCGGCGAACGCCGCGCCGTGGTGCGCGAGGACGCCATCGTCATCGAGCAGCAGATGAGCGTCACGCTCTCCACCGATCACCGCTGCGTCGATGGCGCGCTGGGTGCCGAACTGCTCGCTGCGTTCAAGACCTATATCGAAGATCCCGGATTGATGCTGGTGTGAGAATGCTGGTGATGCTTCCAACAACTGTCATCCCCGGACTTGTTCCGGGACCCATGGAGCAATAGGGGCAATGGCGCGTCATTTGCTCGATGGGTTGCCGGGACAAGTCCGGCAATGACAAAACCTTGGGGATGAATCATGCCCGACACGCAATTCGACATCATCATCATCGGTTCCGGCCCCGGCGGTTACGTAACCGCGATCCGCGCCGCACAGCTCGGCTTCAAGACGGCAATTGTCGAGCGTGAGCATCTGGGCGGCATCTGCCTGAACTGGGGCTGTATCCCGACCAAGGCGCTGCTGCGTTCGGCGGAAATCTATCACTACATGAAACATGCCAAGGACTACGGTCTGACGGCGGAGAAAATTTCCTTCGACGCCAAAGCCGTGGTGCAGCGCTCGCGCGCCGTGTCGGGCCGGCTCAACACGGGTGTCACCGGCCTGCTCAAAAAGAACAAAGTGCAGATTATCTGGGGTGAGGCCAAGCTCTCGAAACTCGGCGAAGTGATTGTGGCCAAGTCCGCCAAAGCCCCGATGCAGCCACAGCACCCCGAACCCAAGGGCGCCCTCGGCCCCGGAACCTACACCGCCAAACACATCATCATTGCAACCGGCGCCAGGCCCCGTGTGCTGCCGGGGCTCGAGCCCGACGGCAAGCTCGTGTGGACCTATTTCGAAGCCATGGTCCCGCCCGCCATGCCGAAATCGCTGCTGGTCGTGGGCTCCGGCGCCATCGGCATCGAATTCGCCTCCTTCTACAATGCGATGGGTGTCGATGTGACCGTAGTTGAAATCGTCGACCAGATCATGCCGGTGGAAGATTCCGAGATCGCCAAGGCCGCCCAGAAGCAGCTTGAGAAATTTGGCCTCAAGATCAAGACGGGCGCGAAAGTCAGTGGACTGAAGAAAGGTGCGAACAACGTCACCGCGGCGATAGAGCAGGGGGGCACGACGTCCAGCATCACCGCCGATCGCGTCATCTCCGCCGTCGGCGTTACCGGCAACATCGAAAACCTTGGACTCGAGGCACTCGGCGTCAAAACCGACAAAGGCTCCATCGTCATCGACGGCTTCGGCCGCACCAATGTGGCGGGGCTTTACGCCATCGGCGATGTCGCCGGGCCGCCGATGCTCGCCCACAAGGCCGAGCATGAGGGCGTCATCTGCGTGGAAAAGATCAAGGGCCTCGACCCTCACCCAATGAAGAAGGAGCAGATTCCCGGCTGCACCTATTGCCACCCGCAGGTGGCCTCCGTCGGTCTCACCGAAGCCAAGGCGAAGGCTGCGGGTTATGAGCTGAAGATCGGCCGCTTCCCCTTCCTTGCCAACGGCAAGGCCATAGCGCTGGGAGAAGACCAGGGCCTGGTCAAGACCATCTTCGACGCCAAGACCGGCCGCCTCCTGGGAGCCCACATGGTGGGCGCGGAAGTGACCGAGCTTATTCAGGGATACGCCATCGCCATGGGCCTCGAAACCACCGAGGAAGAGTTGATGCACACGGTTTTCCCGCATCCGACCCTATCGGAAATGATGCATGAAAGCGTGCTGGATGCCTTTGGCCGTGTCATCCACATGTAGCGTTTTTGCTTGAAGGCCGGTAAAGGCTGGGTCATATCTTTGCGCGGCTGACTATTCGACTCAAAGGAGCGGACATGAACAACCTTATGGACTTGGGCGGCGGCGTCGGTTTTTTCGGCACGCTGCTGATCGGCGGCCTTGCCGGCTGGATTGCCGAAAAGCTGACCAAGTCCGACATGGGCCTGATCCTCAATATCGTCACCGGCATCATCGGCGCCTTTATCGGCGCCTTCCTGGCGAATGCGCTCGGTCTTCGCCTGGGCGAAGTGTTCGAGGGATGGTTTTGGGGCAATCTCCTGGTCGCCGTCGTTGGCGCAGTAATTCTGATCGTGGTCGTAAAGATGCTGAGAGGCAGCAGGGCGTGAGTTGCGTAACGTAGAAACAACTCAATGGAGGGAATAGGCATGGAAGGTTATGGCTGGGTTATCTCGATCATTCTCGGCGCTCTTGCCGGGTGGATTGCCGAAAAGGTGATGAACTTCAATACGGGTCTTCTCCTCAATATCGTACTGGGAATTGTCGGCGCCGTGCTTGGCAACTTCCTGCTTGGTCTGATGGGAGTAAGCCTCGGCGGCATTGTCGGCCAGCTCATCGTGGCCGTTATTGGCGCCTGTATCCTGATCTGGGGCTACCGCGCCGTGAAGGGATCCACCGCATAGGTAAATGGTCACACTGGTCGACACGCTAATCGGAGCCCGGCTGCGTCATCCGGAAAAGGCCCGCAAGGCCGATACACCCCTGTTGCGCAAACCGGAATGGATCCGGGTGAAAGCGCCGGGCTCCGCCGTCTACAACGAAACACGGAAGATCGTCCGCGACAATAATCTCGTCACCGTCTGTGAAGAAGCGGGCTGCCCTAACATCGGCGAATGCTGGTCGAAGAAGCACGCGACCTTCATGCTCATGGGCGACACCTGCACAAGGGCGTGCGCCTTCTGCAATGTGAAAACCGGCCTTCCCGGCCCACTGGCGGCGGACGAGCCTCAAAAAATCGCGGATGCGGTGACTCGTATGTCGCTTTCCCATTCGGTCATCACGTCGGTGGACCGCGACGATCTCGATGACGGCGGAGCGGAACATTTCGCCCGCACCATCCGGGCAATTCGCGCGGTCTCGCCGGTGACGACCATCGAGGTGCTCACCCCCGACTTTCTCAAGAAAGAGGGCGCGCTCGAAAAAGTTGTCGAGGCGCGCCCCGATGTTTTCAACCACAATCTTGAAACGGTGCCGTCGCTTTATCTCAGGATCAGGCCGGGTGCCCGCTATTTCCATTCACTCCGCCTGTTGCAGCGGGTGAAGGAACTCGACGCCACCATGTTCACCAAGTCCGGCATCATGGTAGGCTTGGGCGAAACCCGCGACCAGGTCATGCAGGTGATGGACGACATGCGCTCCGCCAATATCGATTTCATCACCATCGGCCAGTATCTCCAGCCAACCCGCAAACATGCGGCCATCGACGGGTTCGTGACGCCGGAAGAATTCAAGAGCTACGAAACAATCGCCTATGCCAAGGGGTTTTTGATGGTGGCCTCAAGCCCGCTCACCCGTTCATCCCACCACGCGGGCAGTGATTTCGCGCGGCTGCGCGCGGCACGGGCGCAACAATCGCGGCACTGATCAATGGCCAAGTTCTCCGCGATGCGAAGCGTTCCCTATTCGGTCGAGCAGATCTTTGGAATTGCCGGCGACGTGGCGGAATACCCGGCGTTTTTACCTCTGGTCAAACGGTCCACCGTCACCAATGTCACAACCCTTCCCGGTGGCCGGAAGAGCTTCGCCGCCGATCTGCAATTCGCCTACCCTAAACTCGGCATCAGCGACACCTTACGAAGCCGCGTTATCGTCGATCCGGCGGCCTGCACGGTCACCGCCACGTCGAACGAGGGCCCGGTCAAATCCCTGGTATCCGAATGGAAGATAGTGGGCCGCGCCAAAGGCGGATCGGACATCCATTTCACCGTGGATTACACGCTAAAAAGCCGGAGCCTGCAATTTCTGTTGTCCGGCATGTTCGATCTTATCGTTCGCCGCATCATGACGGCATTCGAGGAACGGGCTAGAAAACTCTATGGGGCGCCGGTGCTGGCCTGAGCGAGGCCGAGCGCTAAAACTTCGGCCACCGATCGAAGCTGTATTTCTGCGCGGCCCAAATCGCCCAGCATTAGCTTCCGGTGAAGCGTAGAGCCGCCGCGCCGTGCCGCCGCGATATGAACGAGGCCAACGGGTTTTTTCGGTGAACCGCCGCCCGGGCCCGCGATGCCGGTCACGGCCAAAGCGACATCGGCATCCGTGCGCATGAGTGTTCTCTCGGCCATGGCGCGCGCCGTTTCCTCGCTCACGGCGCCGCAGGATTCAATGAGCGCGGCGGAAACACCAAGCAACGCGGTCTTGGCGGTATTGGAATAGGTAACAAAGCCGGCCTCAAAAACATCGGACGCTCCGGCAATCGATGTGATGACTCCCGCAACCAGCCCGCCCGTACAACTTTCGACGGTTGCCAATTTCAGATGGCGGGTGCGGCAAGTCTCGAGAAGTTCTTCGGCCTGTGCCGTGAGGGCTGCTCCGAAGATCACGGCAAACGCACCGTTGCCGTAGCGAAAACGGCGATGCCTTCCTTACGGCCAATGGCCCCAAGCCGTTCCGTGGTGGTGGCCTTAATTGCAATGCGCTCCGCTGCGATCCCGAGGAGGGGGGCCAGAACCGCTTTCATAGCGGGGATATGCGAGGCAATGCGCGGCGCTTCCGCCAGAATGGTGATGTCGGCATTGGCGATTAGCCCGCCGCGTTGACGCACGCACTCGACGGCCTTGCGCAGAAAGATCGAGGAGGCCGCGCCCTTCCATCGCATGTCGCTCGGCGGAAAGTGGGTGCCGATATCGCCTTCGCCGATGGCGCCGAAAATTGCATCGGTCAGTGCGTGCATAGCGGCATCCGCGTCCGAATGGCCCTTGAGCTTTCGGCCATGGGGAACGGCGACTCCACACAGAATAATGCCGTCACCCACTTCGAAAGGATGGATGTCGATGCCCTGGCCAACGCGAATATCGGGTAGATCGGCGAGGCGTGCTGCCATCATGGCGCGGTCCGCTTCTGCCAAATCCTCGGTTGTTGTAAGTTTGCGATTGTCCAACCGGCCTGGAATCATGGCGGTCTCTATTGCGGCACGCTCAGCCACCGCCGCATCGTCGGTAAGATTGTTAGTGCCGGAAACATGGGCGTCGCGGTGGGCGGCAAGTATCGATTCAAAATCGAAACCCTGCGGCGTTTGCGCCGTCCACATGGCGCTGCGATCGATCGTGGATTTGACGATGCCGCCGGGAGCGAATTTCAAAGCCTCCGCAACCGGTACGCCCGGCACCACCGCCCGGTGCCGGTCCAGCCCGGCAATGACATGATTGATGAGATCGGGCGAGGTGAATGGCCGTGCCCCATCGTGGATGAGCACCTTGTTTGGCTGGTAGCGGGCCAAGGCTTCCAATCCCGCCCGGCATGAATCCTGGCGAGTGGCGCCGCCGGTCACGGCCGGCTCGAGGGCGAGTCCCTCCGTGGCGCGGGCATACAGTTCTTCATGGCCTTCGCCGATGACGGGCTGCACATGAGCAATTTCAGAGTGTTCGGCGAACACCTTAAGGGTCCACCAGATCACCGGCTTTCCGCCAATGAGCCGATATTGTTTCGGGGTTTCGCCGCCTGCCCGCAGGCCCGATCCGCCGGCCACGATCACTGCAGCTACCGTCATGGAAATGCTCTAGCAATCCAGCACCCTGGCGGCAAGAAAGCCTCTTGACGCGGTGCGGCATAAGTCTAGTTTGCCGATAAAATAGTCACCCGCAATGATCGCACAAAAAATGGGCATAAAAATCGGGCCAATCCAGACCCGCAACCGCGTGTTTTTGGCTCCCATGTCAGGCGTCACCGACGAACCGTTCCGCGTCGCTGCCCATGCCCAGGGTGCTGGTTTGGTTGTATCGGAAATGGTGGCAAGCGAGGAACTGGTTCGCTCGCGCCCCGACATGGTGCGGCGCGCCACGGGGGCGGGAAGGATTTTTCCCTTCGTGATCCAGCTTGCGGGCCGCGAAGCGCGCTGGATGGATGCCGGAGCGCGGCTGGCGGGGGATTTGGGCGCGGACATCATCGACATCAACATGGGCTGCCCGGCCCGCCAAGTGACGGGCGGCCTGTCCGGCTCGGCCTTGATGCGCGATCTCGACCACGCGATGACGCTGGTGAAAGCAACGGTATCGGCGGCAAAAGTTCCCGTAACGCTCAAGATGCGCTTGGGCTGGGACCATGGCAGTCTTAATGCGCCGGAGCTGGCGCGCCGTGCCGAAGATGCCGGCGTCAGCCTGGTAACGGTTCACGGGCGCACCCGCTGCCAATTTTACAAGGGCAGCGCCGATTGGTCCGCGATCGCCAGGGTGCGCGAGGCGATTTCGATTCCCCTGATCGCCAATGGCGATGCAAACAGCGTAGCCGATGTCCATGCCATGCTCCGGGCCTCGGGTGCTGATGGCATCATGATGGGCCGTGCGGCCTACGGCAGGCCCTGGTGGCCCGGCGTCATCGCCGAACAGCTTGATCCAGGATCGGGTATTGCCGAGCCCCCGTTGGCGGAAGAGGCCCGCATTGTGGAGGAGCACCACGCGGCCATCATCGCCTATCACGGCCACCACCATGGCAATCGGATCGCCCGCAAGCACGTGGGCTGGGCCATTGCCCGTCTGGAAGAACGCGGATTCCTCGCCGCCGCAACCGCCAATCAGTGGCGAAGCCGGATTCTCCGCACGGACGACAACCGGGAGGTGGCGCGCGGACTTCGCGAGATCTACGCGGTTTGCGATTTGCGCGAGGCAGCGTGATGACCGCCGCTGTGGAAGAAAAACCGCGTCCTCCGCTGGTACCCTTGGCCCGGGCCATCGTCGATGCCTTGCCCAATCCCCTGATCGTCATCGACGAGCAGGAGCGCATCTGCCTCGCCAACGGCGCCGCCGAGAATTTTTTCAAGGCCAGCAACGCCATATTGATG
>JBKKDI010000012.1:0-3697 GCA_046708645.1 Aestuariivirga sp.
CAGGCCTTGCCATCGTTATTCTGGCGATCATCCTCGACCGGGTCTGCCGCGTCGGACAAACAGCCAAGGCATGACCACCGCTGTCGATTTCAGACAAGTGGGGCTCTCATGCCGGACGGAGCCCCAGTTTCGCAGGTGTTGTCCGCCAGGCTGGCTATAAAGTTCAAGGAACCCGTCGCTGCGTTCTAGCGCTTATCAATCAAGTCACCCCGAGGCAGGACGTCGGCGTCATATTTTAGCCTGCTTGTTTTCATTTTTTTATCTCGCTTGTTAATAACACATCGAAGGAATGTAAAATGATCAAGTCAATATTCGCAGCGGGAACAATTCTTCTAGCTCTTGCCGGACCGGTTTTAGCCAGTCAATGCCCAGCTCTCATACTGAAGGCGGAGGAAGCACTGAAGACAACCACGGTTGATGATGCAACCAAGGCCAAAGTCGTCGAGCTGGTTGCTACTGGCAAAACCGAACACGACGCGGGTAGGCATGCCGAATCCGAAGCGGCACTCAACGAAGCACTGAAACTTCTCGGACTAAGCTAAATCGACAAGGTTGGCGGCCCGGGCACGGTTCCGGGCCGCATCCTTATTACCCACTGCCAGCGCGGGCCTTTGACTGCTTTGTAATCCGCTCTTGGTATGCGCGTTCGCGTTTCGGCCAGGTACTCTTGATATAGGCCCAGATTGCGGTGATCTGCTCGTCGGTAAGGATCGAATCGAAGGCCGGCATATCGCTTTCGTAATTTTCTCCAGCGTAAGGTTTGAGGCCCCGTTTCGTAAGGCCGAGCAGCACTTCATCGCTATGGTGCCAGCTGTGTCCCGTCGCGTCATGAGGCGGCGCGGGCATCCTTCCGGTCGGTAGGCGCGTTTGCCAGTTTGGCTGACCTTCCAGCTTCATTCCATGGCAACTGGCGCATCGCTTAGTATACAAGGCTTGGCCCCTGATAATTTGCATCCGCGCGGCGGCATTCAAATCGAATGGATCATAAGGCCCTGTGATCAACAGAATGCCTATCACGCCTCCTACAAATATTGCCCCAGACGTGTAGACGAATTTGTTCACGGCGCCTTACCGAACGGCGTCCATGTAGATCCGCCATCGCGGCTTTCCAGCACGTCGTTCGCTTGTGTCGTCAAGGCCAAATGATTGTCATCGGCAGGGTCCATTGCAAGGTGCAATGGAACGGCCTGGCCAAAGTCATTCGCAATGACGGTCCAATCTTTGGGGTTATCTTCGCCGGTTTTTAAAAAACCGCGTCCGAGTACGAAAGCAAGAAGCGTTCCAATCGGACCTCTTTTCACCATGCTTACAACTTCGCCATCGAAATCAAGCAACTGCCAGCTTGCCCCTGCATCCATGCTCACATGAAGCCCGTTCTTGGTTGCGGCATAAACTTGATTGGCTTTGACGCCCGACGCCGCGATGGAGATCAATTGTCCAGGCGCCGGACCGATCACAGACCAAGTCCGGCCGCCGTCGCGACTTGCCTGCAGCTCTCCATAAACGCCGAAGATAGTCTTGGGATCGACCGGGCTCACATCCATTTGGTGAAAATCGACCGGCCCACCAACGCCTGCTGAAAGCTGCGCCCACGTCGCTCCGCCGTCAGTTGATTTGAGAAAGCCGGTGTTGCCACCACCCGCAGGATGGCCGCTTGCAAAGTAGGTCAGTGGATCGCTGGGACTGGGTGCAAAGCCCATATAGTCCTGAATCGGAGAGACCTGGGTGGCCTCGCCGGTGTTATCGACGGCAAACAGGCCGTGATGAGTGGCGAGCAGGAGCGTCGCCGACCCGGAACGCGCAAAGGCGATGCCGTGATAGTGCGTACGCCCGGAAAGCTCCTTTAGTGTTTCGGCGAATACGGGTGCAAAGCTCAGTGCAACGGCTGCACCGGCAAAAATAAACGTCCTAAAGATGTTCATGCTTCAATCCGTGAGTTTAAGATAGATTTAATGAGCGTGAGAGTCGCCGCCGCAGTCATCCGACAGATTCCACACTCGGGCGACTTGGTCCGCATCGAAATCTCGGTCGCGGATCAGAAGTTTTCCAAGCCCGCCGAAGACGTGCCATCGCCAGCATTTGCAACAGCATGGGCCGCCCTCGTCGGATTTTTCCAAGGCGGCGCTATAGATGGCAAGCTGTGGTGTCGTAAGCTCCATGTCGTAGGCAACGAGGAGACGCCCCGCTAACCCCATTTCGACATCGTAGGGGTCCGGCGGAATTTCGGGGAAATGCGAGAAAGCCTTAAGTCCTTCGACCTGTTCCCGGAAGCGATGAAGGTTCAGTTCGGTGCAGCAAGACCCCTGCAGACGCGTCCCCGCAGACATTTGGGTGATTGATTCAAGGAAGTTTTTCGAACAGTTCGAGTTACCGTTCTTGCTGAGAAGGTCGAATTTCTCCGCCACACCGTCGCTTGCGAGACTAATCGAAGAAGAGCTCGGGAGAAGCGCTACTCCCGTCATCGTCAGCACCATCGAAATAACGTGCCGGCGGTTGTTTGGCGAGCATAAAAAGTTCCAAGGTTCTGGCATGCTGAATAACCTTCCAATTGTTTTAATAAGCAAGGATCACCCGTAAGGGCGACTTACTATGGCAATCATTACAACTGAGAGGTGCTAGGCAGGACGGATGGAGGGCCGTGACTTGTGTTGATCAACCATAATCGGGACTTCAATAAAATAAGCAGATCCGGCCGCCGGAAAGTCAGCAGATACACTTGGTAGGATTAAGGGAAATCCGCAGAAGTTCGTAGCGCAACTCGACATCGTAGCGGCGGCGTGCTTGCACTTTGCAAAATCCATACCGTCGGTCAAGACCACGGGATGAGAAGCCCCGGAAACCGCCAGGGCGGCTCCAGTGCCAGCGACGCCGAGGAGCGTCAGGATGGTGATGAAAACAATGAAACGATGGATGATCTGTTTCATGCCGATCTAAATAAGCGCAATTGCATTGCGAGAGCAAGATCGGCCCCAATGATCAAGGAAATGTGATTCTAAGCAACGTGGACCGCCAGGGCTTGAAGACGGCCGCGACCAACACTGCCACAATCAAGTCGACCTCGTGCCCCCAATCCTGGCCAAAAACAAGAGCCGCAGGTGTTTTGAAAACAAGGGCGAACTCACACGATTACCTTACGTGGGTTGACCGCTGTGGCAGCCTATAGGTTTCTGGCTACTCGAAAACCAATGCGGATATTCCGGTGGCCGGGCCCGTAGGAGTCCCGATCGGCGGAACGAACGCTTCTCGGAGCAGAACTCCACGTGCCGCCTCGCTGTGCATATTCCGCGCAAACCTCACCGGTTCGGGCAGAACCGTCAACGGGCGCTCCCTCATAGTTGGTGTGCCAGCAGTCCTGCGCCCACTCCACCACATTGCCGTGCATGTCGTGCACACCAAAGCTGTTTGCCTTGAAGCTACCCACGGGAATTGTCTTCCTTCGCGCAATACCCTTTTGGCTGCCGCCATAGACGTTTCTGCCATCGAAGTTTGCTTGATCGGTGGTGATAGTCTGGCCTGTTGCAAAAGGTGTCGAGGTACCGGCCCGCGCAGCATATTCCCACTCGGATTCTGAAAGAAGCGCCATCGCCGAAGAAAATGAAGTCATTCCGATCGGAGCAAATAGATTTCACACTCGCCTTGCCGGGGATTTGCTTCACCCAGCGCGAGAGTCAAACGAGGTGTTGAACAGGCTGAAGCG
>JBKKDI010000013.1:0-5578 GCA_046708645.1 Aestuariivirga sp.
CCTATGTGGCGCCCCTGGGCGCGGCGCAAGGAGCCGTCATCGTTCTGCGCGACCTCACGCGCGAGCAGCAGATCGAAAGGATGCGGGCCGATTTCGTCGCCAATGCCAGTCACGAGTTGCGAACGCCGCTGGCGGCACTCTCCGGATTCATTGAGACCCTGATGGGGGCGGCTAAGAACGATGTCGTTGCCCGCGACAAATTTCTCGGCCTCATGCGCAGCCAGGCCGAACGCATGAAGCGTCTGATCGACGATCTGCTTTCCCTGTCGCGGATCGAGATGAACGTTCATTTGCGTCCATCCGGCACGGTCGACCTCGTCCAGGACGCCGGCCATATCGCCGATGTCATGTCCGGCATGGCGAAGGCCGAAGAGTGTGAATTGAAACTTCAACTGCCGAAATCGCTCACCGTCACGGGCGACCGGGACGAACTGGTTCAGGTCGTGCAGAATCTCGTTGAGAATGCGTTGAAATATGCGAGCAACGGCAAGGTGATCGATATTGCGGGACGCCGCGACGACGGCCATGTGGAACTGTCCGTTCGCGATCGTGGCCCGGGCATCGCCGCCGAGCACATGCCGCGCCTCACGGAACGCTTCTACCGCGTCAGCGTGCAGGAAAGCCGGTTGCGCGGTGGAACCGGCCTTGGCCTCGCCATCGTCAAGCACATTCTCATCCGCCATGGCGGGCGGCTCCAGGTCAGCTCCGATCTGGGCCACGGCAGTACCTTCACGATCCGCCTTCCGTCTCACAAATAACTAAATTATATCAATATCTTGTGTTGTCATAATCATGTTATCCAAGTGTCACATAACACTCATGTAGGGGTCCTAGTTTCCGCCCCGTTCGCAACAGGAGACATCGAACATGAAACGCCTTCTCATTGCCGCCAGTGCCTTAGCACTGCTCGCCGGCCCGGCACTTGCCCGTGACCAGATTCGCATTGTCGGATCGTCCACCGTTTATCCATTCACCACCGCCGTTGCTGAAGCCTTCGGCAAATCGTCGGGGATGAAAACTCCCGTTGTCGAATCGACCGGTACGGGCGGCGGCATGAAGCTGTTCTGCGCCGGCCTCGGCGACGATCACCCGGATTTCACCAATGCCTCGCGCCAGATCAAGAAGAGCGAGTTTGAGGCTTGCGATAAGAGCGGTGTAACGGAAATCATCGAGATCAAAGTAGGGTTCGACGGCTTGTCGGTCGCCCACTCCAAGGACGCCAAGGATTTTGCCTTGACCAAGCAGCAGATCTTCATGGCGCTGGCCAAGGAAGTGCCGGACGCCAACGGCAAGCTCGTCGCCAATCCCTACAAGATGTGGAGTGAGATCGACCCCTCTCTTCCCGCCGTCAAGATCGAAGTGCTGGGCCCGCCGCCAACCTCGGGCACCCGCGACAGCTTCATGGAACTGGTTATGGAAAAGGGCGCGGAAAAGTTCGAAACCCTTGCCGACCTGAAGAAGTCCGACGCCAAGGCGTTCGAGGCCACATGGAAGGCCATGCGTGAAGACGGAGCCTTCGTGGAAGCCGGCGAGAACGACAATCTCATCGTACAAAAGTTGCAGGCCAACCCGGATGCGCTCGGCATCTTCGGCTTCTCGTTCCTTGAACAGAATGAATCGACCGTCAAGGGTGTCCAGGTTGATGGCGTGGCTCCCTCCTACGAGACGATTGCCGACGGCAGCTACAAGGTCGCCCGCCCGCTCTTCGTCTATGCCAAGAAGCAGCACATGGACAAGGTTGCGGGCATGAAGGAATTCATCGCCGAATATGTCTCCGACAAGGCGCTGGGTGCCGACGGTTATCTCGCCGACAAGGGCCTCGTCACCCTTCCGGGGGATCAAGCCGAAAAAACCCGTTCTGTCGCCACAGCACTTGAAGTCCTCAAGGGCGATAAATTGAAGTAGTACGGCGGGTGGAAGGAGCCCGCGGATGTACCGGGCCCTTCCATTCTATTTACATGTCTTGGTTCTGGGGCAGGCCACGCGATGATTGTCTGGGCAATTCTTGTCGCTGCTTTGGTCGCGGGGTCTGCCTTTCTGCTGGGCCAATCGCGGGCCAGAGCCATGCGCGTCGTAAACGGCCCCGTGCCGCATTCCTTGCCCGCCTATCACGGCCTTTATCTGGCAGCAGGCGGTTTATCGGCCGCTGTCTTTGCCGCGATACTGGCGGCACTCGCCGCCGGTCTCCAATCGCCTGCCGTGCCGCTGGCCGCAGCACTCGCCGGTGCGGCAGCGGTCCTGGCCCTTGCTCCGCGCATCTCCGCGCTATTCCGTGCAAGGAACGTATTCGAGCGCTTTATTATGGCCCTGCTCGTAGCCTGCTCCGCCGTGGCGGTTCTGGCCACCGCGGGCATCGTCTTTTCCGTGCTGTTCGAATCCCTCAGGTTTTTTAGCGAAGTACCCGTTGCCTCATTTTTGTTTGGCATGGTTTGGGCGCCCACCGCCGAACCCCCGTCCTTCGGCATCCTCCCGCTCCTCGCTGGCACGCTCCTCATCACCCTCATCGCCATTCTCGTCGCCGGGCCGTTGGGCCTGCTCTCGGCCATCTATATGGCGGAATACGCCTCGCCGAAGCTGCGCGGGCTCGCCAAGCCGCTGCTTGAAATGCTGGCGGGCGTGCCGACGGTCGTTCTCGGATTTTTTGCGGCCCTGACGGTGGCCCCGCTCGTGCGTGGTGCGGGCCAGTCCATCGGCCTCGATGTAGCCTCGGAATCGGCACTCGCCGCGGGCCTCGTCATGGGCATGATGATCGTGCCGCTGATCTCATCGCTCTCCGACGACATCATCAACGCCGTGCCTCAGTCGTTGCGCGATGGCTCCTACGCCATGGGCGCCACGAAATCGGAAACCATCAGGCGCGTGGTGCTGCCGGCGGCCCTTCCGGGCATCGTCTCGGCCTTCATGCTGGCGATTTCCCGTGCCATTGGCGAAACCATGATCGTGGTCATGGCGGCGGGCCTTGCCGCCAATCTCACATTCAATCCCCTGGCCGCCGTCACCACCATCACCGTCCAGATCGCAACGCTTTTGGTGGGCGATCAGGAATTCGATTCCGCCAAGACGCTTTCGGCTTTCGCCCTGGGTTTCGTACTATTCTTGTTCACCCTGGCGCTCAACTTCATCGCCCTGCGCATCGTCCAGAGATACCGTGAGCAATATGACTGATACATTCCAGAAAGGCGATCCGGCCCTGGTTGCCAAACGTTATCGCGCCGAGCGGCGCTTTCGCGCCTATGGCGCCATAGCGCTCGGTCTTGCTGCGCTGTTTTTGGCGTTTCTGGTGGCCGATATTGTGACAAAGGGCTGGCCCTCCTTTCTCGAACACCACGCGATTTTGAAAGTGACCGTCGATCCCGCCAAGGTCGATGCGGCCGCACCCCAGCAGGGCGACTTCCAGGCCATGGTCAAGCAAGCCCTCCGCGGTCAATTTCCCAACGTCACCGCGCGCGGCGATCTGAAGAGATTGAACGGTCTGCTATCGATTGGTGCCTCCGACGATCTCCGCGCCGAGGTGATCGCCAACCCTTCTCTCATTGGCAAAGAAGTGACGGCTCCCGTGCTGTTCTCGGATGACGCCGATCTCTATCTCAAGGGCCATGACACGGCCGTAACGCGCACCGTGGGGACGGGCCGGATCCACATCGCCCCGTCGGGTGAAACCTATATCCTGACTGGAGACATCACCGGGTTTGCCGTGGGCCAGATCGTTCGCGCCCACGGTGGGGCGCTCCGGATTACAGCCAACACTGGCGCAACCGTTACAGCCGAAGCCCTGACAAAGCCGGAGACCCTCGATACAGCCGTTGCCGGCCAGTACGATATTCTCACCTTCAGTGCGCCGGAAGCCAGCCGCCGCATGTCCGACCGCGAAGCCCTGTGGCTTGAAACCCTGAGGGATCGCGGTCTCATCGAGCAGGGAATTGCCTGGCGCTTTTTCACCTCGGGCGATTCGCGCGAGGCGGAATTGGCGGGACTTAAGAGCGCGCTCGTGGGCTCGCTTCTCACCATTGCCGTCACCCTTCTGCTTAGCCTGCCGCTCGGCGTGGCGGCAGCCGTTTATCTCGAGGAATTCGCCCCCAAGAACCGCTTCACCGATGTGATCGAAGTCAACATCAACAATCTTGCTGCCGTGCCGTCGATCATCTTTGGCCTTCTCGGCCTTGCCGTGTTCCTTAATTTCTTCGGCCTGCCGCGCTCGGCGACGCTTGTTGGCGGACTGGTGCTGGCGCTCCTCGTATTGCCCACCATCATCATCGCCTCGCGCGCCGCCTTCAAGTCGGTGCCGCCGTCGGTCAAGGAGGCAGCCCTTGGGGTCGGGGCTTCACACCAGCAGGCGGTGTTTCATCACATGCTGCCGCTGGCGGTGCCCGGCATTCTCACCGGCACCATTCTCGGCGTGGCGCGCGCCCTCGGCGAAACCGCGCCACTGCTGATGATCGGAATGGTGGCCTTCATTGTCGATGTGCCGAGAGGATTCACCGAGGCTGCGACGGTGCTGCCGGTGCAGATATACCTGTGGTCGGATCTTCCGGAAATCGCCTTTCAATCGCGCACCGCCGCCGCCATCATCGTGCTGATGACCGTTCTTTTCGGACTCAATGGCATTGCAATTTATCTGCGCAAGCGTTTCGAGCGGCGCTGGTGATCAAAGGGGTGAGTTCCATGAACGATATGAGCCAGACAATTGTGACGCCCGCCCGCCCGCGCATCATGGCCGAGCGCCCGGTGAAGATCGTGGCCAAGGACGTGAATGTTTATTACAGCGGCAAGGCGGCCATCAAGTCGCTCACCATCGATATTCCCGATTGCGCGGTTTCCTCCTTCATCGGGCCTTCGGGATGCGGCAAGTCGACCTTCCTGCGGGCCATCAACCGCATGAACGACACCATCCCCACGAGCCACATGACCGGCCAAATCCTGATCGACGGCAAAAATATCCATGATCCGGACCTCGACGTGGTGCAGCTTCGCGCCCGCGTCGGCATGGTGTTTCAAAAACCCAATCCCTTCCCCAAGTCGATTTTCGAAAACGTAGCCTACGGCCCCCGCATTCACGGGCTGGCCCGGAACAAGAGCGACCTGGAGGAAATCGTAGTGGCCAGTCTTAAGCGTGCGGGCCTCTTCGAAGAGGTGAAAGACCGTCTCAGCCATTCCGGCACGAGCCTCTCCGGCGGCCAGCAGCAGCGCCTGTGCATCGCCCGCGCCATCGCCGTCAATCCCGAGGTCATCCTCATGGACGAACCCTGTTCGGCGCTCGACCCCATCGCCACCGCCCGCATCGAAGAACTGATCGACGAGTTGCGCCGGAACTTCTGCATCGTCATTGTCACCCACTCCATGCAGCAGGCCGCGCGCGTCTCACAACTCACCGCCTTTTTCCATTTGGGCCACCTGGTCGAATTCGGCGACACCGATGAAGTCTTCACAGCGCCCCAGGAAAAGCGCACCCAGGATTATATCACCGGCCGTTTCGGCTGAACCATCACGGAGATACCCATGCCCGATCATATTGTTCGCGCCTATGACGACGAACTGGCTGGCCTCAAGACCATGCTGGCCCAGATGGGCGGCCTTGCCG
>JBKKDI010000014.1:0-6508 GCA_046708645.1 Aestuariivirga sp.
GGATATCCTCATCGCGCCCCGGGGCTTCGCCGATGAGCAAGACGTGGGCTTGAGGGTTGCCGTCGGCGAAGCATAGATTGGTGGCGGTTTTTTTGAGAGGGCAGGCGAGATTGCCCAGTGCGGCGGCAATGTCATCAAGCGCTCCTAATTCACCGTCATCCCGGCGAAAGCCCGGACCCACGGTTGGGTCAGAACGACTCTCGATTATTTCGTCACGCGGTGAGATGGGTCCCGGCTTTCGCCGGGATGACGGTAAGGGGTTGGCCGTAACTTGAAACCGGTCAATCGCCGTCTCGCTGACAATCTCTTCCGCGCCCATGTCGGAAAGCCACGCAAGGGCTGCGGCGGCTTGGCGAGGTGTCATGCCGTTTTGTTGGTGTTTCATGTCCGAAATGCCGGCTTGTGTGCGAAATTTGGCCGACTATAACAGGCCCCGCCGGGAAATGCATCGACGGGAGCACAGGCTGTGGAAGACGTAGCGCGCGAGGCTATGGAATATGATGTCGTGATCGTAGGCGCCGGGCCCGCCGGTCTCGCCGCCGCCATCCGCCTGAAGCAGCTATCACCCGATGTGTCGGTCTGTCTCCTAGAAAAAGGTGCGGAAGTCGGCGCTCATATTCTCTCAGGCGCCGTGGTCGATCCCGTGGCGCTCAACGAACTGATCC
The DNA here is from genome assembly GCA_046708645.1 of Aestuariivirga sp. Taxonomy (GTDB): domain Bacteria; phylum Pseudomonadota; class Alphaproteobacteria; order Rhizobiales; family Aestuariivirgaceae; genus Aestuariivirga. The sequence goes on from JBKKDI010000014.1 coordinate 666, forward strand.
CCGATTGGAAAGAAAGGGGTGCACCGCTCAATACTGCGGTCACCGACGATCGTTTCTATGTGCTGGGACCCAAGGGCGCTGTCCGCCTTCCCAACATGCTGATGCCGCCGCTGATGAGCAACCATGGTAACTATGCCGTCTCGCTGGGCAATGTTTGCCGATGGCTTGCCAAGGAGGCGGAAGCGCTCGACGTCGAAATCTATCCGGGCTTTGCCTGTTCGGAAGTGCTCTATCGCGGCGACGGCTCGGTGAAAGGTGTTGTCGCCGGCGTCATGGGCATCGCCAAGGATGGCAACCGCAAGCCCGATTACCAGCCGGGCATGGAACTCATCGGCAAATATGTTTTCATCGCCGAAGGCGTGCGTGGATCGCTGGCCAAGGAGATCATTGCGAAATTCAATCTCTCGGAAGGCCGCGAGCCGCAGAAGTTCGGCATCGGCATGAAGGAGCTGTGGGAAGTGCTTCCCGAGAATCATCGCCGGGGCCAGGTCACCCACACCATGGGCTGGCCGCTGGGCACCAAGACTGGCGGCGGCAGCTTCATCTACCACCTCGAGGACAACCTCGTATCCGTAGGGTTCGTGGTGCATCTGAATTATTCCAATCCCTATCTCGATCCCTACCGGGAATTCCAGCGCTTCAAGCATCACCCGCTCATCGAGCAGGTTTTGCGGGGCGGCAGGCGCGTGGCCTATGGCGCCCGCGCCATTACCGAGGGGGGCTTCCAATCGGTCCCGAAATTGTTTTTCCCCGGCGGTGCGCTGATCGGCTGCTCGGCAGGCTTCGTCAACGTGCCGCGCATCAAGGGCACCCATAACGCCATGAAGACCGGCATGCTGGCGGCGGAGGCAGCCTTCGAGGCCCTGCAAGCGGGCCGCACCGGTGACGAGCTTTCGTCCTATGAGGAAGCCTATCGCAAGTCATGGGTGTTCACCGACCTGAAACGGGTGCGCAATGTAAAGCCCATGTGGTCGAAGCTCGGCCTCGTTGGCGGACTTGCACTCGGCGGCCTCGACATGTGGCTTAACCAGCTCTTCGGCGCAGGCCTTGGCACTTGGAAGCACGGGAAGCCCGATTACGCCACATTGAAGCCGGCCAAGGACAGCAAACCCTTCGACTATCCGAAGCCTGATGGCGTCATCTCTTTCGACCGGCTGACCAATTTGGCCTTTTCCGGCACCAACCACGAGGAAGACGAGCCGCCGCATTTGAAGCTCAAGAATCCGGATATTCCGATCACCGTTAATCTTCCCCTATGGGCGGAGCCGGCCCAGCGTTATTGCCCGGCTGGTGTTTACGAGATCGTCGAAGAAGAAAAAGGCCCGCGCTTCCAGATCAATCACCAGAACTGCGTCCACTGCAAAACCTGCGACATCAAGGATCCCTCGCAAAACATTGTCTGGGTTGTGCCGCAAGGGGCCGAAGGGCCGAATTACCCCAACATGTGAGCCCGCCAGCCGGGTGGATTAACCATTCCTACAGGTTGCCACAGAGTTTCCTTTGCGCCAGGCGCGAGCCGGGCAGGCCGTTACAACTTGAGCGGATTTAGAAAGTCCGTGGAAATGGTTCGGTGGCAAGGTCGTAGCTTAGAGTTCGGCTAGGAAGAGGACCTGGGGCCATGAAATTGTTTACCATGAAGAAATCGTTCTTGGCGACCTGGAGCCGTTTCTCCAGGGATAACTCCGGCACTGTCGCGGTCCTCATGGGCCTGGCGATCATTCCCCTTGTCGCCGCAGCGGGTGTTGCTATCGATTTTTCGCGCAACGACCGGGCGGACACTGAACTGCAGCAAGTCGCCGACGCGGCCGCCCTGGCGGCAGCCGCGGGCAAAAATATTTCTGGCACCAGCTCTCAACAGATAACCCAGCGCACCGCAATCGCCCAAAACTACCTGAACAAGCATCTCAGCAATTTTGGCGATGGCACGATCGCCGGTAGCCCGTCGATCGTCGTTGGCCCCAACACCGTCGACGTGGTCATCAATGCCGAGGTTCAGGGTTCGTTGGTCAATGTGCTGGAAGAGGGCGGCAAGACCACGAACATCTCGGTTAGTTCCAAGGCCGCATTCTCCGACGACAGCTATCTGTGCCTGCTGGCCACCAATTTGACCGAACCGGAGGCCATCTACTTCCAGGGCGACTCGGCTTTCACGGCCAGCGTCTGCACCGTGCAGGCCAATTCCAATGCTACGGTAGCGATGAAATCCTGGGGTAGCTCTACGGCGGCAGCGCAAGATTTCTGCGCCGTCGGCGGCTGGGATGGGTCGGGCTTCACGCCCAATCCGGAAAACGGCTGCACTCCCAAGCTCGATCCCTATGCCAGCCTTACACTTCCGACAGTCGGTGCCTGCGACCATAACAACAAGCAGGTCAAGAACACGGCGGCAACTCTCAACCCGGGCGTCTATTGCGGCGGCCTCGATGTCAAGACCCACGGCGTTGCCACCCTCAATCCCGGCCTTTACATCATCAAGGACGGCGACCTGACGGTCGATTCGAATTCGACACTTAACGCCCTCGTCGGCGTGGTCTTCTATGTGACCGGCAGCGTTTCCAATATCGACATTACGTCGGGCGCCAAAGTCACCATCAACGCCCCAAAAACCGGAGAAGGCGTCGGCCAGGCGGCGAACTATGAAGGTTTCGCTATCATCCACGACCGCGCCAGCGGCATCGGCAACACCGATTACATCTCGAGCGGCGGCGCCGTGAACATCAACGGCGCCTACTATGGTCCGAACGCGAACTTGAAGATCTGGGCCAATGGCGACATGAACGGCGATTCATCCTATTTCCCGATCATCGCCAACACCTTCGCGATGAGCGGAAACGCCATCCTGAATGTCGAGCTGGACTATGCAGCTGCCGGTTACGCGGAACCCACGGAACTCAAGACCGAAGGCAAGATCCTTCTTACCCAGTAACGGGGGCCTTGCGAGTTCAGGCGGCGCGCGGGTGTAATTCCGGTGCGCCGTTTTTCTATTGCGGATATCCCGAAAAAACCTCATTCTGCGGGGATGAATCGCTCCACGGGCGGCATGGGGCCGCCCGTCCCATGAGACGGATTGCCATGCTGCTCTCTCGTACTGCCCTTGCCGCTCTTGCCCTGTTCTGGGCCTTTTCCGCCGCCACCGCGTCCGAGACGCCCGGGGAGACTTCGCTCTCGGGCAGCTATCTGGCCGGGCGCACCGCCAGCAAACTGCGCGACAATGACGTCGCTTCGGAATACCTGACACGCGCCTTGCAAGGTGATTCGGGCAATCCGGTTCTGATTGAGCGTGTGTTCCTGCTGGAGCTCTCGGAAGGCAATATGGAGATGGCCGAGGAACTCGCGGTACGGGTGCTGGGCTTCAACAGCCAGCAACGCATGGCGCGTATCGTATTGGGCCTGCGCGACTTCCGCGTGCGGCACTATGGCGACGCGCGCCGCAATTTTAGCGCAGCCTCCTATACCCCGGTGGGCGAACTGACCTCAGCACTCCTCACCGCATGGTCCCACGCGGGCGAAGGCGAGCTGCCGAAAGCGCTCAAGGCGCTCGACAAGCTTGATAGCAACGAGAGCTTCGGCAATTTCAAATCCTTCCACGCTGCCTTGATTTCCGACTACCTCGGCAATGCCATCAGGGCCGAAGCCTTCTACAAGAAGGCCTATGAGCAGGCCGGAACCTCGCTCCGGGTGGTGCAGGCCTATGGCAATTTTCTCGAACGCAGCGGCCGCGCCCAGGAGGCCGGGAAAATCTACGAGGCCTTCCTGGCGGGCGGGGATGACAATCCCCTGGTGGCAGCGGCCCTTGCCAACGTGAAATCCGGGCAAAAGTCCGACTCTCTCATCGCAACGCCGGGTGCGGGTGCGGGGGAAGCGCTATTCTCGCTTGCCACCGCCATGACCGACGAACAGAGCATCGACGTGGGTCTCCTCTATGCCCAGCTTGCCCTCTCGTTCAACGCCGACCGGCCGGTCGCCTTCACGCTGCTTGGCGACATTTACGAAGATGTGAAACGCCCCGAAAAAGCGATTGATGCCTATTCGCAAGTGCCGGAGACCTCGGCACTGCGCGCCAATGCCGAAATGGAAATCGCCATCAATCTCCAGCGCCTCGAACGCAAGCCCGAAGCCTTGGCCAGGCTGAACCGGCTGATCGCCCAGGATCCCGGCAACTATGACGCGCTGGTGACTCTCGGCAACCTCCACCGCAACAATGAGGATTTCACCAAGGCGGCGGAAGCCTATGACCGGGCCATTGCAACCGTCACCCAGGCAGAGCCTGGCCATTGGCGGGTGTTTTATTACAGCGGCATTTCCAACGAGCGCATGAAGAGCTGGGAGGATGCCGAGAAGCAGTTCCGCCGCGCCCTCGAGCTGGCGCCCGAGGAGCCCATGGTTTTGAACTATCTCGGCTACTCGATGGTCGACAAGAAGATCAATCTCGCGGAAGCGATGGCGATGATCAAGAAGGCGGTGGCTCTCAAGCCGAACGATGGCTACATCGTCGACAGCCTGGGCTGGGCCTATTTTCAACTGGGCGACTACGAACAGGCCCTGGTGAATTGCGAGCGCGCCGTCGAACTGCTCGCCGCCGATCCCATTATCGGCGAGCATCTGGGTGATGTCTATTGGCGTGTCGGCCGCAAGCTCGAGGCCAAATTCCAATGGCAGCACGCCAAGGACAACAAGCCCGAACCCGAAGATCTGAAGCGCATCGAGGATAAGCTGGTAAACGGCCTGCCCGACGAGGCGCCGCTCACCCCGGCTCAGAATACAACCGATCAGAGCAACGGGTAGGGTCGCCCTCTTGGCCGATGCTTCGAGGCTCACGGCGTTGCCGTGAGCACCTCAGCATGAAGACTTCTGTTCCCTCGCCCTGAGGTGCCCGCGTAGCGGGCCTCGAAGGGCCTTTGTCAATTTGGGATGGCAGGCGACCGCGAATGATTGTGCCCTTCACCGAATTCGCACCCGCCAAGATCAATTTGGCGCTGCATGTTCTGGCCCGCCGCGCCGATGGGTATCATGAAATCGATTCCATCGTTGCCTTCGCCGATGTGGGCGATGAACTGCATTTCACGCCCGCGGAAAAATTCGCACTGAGTGCGGCCGGTCCCTTCGCACATTTTCTTCCGTCATCCGGGAGCAACATCATCTTCGCTGCCTGGACGGCCGTGGTGGCAATTGCCGAGGCGCGTGGCCGGCATCTCCCGCCCATGGCGGTGCATGTCACGAAGAACCTTCCCGTGGCCGCGGGGATTGCCGGAGGTTCTGCCGATGCGGCCGCCGCCATGCGGGGTTTCCTGCGGACCGCAGGTATCGAAACGGTTGACCAAGAGATCACCGCGGCCGCCTTGGCGATCGGCGCCGATGTCCCCGCCTGTCTCGCCGGTAAAACCTCCCGCATGCAAGGCGCGGGCGAACTCATCACACCGCTCAATGATTTCCAACCGCTCCATGCTGTCATGATCAATCCAGTGATCGCAGTCCAGACATCAGATGTGTTCCGGAAACTCGGGCTCGCCGCCGGCGAGCATCACGGAGGGCCGCTCGCCGATCTTTCCGATGCAGCAACCTGGCGCAACGATCTGACGGCGCCAGCCATTGCCATCGCTCCCGTCATCGCCGAGGTACTCGGGGTTCTGGAAAATCAGCGTGACCTTTGTTTCGCCCGCATGTCCGGCTCGGGCGCCACGTGTTTTGGGGTATTTCACGATGCGGATGGCGCGCGCCGCGCTGCACGGCAACTTTCAGCCGCATTTCCGCGATGGTGGGTGCAACAGGCCAGCTTGGACTGACTTTACCGTGAAGCGCTGGAAATGGCAGGAACCTTCGCCACCCCCCGGCGTTTGATCGACAGG
>JBKKDI010000015.1:0-7956 GCA_046708645.1 Aestuariivirga sp.
ATTTCGATGTTTCCATCGAAGCTATTTGGCTACTCTATTAAACGCAAACGACCGATGTTTCGGTTGTCCAGATGGTTACCCACCCGAACCGCCAGGACACACGCCGCCTGCGTTTCTCTTTCTTTCTCAACGATGTCAAACAGCGGGAAGGATTTGGTAACCCTTCGGCAGATGTACCGGACGCGAAAATAATCACCGGACCCCTTTTGGGTGGTACCGGCAATTTCGAGCCAGTTCTTATGAGTTCACACGAGATCGGTGGCGCCGGGAGACGCCTCGTCCTCAGTGGTAGGCGTTATATGAGGCGGACTGCGGCGGTGTCAAGCTTTTCGTGGCAGTATTTTTGACCCCGCGAAACACCGTGAATCGGCGCTCGTGATCCGCTCGAACAGTGCGTCATTCCGGCTTTGTAGCGGTGATAAAATGGGTCGCATTGCGGAATTCCCTCGGCGAGGATGGTTTTCGCCACATGCGATCGATCACCGCGGACTTAGCTTGGTCTTGAATTGAGGTTTCCAGAGTCGCGGTCGTCACACCAGCCAGCGCGGCCCATGCGTCGGCAAAACTCGAAAATTGGAAGCTGGTAATCCCCGTCTCGCAGCTGGCAGTCAGTCCAACGGCTGCGAGCTGCGCTAGAAATGGTTCAGGATCCGCAAGAGCCCCAGGGCCCACTCCTTTGACAGGAGGGGTTGGTGCAAAGCTGCCTGCAGTCTGCTGGAAAAGCACGATGTCAGCGGTCTCGGGGCCAGCCCACGCAGCTGCGACGAAGCGCCCGCCTGGTCTCATCACGCGCTCAATCTCTCGCGCCGCTGCCGCTCGATCGATTACGTACATCAGGCTGAGAGAGGCCAGCACAGCGTCGAAGCTGCCGGCTGGAGCCGGGATCGCCTCTGCGCGCCCTTCTGCGAGCTCTATATTTGTGAGGGAGTAAGCTGCAATGCGTGCCTTCGCCTTGCCGAGCATTTCAGGGCTGATATCGACTGCCATGATGCGGCCCATTGGGCCTAGCTTGGGGGAGGCCACAATCGCCAGCGATCCTGTCCCGGTGCCGAGGTCGAGCACTGCTTCTCCCGGTTTGAGCCTCGCGCGATCCAGCAATTTTTCGACGACGGGTGCAAAACGGCGATCTATCTCCTGCTGATAGATATCGGCCATCCGATCCCAAACTCCGACCTGCCAGGCAAACCCGGCGTCAATCTTGTCTGTCATCTCTTTTCAACCCTCTGTGAAGCTGACTCTCCTGGCCCATCACTTCCTTGGTCTACGAGGGTGCAGCGGCTTGCTTCGACGTGTTCAGCGCCACTACCGCGCGAATCTTCGATCGTTTGAGCATCGCTACTCAGGACCTGATACCATCAGCGTTACAAGTTTTCCGCCGTTACTGGCGGACGGCCAAGAACGACATCAAGTAAATGACCTAGTACATTAGCGGTTGCAGATCAGGGTTCGAACCGCGCCCGATTGATCATATGACGGATCGGCTGTGTAATGAGAATAGCCTACGCGCTTGTCAACCCAGCGGCCTTCTAGTTGAGCCCAGAATAAATATTCTCCCGTTGTACAATTGATCGCGTCCTTGCCTCGCTTGGCATTCGCTAGGGGCGGGACGCCCGTCGTCCAACTACGAGCGATCTTGTACTGCGTGAGCCCGTCACGGACCTCGATGCTGTCCATGTCAATCCACTTAAAATGGGCTGTATCGCCCGGATCTTGAACCCAGTTGTCAGCCCAAGCTGAAGTGGCCGTCGAAGCTATGATGCATAGCGCTAGACTCAAGGACTGAATAAATCGGAACATGGCCAGCGTCCTGGCGCCGACATAAGGAAGAGCTGCAAAGAGCGCTGCAGCAGCTACCAACTTCGATACGTTATTCACTGAGTTCCTCCCACAGTTGGTGCGCAGGGGTGACGTTGGGCAGTCACGCTACACTCAAACAGCAATCGTCACCCAATGAATGGTGTGATTCAGGCGATGTTAATGCGGCGCGTCACCTGGCCATTGCTTTCCCAATAGGTTTTCTTCTTGGCGATCCAAGGATCGTCCATGGCGGGTTGGACTTGCCCTGACACGTCAGTGGCGCGAGAGGTCACCGTGTGCTCGCCTGGTGCTGGATTGTCCCAATCGAGATGCCATATCTTCCAAGCGAATTCCGCCTCATCACTTTGATCGATGGTTGCCGGTTGCCACTGACCGTCATCGATCTTCACTTCCACCTTGCCGATTGGCGCGCCCCAAGCCGCACCGGTAATCCGGTAGCTTTTGTCTTTCTGTGTGACCCGCGCTGGAGCCGACTTCAGAAGGGCGCGGCCGACGGAAGTTTCGACCCACACGGTCTCGCCGTTATGGTCTTCCTCGCGAATGGTGACATAGTCTCGCGCCATGAACTTGTTCCTGAAAGGCCGGTCACGCAGCTCGATGCGTTTCAGCCATTTCACACTGGCGATGCCGTACCATCCCGGTGCGATAAGCCGCAGCGGAAAACCATTCGGGGCCGGGAGTTCCGCTCCGTTCATCTCGTAACAAAGAATATTGTTGGGACTCATGGCCTCGGCGAGAGACATGCTGCGCGCGAAGTTCTGGTGCATAGTGAGTTCGCGGTCCTTGAGTTCAATGTCGCCCGCATCGGCGCCCCAGAACACCACTTCGATGCCGTTCTCCTTCACCCCCGCCTCTTCGAGCAGAGCGGCAAGCGGCGTACCGGCCCAGCGTGCGTTGCCAATGCCGCCGGTAAAGAAGGGGAAGCCATGATTGCCGGAACATTCCATGGTGAACACCGTCTCCTGGCGCGGCCGCGCCTTCAGGTCAGCCAGTGTCAGCGCCATGGGTTTCTTCACCAGACCATCGATCTCCAGCTTCCAGGCGTTGGCGTCGATGACCGGACGGTCGAAATGCGCGATGCTGAAGAACTTGTCATTGGGCGTCACCCATGAGTCCAAATCCTCCCAGACGAGCTGGGTCTTGATTACCTCCGGAACAGGATTCTCCGCTGGTTGATCCAGCCATGGAACGACAGTCTCGTCCGGGCGGGTGGGAAAGGCCTGGGCGAAGCGCGACTGGAAAACTGCCAGGGCGGCTAGCGCCGCACTACCTTTGATGATGAATTCGCGGCGTTGTAACTGCGACATAACGCTATCTCCTACTTAAGGTGGGGCGGGCATTTGTAGACATATGGTCACGGTGTCGCCTGCCGCGATCTTGAGAAAGGCTGGCCCGAAATCGCATCGGTTGGCCCCCAGAGCCCTTCATCCACTTTGTAATCTGCCGCCAGGGCGCCGACATAAGGAAGAGCTGCAAAGAGCGCTGCGGCACCAACCGACTTCGAAACATTATTCCCTAAGTTCCTCCACAGTTAGCGGTTGCAGATCAGGGTTCGAAGCGCGCCGGATTGGTCATATGAGGGATCGCCTGGGTGCGACCCATAGCCTACGTGCTTGTTAACCCATTGGGTTTCGCTTTTAGCCCACCAGAAATATTCTCCCGTTTTACAATTGATTGCGCTCTTGTCGGTGCTCGCTAGGGGCGGAACGCCCTTCGACCAACTACGAGCGTCCTTAAAGTGCGTGAGCCCGTCACGCACCTCAATGCTGTCCATGTTGATCCACCAAAAACCAGCTGTATCGGCCGGATTTGGAACCCAGTTGTCAGCCCAAGCTGAATTGACGGTCGAGGCTATAATACATAGGGCCAAACTCAAGGTCTGAATAAATCGGAACATGGCCAGCGTCCTGCAAGATCGGAGCGGAACGCAGGTTGGCACAGTTTTGGGTCATTATCAATTGAGCTCGTGACGGGCCGCCGAGAAACGCCGCCGAATTAGGCGTTCGAACGCTTCCGGCGTGCCGCTCGATCAAGTTAGCCACAGCCCTCGGGATTTGACCTCTTAAGACGCCAGGCGAGCAGCGTCCCCTCCAGTGCGCCGGGCCGCCTCGATGGCGGCGACTTCGATTTTCTTCATGTCCATCATCGCGTCGAAGGCGCGTTTTGCCTCATCGCCGCCGGCTGCGAGTGCCTCCATCAAGACTCGTGGCGTGATCTGCCATGAAATTCCCCATTTGTCCTTACACCATCCACACACGCTCTCCTGCCCGCCATTCCCGACGATTGCGCTCCAGTAGCGGTCGGTCTCCTGCTGATCGTCTGTTGCGATCTGAAACGAGAAAGCCTCGTTATGCTTCATCTCGGGTCCGCCGTTGAGCCCGATGCAGGGGACACCGCAAACAGTGAATTCCACCGTCAGAACATCGCCGGCCTTGCCAGCAGGATAGTCGCTGGGTGCCCGGTAAACGGCGCCCACCGCGCTGTTTGGGAAGGTTTCCGCGTAAAAGCGGGCCGCGGCTTCGGCGTCCTTGTCGTACCATACGCAAATCGTGTTCTTTGCGGCTTGTTTCGCCATTTTACATCTCCAACATTAAGCTAATTCGCCGACCATTTGATCTGGAACTCGATCTCTTCCTCGTCCGCTTCCCGCTCGTGTTCGATATTGTAGGTGGCGCGCACGGGAACCGATATCCTTTCACCGGCGATCTCGATTTCGAAGCGTTTCCCCATCTCCAACGAGTCCGCGAGGCGGCGAAGCTTCGCGATGAACTCCGGCAGCGTATAGGTCTTCTCGGTATCTCTATCTTTCTTCAAGCCGCTGCTCTTCATGTGTTGGCGGGTTCAAAGATATGGGCACCGGATTTAGACAGTTTCCCGGCGCTTTCAAGCGCTCTTTGCTCTTTTCCGGGAGCGGGCGGGGCGAGCGGGGCTTGCTTCGACGTGTTCAGCGCCACGGCGGCGCAAATCAGCGCCTTCTCATCGATCTTGCCGCCTCATGGAAATCGATGGCGCGCCTCACATTGCCATCGAGGCTCGCGTTGAAGAGGCCTGAAGGGTCCTTGAGCGAGGCGCCCTTGGCGAAGGTCATCTTCACGGCATTCTGTAGGTCTCGCCGGTGCAGATGATTCCGGCGTGCTCCCACACCGGAACCCCTCTCCACTTCCACTCCTCGACCACTTCAGGGTCGGCCTCTCTGATGAGCTTGCGGACCCGGGCCAGCGTCTCGCCCCGCCAATCAGCTCCTTGATTCTCGCATCGATCAAGGGAGAGGGAGAGGCTCCAACTTTTCCTTCCTTCGAGCCGATCTTGCTCTTCTTTGTTGTGGGTGTCGTTTTCTTCATGGCTGTTAAGCAGCAGGCTTAAGTGTGCGGCGGACAATCTTGGGGTCTTTGCTCAGCATTGTGAGCAACACGCGCGCCGGGCCGTCCGGCATGCGGCGGCCTTGCTCCCAATTCCTCAGCGTCGCGACAGAGACGCCGATCTCACGGGCGAACGCGGCCTGGCTCAGTCCCGCTTTCGCACGGATGGCAGCGGCATCGATTGCGCGAGGAATGTGAATGCGTCCGCCTTTCAGCTTCCCGGTGCGGACGAAGTCGCTCGCTTCCTTGAGTCCCTTGATCAGGCCATCGAAATCGGACTTTTTCATTTCACTCTCCTGAACTGTCTCGTGAATGCTTCTGAGGCGCTAACCAGATGCTTTTTCTGGCTGGGCGACAAATCATCGGCTTCATTCTTTGCAAAAGCCCACATTAGAATGGCTGGGTAGCCCTCGTTGTAATACCAATAAATCACCCTGCCGCCGCCGCGCTTGCCGCGTCCTTGCAGCGGAATGCGCAATTTCCTCAATCCAGCGGCTCCCTGAATGACGTCGCCTGCCATGGGACTCGCTGAAATCATCAAAACAACAGTTTCCATCTCTGCTTCAGACATGATTTTCCGCGCCTTGGACAGGTAGGAGTCCGTTTCGACGACAGAAACAAGCATCTATGGCATATACGCCATTGGCAGATATACGTCAATGGCATATACTGCATGCAGCATTGGTTGCAAGCGATGCCGTAGCTGCTAGCTAGGCTTGGCAACCGCGTGGCGCGCAGAGCCTATCGATGATTGCCAAATTCCGAAGGATCTACACACCGTCATACCCCGAGCAAAGGTTGCCGGCATCAACGATGTCCGCGCCCATATGCTTGATGAACACCGCTTTTAGTTGGCGGCTGAGATCAGAAGAAACGAACTGGCCGGGATCGGAACCTTCATCAGCCATGATAAGCCATCTTACGAATTCATCCGCAGAAACCGGTCCCGTTTCTGGAATGAAGTCAGTTACGTGCAACGGCTTGCCATCCTTGACACCACCACCGCACCAACCTAGGCCTGAGCAAAACTCGTGCATCATCCCGTCAAATTTATTCGGGCGGGCCATCTAAGCTCCTGTTACTAATCTGACGCAGAATAACTTATCGCTCACATTCGTTCGCCGGGCAATTGGCTGGCTTGCTTCACCCAGGCGGCGAGCTGAGCTTCGTCGAGTTCGTCGTCTTCGTGGATATGGAAGTAGCGCACGTCCTTGTGCTTGGACTCGACGGGCGGGAGAGGACGCAGCGACGCGCCGCGGAAGAAAGCCACCTTCACGTATTTCGCGAAGCAATGGAAGCTCATGAACCAGACATGGTCCTCTATCCCGTAGAGCGGCGTGTTCCATTTGACCCAGTGTTATACAATTTCTTGACCCTTCCGCTGCCTCAGCTAACACTCCGTGGACTGAATGATTGGAAAAAAAGCGCTTTGTATCGATCAAATCCAGCCAAAAACCATTGACTTTCTCGACGATAGAATGTATTATGCAATCATACCGAAAGATATATTTCGTTTAGCGGATAGGCTCCGGGCCTAGCCGGTTTTTTTAGTTTTTGAGATTGTTATATGACCACAGAAATGGCGTTGATGCCGTCAGCAAAACCTTTTGCCTATCTTTATATTCGCATGTCCACAACCGAGCAAATCGCCGGTGATAGTCGGCGGCGACAGCTAGAGCTCGGTAAGAAATACGCCAAGCAACACGGGCTAGACTTTTCTGAAGATCGCGTTATCGAAGATTTGGGGGTTTCAGCGTTCCGCGGTGTTAACTCTGACACCGGTGAGCTTGGTCGTTTCATCAGGCAGGCGGCTTCCGGAGGTATCAGTCGTGGCTCATACCTGCTTGTCGAATCTTTTGACCGGATAACGCGGCAAGATCCGCTCACCGGTTTTAGCGTACTGGCGATGATCACCCTTGCAGACATTAAGATCGTCAGCCTTACAGAAAACACTGTTCTCGACCAAAATATTCCTGACATTGGGGGATTGATCGTGTCGATCGTATCTCTCGGCCGGTCCAACCAAGAATCCTTACTCAAGAGTCATCGGGGGGAAAAGGCTTGGGAGAATAAACGAGCCCACGCACACGACCGTCGACTTACTCGGGTGGGTCCACTTTGGTTAAAACCACATGAAGATGGGAAGCGGTTCATTGAAATCCCCGAGCGAGGGAGAATCGTTCAAAGAATCTGCAAGCTTGCTCTATCCGGCTTTGGAAGTCATGCCATCGTCGGTCTCCTGAACCGAGAACGTGTGCCTCCCATTGGGAAAACAAAAGTTTGGGTAAAAGGAACCGTCGACAAAATGTTAACGTGTCCTGCCCTCTTTGGAGAGTTTCAGCCTCATCGTATGCAGGGGAAAAAACGCATTCCCGTCGGCGAACCAATTCCCAATTATTTTCCTCGAATTATCGACGAGAGCACTTTTCATGAAATACAAAAGGGACGATCGCTTCGCCACCAGAAGGGCATGGGACGAAAGGGACTCTCTTATCCCAATCTCTTTTCGAGGATCGTATTCTGCGGTCTTTGCGGAGGCAGAATGTATTATCTCAGCAAGGGAGCATTTCCAAAGAGCGCATATCTCATCTGCAGCGGACATTCTCAAAACTTGTGTAAGGCCAAAGGATGGCGATACGAACGTTTTGAGCGAACTGTTCTGCATGACCTGAGCCCCGACCCTCATCCGGTTATGGGTAGAGTCTTTGCCTGATGTTTGCCCATCTGGGCGGTTGGTGCAACGGCCATGGGCGCGGAGCCCTCCGGTAGCACAGCGCCC
>JBKKDI010000016.1:0-17254 GCA_046708645.1 Aestuariivirga sp.
GCTGGCTTTCGCCGGCGATGGATCAAGTAAGGTTTTCGCCAGTCATTGATTGGCATGTGAGGCTCAGCGCGGAGGCCGCACTCCCGCGAGCGTCATCTCAACAAGACGGCGGACCGCGGCATTGGACGGCAGGCTGTGGCGCTGTCACTGTACAAGCCGCAGGGCTTGACGTGGTACGGTTGGCGCAAACAACAGGAGAAGAGGAGCGTTTCGTAGTCGTAGATCCTAGAGTAGGCCCAGGGTTGCTCCGGCAACAACCAGATAGCGCGCGACTTTCGCCACTGTGACGATCGCGATAAAGCTCCACAGGGGCTCGCGAAGGACGCCCGCCGCGACCGTCAGTGGATCACCCATCACAGGCGCCCAGCTTAGCAGCAGGGACCACCTCCCGTAGCGGCGATACCAGTCAGTGACACGGGCGAGCTTCGCTGGACTGACCGGAAACCAGGAGCGGCCGCGAAACCGTTCGATACCGCGTCCGATAAACCAGTTCACGACGGCGCCCAGGACGTTTCCCAGACTGGCCACCGCGATCAGCGCCGCACTCGGGAAGGAGCCGCTCGCGAGCAGCGCCGCAAGGGCCGCTTCTGACTGCATCGGCAGGATCGTCGCCGCGACGAAGGCTATGGCAAACAGCCCGCCGTAAGCGGCAAGTTCATTCATTTCCGGCCTTATTTACCGCCACGGAAATCCCAACGACAGGTCCTGCTATTTTCCCTTTTTGACGAGCCAGTCCTTCATGAGCGCAATCTCGCGTTCCTGATCGGCCATGATGCTTTCAGCGAGATTCCGCATTTCGACGTCCTTGCCGAATTGCAGTTCGGCCTTGGCCATGTCGATGGCGCCCTGATGATGGGGGATCATGCCTTTCACAAAATCGGCGTCGGCATCGCCGCTGTAAGTCATATGCATGTTTTTCATCATGTCGCCCATGGCCTTCTCGTAGGCCTGCGCCGAAGCCGGATCGGATCCGGTGGCCGCTCCCTCATTTTTCTCAAGCCAGCCGTTCATCATGGCGATCTCGCTTTCCTGGGCCTTTACGATTTCTTCGGCGAGCTTCAACGCTTCCGGATCCTTGCCGAACTGGAGTTCGACCTTCGCCATGTCAATGGCGCCCTGATGGTGGGGAATCATGCTCTTGACGAAATCCACATCGGCATTGCCGGTGTAGGTCATTTTCATGTTTTTCATCATGCCGCCCATGGCTTTTTCGTAAGCCGCAGTGGACTCGGAAGCAGCAGCAGCCATGGTGGAGGGATTGCCGCCCGGGCCGATCAAGTTCGTTTGCGACATCGCCAGAAGGCCGATGACGGCAGCGCCAGCGGCCAGAAGTGTGAGAAGGGGTTTATGGTTCATGGAAATCTCCTTGGGTTGAGCATAGCGTTCCTTACAATTGCCGGGAGCGGAGGCGAAGCGCATTGGCAATCACGCTCACCGAACTGAGCGCCATGGCGGCGGCGGCGATCACGGGAGACAACAAGATGCCGAAGACCGGATAGAGCACACCAGCGGCAACGGGCACGCCGGCCACGTTGTAAATGAAGGCGAAGAACAGGTTCTGCCGGATATTGTTCATCACCGCTTTGGACAAGCGCCGCGCCTTGACGATTCCCGTGAGATCGCCGCGCAGCAGCGTCACGCCCGCGCTTTCCATGGCGACATCGGTTCCGGTGCCCATGGCAATGCCAACATCGGCGGCGGCGAGGGCGGGGGCATCGTTGACGCCATCGCCCGCCATGGCGACAATGCGGCCTTCCGATTTCAGCTTGGTGACGATGGCGGCCTTGCGATCGGGCAGCACATCCGCTTCGATTTCCGTGATGCCGAGCTTCCGGGCAATCGCTTCGGCGGTGGCGCGGTTGTCGCCGGTGAGCATGATGATGCGGATGCCGGCCTCGCGGAGCGCACGGAGAGCCTCAGGGGTTGTTGACTTGATTGAATCGGCGATGGCGAGAACGCCCGCCACCTTGCCGTTGATGGCGACGAACACGGCGGTGGCGCCCTCGCTTCGCATCGCTCCGGCTTTTGGCTCCATCGCATCGGTGGCGATGTTCATTTCGGTTAGAAATTTTGCATTGCCGATGGCGATCTGCTTGCCGCCCACGGTGCCGGTGACGCCCTTGCCGGAGGGCGCATCGAATTTCTCCACCTTGCCCAGTGCGATGTTGCGGGATTTGGCAGCGGCAACGATGGCGGCTGCCAAGGGGTGTTCGCTTGCCTGTTCGACGGTGGCGGCGAGGCGGAGGATTTCTGTTTCATTGCCGCCTTCTGTTACGGCAATCGAGGTCACCGAGGGCTTGCCTTCGGTCAGCGTGCCGGTCTTGTCGATGACGATGGTGTCGATCTTCTCCATGCGCTCGAGCGCTTCGGCGTCTCGGATCAAAACACCGGCCTGGGCGCCGCGGCCCACGCCAACCATGATCGACATGGGTGTGGCCAGGCCCAGAGCGCAAGGGCAGGCGATGATGAGAACGGCGACGGCTGATACAAGGCCATAGGCGAAGCGAGGCTCCGGCCCCCACACGCTCCAGGCGATGAAGGCCAGCACGGCGACGGCGATGACTAAGGGCACGAACCAGCCGGAGACCTGATCGGCTAAGCGCTGGATGGGTGCGCGGCTCCGCTGGGCATCGGCCACCATTTGGACGATGCGGGCCAGCATGGTTTCGCTGCCCACTTTTTCGGCGCGCATGACGAATCCGCCACTGGCATTGAGGGTGCCGCCGATGACCTTGGCTCCTGCCTCCTTGGTGACCGGCATCGACTCGCCCGTCACCATGGATTCATCGAGGGAGGAGCGGCCTTCGGTAATCGCGCCGTCGACGGGAACCCTCTCGCCGGGACGGACGCGGAGCAGATCGCCAGAGGCTATGGCATCGAGAGCGATTTCCTCGTCTTGCCCAGCGGCATCAATGCGGCGCGCCGTTTTCGGCGCGAGACCCAGAAGGGCCTTGATGGCGCCCGATGTCCGGTCGCGGGCGCGAAGTTCAAGCACCTGGCCCAGCAACACCAGAACCGTGATGATGGCGGCGGCTTCGAAATAAACTGCGACGGAGGCATCGTGCTGGCGGAAGGCTTGTGGAAAAATGCCGGGCAGCGCGGTGGCCACGACGCTGTAGGCCCAGGCAACGCCGGTGCCCATGGCGATCAGGGTGAACATGTTGAGATTGCGGGTCAGCAGAGACTGGTAGCCGCGCACGAAGAACGGCCAGCCTGCCCACAGCACGACGGGTGTGGCGAGCAGCAATTGAATCCAGTTCGATGTCTGCTGGCCAAGCTGCATGGTGAGACCGGTGAGGTGGCCGCCCATCTCGAGGGCGAGGACGGGAATCGCCAGCACAAGACCCACCCAGAATCTTCGCGTCATGCCGGCGAGTTCGGGATTGGGACCGGAGTCGGCAGTGATCGTCAACGGTTCCAGCGCCATGCCGCAGATGAGGCAGGAGCCGGGGCCCTGTTGACGGATTTCCGGGTGCATGGGGCAGGTGTAGATGGCGGATGGGTCCGCCGGTTCCGCTGCCTTCGCCGCGGGATCGAGGTACTTCAGCGGGGTGGCCTCAAACCTGGCTTTGCAGCCGGCACTGCAGAAATAATAGGTATGGCCTTGGTAATCGGCGCGGTGCTTGGCGGTGTGCGGATCAACCGTCATGCCGCAGACGGGATCGAGAACCTTTTCGGCGTGATCGTGGAGATGTGTCATCGGAATTCCCGGGTTTGAATAGAGTGCGATGACAGGCCATATGGACCTTCCCATGATGGGAAGGTCAAGGAGATAGTCCAATGAATATCGGGGAAGCCGCGGAACGTTCTGGCGTATCGGCCAAAATGATACGCTATTACGAGGAGATAGGGCTCATAGCATCCGCCGCTCGGGCGGAAAACGGTTATCGCAACTATCAAGACCAGGACATTCATCGCCTGCGTTTTGTGCGCCGGGCCCGCGAGTTGGATTTCCCCGTTGAGCGCATCAGGGAATTGCTGAGGCCGTGGTCAGACCGGGCGCGGGCCAGCCCCGATGTCAAGGCGATCGCGCTCCTCCATGCGGAGGCGCTGAACGCGGATATCGAGAAACTCACGGGCTTGCGCGATTCGATCCTGCATCTGGCCAATCGGTGTCATGGCGATCACGGGCCCGACTGCCCGATCATCGAAGATTTGAGTGGCGAAAGCTAACTCCATCGATTGCAAAGCTTCGCGAGGCCAGGACTTTTTGAGTGGAAACCTGCTAAGAGTGCTACGACACAAACGAGGAAAAAGCGGTGATTGAGATTTTCGTGAGGCCCAGCACGGCGACGCAGCGGGCGACGATCATGCTGGAGGAGACGGGGCTTGCATATCGGACAATTCATGTGCCTCTTGGCTCCACGGACCCGGCATTTCTGGCCACGGGGTCGCGCGGACGAACGCCTGCCCTGATCGACCACGGCGCCGCCGGCGGAGAGCCTCTCGCGCTCACGCAATCGAACGCCATTCTGCTCTATCTGGCCGAGAAATCGGGGAAACTTATCCCACTTGAGCCGCGTGCCCGGGCGCGTTGCTATGAGTGGATGATGATGCTGGCGACCGACATCTATCCGCCCTATGCGGCCGTCTACTGGATGAACTGGAAAAAGCCCGAGCCTTATATGGAGGCCGCGGCGTGGTTCGAAGACCGCACCATTGATGAGTACGAGACCTTCGATCGCCACCTCGCGGATTTCGATTATGTCGCCGGCGCGGAATACAGCATCGCGGATATCGCAGGCTATCCGCCGGCGGTGCTCGGCTTGCAGGACCTTCCGGCGCTCCGCCGCTTCAGCAATCTCCGTAAGTGGATGGACCGCATAGGCAAGCGGCCCGCTGTCCAGGCGGGCATGGCGGCAACCGGTTCCGGACGGCCGCCCATGTTGAACGCATCGCGCTCGGCGTGAGTTCCGTCTCGCGCATCAGGCGGGAGGTGCAATCTCATCTTCCCGTGGAAGCCGGCCTTCGGGAGTGTATTTGTCGACCGCTTCAGGCAGGGTTCGCGTGAGCCTGGAGAGGAGTTCCTCGCGGGATAGTCCTGTCTGTTGCTCAAGCGTGTTCAGGGTTTCGGGGCCCAGGGTCTGTTCAAGCTGATCGGAGGTGATGGGTTGATTGGGTCCCGTCTTGACCCATGATTTGGCGGTTTCTCCCTGGCCGTTTTGCTGAAAACGCTCCAGCAACTCGCCGAGGCCACCGCTCAATACTTTTCCCGCGCCGGCGCCGCCCAACATTCCCCCCAAATTGCCGAGGACCCGCCCCAGGCCATTTTGGGCCGCAACGCCATCGGATGAGCCGGGACCTGTCCGTCCCGCACCGCGCAGCATTTCAGCAATCTTGTCCTTGTTTTGATACCCCGCTACTGCGAGAAGTCCCAAAAGTGCAACCATTGACGGCATACCGCGGGCCATGTTCGATCTCCTGTGTTGATGGGAACTAAAGTTGCGATGCCGCCGGAAGGTTCCCGCGGAATTGGCACCGGCGCACGGTTGTTATATGCTCAGTCGCGAACCACCGTCAGGAGCAGAAAATCCCATGGGTATAATCTGGACGATCCTTATCGGCTTTGTGGCCGGTATCGTAGCCAAGTTCATCATGCCGGGAAGCAACAACGAGCCGAGCGGTTTTGTGATGACAGCGGTGCTGGGCGTGGTGGGCGCTTTCGTCGCCAGTTATCTGGGCCAGGCCCTTGGCTGGTACACGCCAGGTGAAGGTGCTGGCTTGCTAGGCGCCATCGTGGGCGCCGTCATTGTCTTGTTGGTCTGGGGTCTCATCGCCAAACGGCCCGCGTGAAACCCGCTCTCGCGGATTGACGGTGCGATCTACGGCAGCAAGCGGTTCGCTTGGGCGAGAAGTGCCGCGGCTTGATTGCGCTCGAGGGGCTTAGAAAAATAATATCCTTGCGCAAAGCCACACCCCATGGCGCGGAGCTGTTCGACCTGGGCCTTGGTTTCGGTTCCTTCCGCCACCACGTCCATATTCAGGTTTTTCGCGAGATCGAGAATGGTGCGAATGAGATCGCCGCCTTCGGCCTTTTTCGGAAGCGCGTTGACGAAGGAGCAATCAATCTTCAGGGTGTCGAAGGGCAGCTGCTGCAGATAGCTCAGCGAGGAATAGCCGGTGCCGAAATCGTCGATGCTGACGCGGACTCCGAGTTCGCGCAGGCGCTTAAGGATTTCGATGGCGCGGCCGGGATCCTTGAGGGCGACACTTTCGGTGATCTCAAGGCGAATGGTCCCGGCACGGGCGCCACTCTCCTCGATTGCCTGGATGACCTGTTCGACGAAATCGGCCTGGTCGAACTGGCGGGGCGAGACGTTGACGCTCATGGTGAGGAGCGCGGGCCAGGGGTAGTCCCGATGCCAGGCGGCAATGGCGGCGAAGGCCTCGCGCATGACCCAGTTGCCGATCGGTACGATGAGGCTGGTTTCCTCCGCCACGCCAATGAAATCGGCGGGCGGCACGAGCTGGCCTGGGTCACGCTGCCAGCGCACCAGCGCCTCGAAGCCTACAACATTACCTGAGTTCAGCGCGACGACCGGCTGATAATGCAGGACAAATTCCTGCCTCAGAAGGGCGCCCCGCAAATCGTTTTCGACCGAAAGGCGGCGCACGGCGATGTCGTGCAGGCTTTGGTCGAAAATTTCGACGCGGGCACCGCCCTCGGACTTTGCCCGGTACATGGCGAGATCGGCGTCGCGCATGATGTCGGCCGCACTCGCATAGGCCCCGGTGCTCCACGCGATGCCGATGCTCGCGGTGGTGTAGACGTCCCGCCCTTCGATGTTGAGGGGCCGGCGCAGGGCATTTTGCAGCCGTTCCGCTACCGCTGCCGCGAGAGCGTTGTCGTCCAGTTCTTCGAGCAGCACGGTGAACTCATCGCCGCCCAAACGCGCCAGTGTAGGCAGGACACCGTTTTCCTCAGCGCTGGAGAGAACATTCGAAAGCCGCGCGGCAATCTCGATCAACAGCGCATCGCCCGCGGCGTGGCCGAGGCTGTCGTTTACCAGCTTGAAGCGGTCGAGATCGATGAAAAGCACGGCAAAGCCGATCTCGGGGCGGCGCCGGCGCGCGGCTACGGCGCGTTCCAGCCGGTCGACGAACAGGAGCCGGTTGGGGAGGCCGGTCAACGGATCGTGCGAAGCATCGTGGATGAGCCGGTTTTCGGCGGCGCGGCGTTCCATCACGCGGCCGAGCTGGGTGCCGATCTGGGCCATGACGGCGAGCATCGGCGCGTTCAACTCCAGCACTTCCTGGAAAAAGAATTCCATGACCGCCACCACATCCTTTCCCACCAGCACGGGAAAGGCGAAGGCCGCATGCAGGCCGCAGCTCACCGCAGCTTGCCCGCGCAGAAAATCCGGGTCGGTTGCGACATCGGACATCCATGCCGCCTCGCTCGATTCCAGAACGCGGCCCGGAAGGCCGCGGCCCACCGGAAATTCGGTTTGCCGCGTGAGGCCGATGAAGGCGCTTAATTCAGTGAGGTTGCCGGCATACATGATGGAGGTGGGAATCAGCCGACGGGGGCCGGCATCGGCAAGCATGTAAACATTGCCGAAATGACATCTGGTGTGATGACAGATGGTTTCGACCGCGAAGCGCATCGCATCATCGACGGAAGCGCTCTGGTTGGCTTTCGTCGCAATGGTTTCGAGAAGCATGAGCTGGCGGTATTGCTCGCTCAAGCCTTTTTCAGCGATGGCCTCCGCCTCCAGGCGCGCCAGGCGTTCGCGTTGCAGACGGTTTTCGAGCTTTAGGATGCGCAGATTTAATTCGACGGCGGAGTTGGTGGCCTGAATGGCATGTTTCAGCTGGCCCATCGCATCTCCATCAGGCACTTGTCGGCGCCGTGATTCATGCAAGTGTGATGAGTGATCTCGACGACCTCGCCAAAGATATTCGCGGCACCCTTGACGAAGCCGTGGGCGAGATCGCACATTTTCCGGGACGAGCCATATTCCATCAGGACGGCACCGCCTTCAGTCTCGCGAAAATGGAAGAACGGGCAGTTGGCCCCGGAATAGAGCTTGCGGACTTCGGGATGGATGATGCTGTTGACGCTCAGCACAAAACTGCGGGCCGAAGCATGATTCTCGAAAAGCGCTGCGTAGCGCTCCTTCAACAGCGGCATGGCGTTCTCGCCAAACCAGCGCAGAACTTCGGGGGCCGGCATCGCAAGCTTGGCGGCGGCAGCGTTGACCAGCGCCAGCATTTCCGCATCGGAGTAATTTCCGAGAGATGTATAGGTGCCAGAGACTTGCGAATTCGCCAGGATGTCGTCCCACGTATCGGCTCCGAAGCCGCGCGATACGACTTCTTCCAGAAGGTTAAACACGATGCCTTTCATGGTGGCTCTCCGGGCCCGTCGGCCGCCTAGAGGAATAGCGGGCAACATTGAGGGTCCGGTTAACGGGTAGTATCAACTCGTTGCAATCGGAGGTTTTGGCGAACAGGTGAGCGAGTAGACAGGAAGCGCTTTCAGGTGCAATTTTGGTCCTTATCCCGCCCGAACCTCAGGAGGTCTCCCGATGGCCGCGCTTCGACCGCTGCAGAGCAAGCTTTCCCAACGCACCCAGGCGCTACTTAACCATCCGCAGGGCATGGGGAATTACTTCACGTTCAAGGCCGCAATTGACATCCTTGGGCTTGATTGGGCGGACGTGGCGCCGGGGGGCGTCTATGCCGTGACGGGCCCGGGTTATTTCGACATGGGCTATATGGCGAACCATATCGGGCCGCCAGCGTCAGCGCTTAAGGCCCTGCAAGAGGCGGCCGCGCGGCCAGAGCTCGTCGCGGTTTACCCGCCCGACTGCATGCCGGAACTCAAGACTCTCGTCGCGCAGAAGAAATTCGGCCGTTCGCTTGGGCCCGACTTCGAGGTTCTCGGCGTCGAGGGGGCGCAGGGTGGCATCGGCTACACATATCTTACGTTCCTCGATCCCGGCGATGAAATCATCGTCACCGATCCGGGCTATTTTCATTTCGTGCCGGCGGCCGAACTGTGCGGCGCCAAGGTCGTGCCGATTGCCCTCAACGAGGCCAACGGCTATCGCCTCAAGCCGGAAGAGGTTCGCTGGGCACTCACGCCGCGCACCAAGATGATCGTGGTGTGCGATCCCATCAATCCGTTCGGCACGGTGCAGACCCGCGAGGAACTGCTTGCCATCGCCGACATGGCGCGGACGCAAGGTGCTGTGGTGTTCAACAACATCACTCATAATACGCATCAGACCGACCCCGCCGCACAGCAGATTCCCATGGCTTCGCTGCACGGAACAGACAACGACATGAGCCATGTGATCTCGGTGACCGGCGTTTCCAAGGGTTACGGCATGCCGGCACTTCGGGTCGGGTTCATGGCCGGGCATCCAGATCTGATCCGGGGCGCTTTTCTGGCGAAGATGGAGCTCACCAAAATCCACATCAATTATCCGGGGCAATTCGCGGCGCTGGCGGCAATGAAGGATCATGATTATCTGGAGCGCTCGACCGATCTGATCCGCCGCAACTATGCTCATCTCAAGGAGACGGTGGCGCGGACCGAAGGTGTGTGCATTCCGGTTGAGCCGGCCTTTGGTTTCTGCACGGTGATCGATGTTTCCGGAACGGGCGTCACCGCCCAGGAGATCACCGTAGGGCTGCTCAATCATCGCGTGGCCGTCATTCCCGGCGACGGCCTGGGCGATGTGGGCTCAGCCGATTATATCCGGCTCAACTATTCCTCGCCGGACATGGCGTGTTTCGAGCAGTTCCGCATGGCGCTGCCGAAAGCAATCGCCGAGGCGAAGGAGGGGCGTTATGCCGAGGCCGTCGATACCTTCTTTGCGAAGGCGGGAACGGATCGTGGCGCTGTCATCCGCAAGCGGCTCGCGGCGAGAGGCGGGCCCGCGTCGCGGATGGTCGCGGCGGAGTAGCGAGAACGATTGAAATACCTCTCGTTGGTTTGTCATCGCCGCATTTATTGCGGCGACCCATTGTGCCGATACTGGAACGTCCGAGTTTTTGTTTCCCATGGGTCCCCGGAACAATTCCGGGGATGACAGGTTTGAGCTACGCGATTACCGATTGTCTATTTGATCAGCTCCAACCCAACCGCGGTGGCCTCGCCGCCGCCGATGCACAAGGTGGCGATGCCCTTGCGGGCGCCACGGGCGATCATGGCGTGGAGAAGGGTGACGACGATGCGGGCGCCCGATGCGCCGATGGGATGGCCCATGGCGCAGGCGCCGCCGTTGACGTTGACGATGTCGAGAGGAAGCGAAAGATCGCGGAGTGCCGCTAAGGCTACGACGGCGAAGGCTTCGTTGATTTCGTAAAGCTCCACCTCCGAGGAACGCCAGCCGAGCTTTTGCAGAAGCATTTCGATGGCACCGATGGGTGCCGTGGTGAATTGCGCCGGTTCCCGCGCATGGCCGGCGTGACCCGTGATGATGGCGAGCGGGGTTGCGCCGATCTTCGCAGCTTCGGAAGCGCGCATGATGACGAGGGCGGCGGCCCCATCGGAGATCGATGAGGAATTTGCCGCCGTGACCGTGCCGCCTTCGCGGAAGGCGGGGCGGAGTTTTGGAATGCGCTCGATATTGACCTTGGTGGGCTGTTCATCGCGCGACAACTCATCGGTCGCCACAATTTCATTCCTGAATGCGCCGGAGTCATGGGCGGCCTTGGCGCGTTCCAGCGAACGTATCGCATAGGTGTCTTGATCGGCGCGGGTGAATTGATAGGCCTCGGCGGTGTCTTCGGCGTATGTGCCCATGAGGCGGCCGGAGTAGGCATCCTCCAACCCATCGGTGAACATATGGTCTTTTACTTCGCCGTGGCCGAGACGGAGGCCGCCGCGCGCTTTGGGAAGGAGATAGGGGGCGTTCGTCATGGACTCCATGCCGCCCACGACGACGCGGGTGTTGGTGCCGGCGGCGATCGAGTCATGGCCCAGGATCAGCGCCTTCATGCCGGAGCCGCAGACTTTTGAAACCGTGGTGGCGGGAATGCTTTGAGAAAGACCCGCGCCGAGGGAGGCTTGTCGCGCCGGATTTTGCCCAACGCCAGCGGGGAGCACATTGCCCATGAAGACTTCGCCGGCGGAGTCGATGCCGGAAGCGGCGAGGGCTGCCTTGATGGCGAGCGAGCCGAGCTTCGGGGCGGACAAGGCGGAGAGCGCGCCCTGGAAGCTGCCAATGGGTGTGCGTTTTGCCGCGGTGATGACGATGGGGTCTTTGGTCATGGCGCCCATGGCGGCCTCTTCTTTGCAAAAAAACTTTCGATGCCGTGGCGGGCTTCCTCGCTTTCCCAGCGGGAGGCCAAAGCATCCACGGTTTCCGAATGGGAAATGGCGCCCTCCGCCACATTGCGCAAGAGTTGCTTCGCCGCGGCAATGGCGCCGGGGGCTGCGGCGAGGGCAGACGCGAGGTGCCGTTCCATGGCGCCTGCGAGATCATGGAGCTCGTGAATTTCCGAGACGAGGCCGATGGCGAGGGCTTGCTCGGCGTTGAAGGGACTGGCGTTCAAAGCCAGGCGCCGGGCGTTGCCATGGCCGATGCGGGCCACGAGAAACGGCGCAATGGTGGCGGGGATCAATCCAAGTTTCGTTTCGGTCAGCGCGAATTTTGCTTCGCGCGCCGCCAGCACGATATCGCAGACCGATGCCAGGCCTACGCCGCCGCCGAAGGCCGGGCCCTGGACGATGGCGATGACAAGCTTGGGCATCTCGTCGATGACGCGCAACATCGTGCCAAGACTGGTGGCTTCGGCGATCCTTGCGGCGCGGGTGGCGGCGAACTGTTCGCGCATCCAGGTGAGATCGGCGCCGGCGCAGAAAGTGTTGGCGCTGGAGGAGAGCACGACGGCGCGGACCTCCGGGGCGCTGGACAGTTGCTTGGCGGCATCGGTCAATTCACGGATCATCGCCGCGTTGATGGCGTTGTGCTTTTCGGGCCGGTTGAGCACGAGATGGGTCACGCCCGAGGGGTCGGTCGTGAGGCGAATGGTTTCATAATTTGTCATGCGCGGCCCAGTATTTGCATCATGAAGTTTGTAGCATCCTTGAGGGTAGCCGTGTCGATGCCGGTGGTGAAACCTTCAGCCTCCAGCAAGGACACAACCTGATCCGTTGCAACATTGCCTTTGGCGCCGGGCGCAAAGGGACAGCCGCCCGCGCCACCTATAGAGGAATCGAAAATCCGCATCCCGCGCTTGAGGCTGGCACCGATACAATCGAGCGCCCGGTTGCTGGTATCATGGAAATGACCGGCAAGCCTTTCGGCAGGAATTTCAGAGAGGATTGTGTCAAGCAATGCGGTGATGCCGGCGGGGGTTGCCACGCCGATGGTATCGCCCAGGGAAATCTCGCGGCAGCCCATCCGCACAAGAGATTGAGCGACGCGGCGCACGGCTTCGGGCGCTATTTTACCTTCATAGGGGCAGGCGATCACGCAGGAGACATAACCGCGCACCGGCATTTTATCTTGCGCCGCTTTTTGGCAGACAAGCCTGTAGCGGGCCAGACTTTCATCGATCGTGCAGTTGATATTTTTTCGGCTGAAGGTTTCCGAAGCTGAGGCAAAGATCGCGACTTCATCGATGCGGGCCTTTTTTGCTGCATCGTATCCTTCAAGATTGGGGGTGAGCGCCGCATAGAGGACGCCGGGCATCCGCTCCATGCGGGCCAGCACGTCTGCGCCATCGGCCATTTGCGGCACCCATTTGGGGGAGACGAAACTGGCGGCCTCGATGTAACTGAGGCCGGTGGCCGACAGGAGATCGATGAGACGTATCTTGTCTTCGGTTGAAACATGTTGCGATTCGTTCTGCAGGCCGTCCCGGGGGCCGACTTCGCAGATGGTGACGCGATCAGGCATCGCCGTTATCGATTGTGGCGATGATGGCGCCTTCCTCTATCTGTTCGCCAACGCTCACGTGGATTTTGGCGATCTTGCCGGCGCGGGGCGCTTTCAGGGTGAATTCCATCTTCATCGCTTCGGTGACCGCGATGGTGTCGCCCTTGGCCACGCGGTCGCCCGTCTTCACGGCGACGATGCTGACGAGACCGGGCATGGGGGCGATCACCATGTTGCCGGCGTCTTCCTCGCCATGCGTCGTGGCCGACTGGGCAGTGGCGAATTCATAAATCGCGCCATCAAGGCCCACAGTCAGCGTGTTGCCGTGGTGGAAAAATGTCAGCGCCGCCACGCGGCCATCCGACATGAGACGCAAGGTGCTGTCATCAAAGTCCAGCAAGGAGAAAGACTTTTGCTGCAACTCGAATTTTTCGTTGCCCAGAGATTTCAGGCTGGCGTGCAGGGGCGCGCCATCGACGAGGAATTCGACCTCTCGGGCTTCGCCGTGCCAGAGGCGGAAGTTTGTTAGCGTATCAAAGGGGGAAAAGCTCGCCGGTTTTGAGAGGTGGCCCAGGGTGTGGAGCAGAGCAGCGGCGATGGCTTCGGGCGGCGGCGCGGCGCCCTTGGCGAGGCCATCAATGTTGCGCTCGATGAAGCCGGTATCGAAATCGCCCACGGCAAAGGCGGGATCGCGCACGAGGCGCGTGAGAAAAGCGAGATTGGTGCGGCAGCCGCCGATGCGAGTCTGGCTGAGCGCCAGCCCAAGATTGTGCAAGGCATCGGCGCGCGTGGGGCCATGGGCGATCAGCTTGGCGATCATCGGATCGTAATGAGGGGTGACGGTATCGCCTTGGACGAAGCCCGTATCGATGCGGACGCCTTTTGGGAATTGAAGATGTAAAAGCTCTCCCGTTTGCGGCTGGAAATGGCGGGCGGGGTCTTCGGCGTAAAGCCGCGCTTCGATGGCATGGCCGGAGATCGCAAGATCGGATTGTTTCACCGGAAGTGGTTCGCCGCTGGCCACGCGCAATTGCCAGCCGACCAGATCGAGGCCGGTAATCATCTCCGTGACCGGATGTTCCACTTGAAGTCTGGTGTTCATCTCCATGAAATAAAAGCGGTCTTTGCTCAAGCCAGACGAGATGTCGGCGATGAACTCGACGGTGCCGGCACCGACATAGTTCACGGCATTGGCGGCAGCGACGGCGGCCTTGCCCATGGCGTCGCGCATGTCCTCCGTCATGCCGGGGGCGGGAGCCTCTTCGATCACCTTCTGGTGGCGGCGTTGCAAGGAACAATCGCGCTCAAAGAGGTGGATGGTTTGCCCGCGGCTGTCGGCGAAAATCTGGATTTCGATATGGCGCGCGCGGGCCAAGAATTTTTCGAGGAGTACGCGGTCATCGCCAAAGGAAGAGGCGGCTTCGCGGCGAGCGGTCGACAGAGCGCTGGCAAAGTGAGCTGGATCGTCGACGCGGTGCATGCCCTTGCCGCCGCCGCCGGCCACGGGCTTGATGAGGACGGGGAAGCCGATGCGGGCGGCTTCCTTCGCCAAAAGAGACGAGTCCTGATTTTCACCATTGTAGCCGGGGAGCACGGGAACGCCCGCCTTCTGCATCAGCGCGCGGGCCTTGTCCTTGAGGCCCATGGCGCGGATGGCCGAGGCGGGAGGGCCTATGAAAACCAAGCCGGCCTTCGCTACGGCCTCGGCGAAATCGGGATTTTCCGAGAGGAAACCGTAACCGGGATGGATGGCTTCAGCGCCGCTTTGTTTGGCTATTGCGATGATTGCGTTGGCGTTGAGGTAGCTTTCCCGTGCTGGAGCGGGGCCGACGCGAAAGGCTTCATCGGCCATTTTGACGTGGAGCGCAGTGGCGTCTGCATCGGAATAGATGGCGACCGTTTTGATCCCCATGCGGCGGCAGGTCAGGGCGATCCGCACCGCGATTTCGCCCCGGTTGGCGATCAGGATTTTTCCAAACATGGCCCGATCACATCCGGAACACGCCGAAGCGGGTGGCTTCAATGGGGGCGTTGAGGGAGGCGGCGAGACTTAAGCCAAGCACATCGCGGCTGTGGGTGGGATCGATGATGCCATCATCCCACAGTCTCGCGGATGCATGGAGCGGGTGGCTTTGTTCCTCAAATTGCGTCAGCACCGGGGCTTTCACGGCGGCTTCTTCTTTATCGGTGAATGTGCCGCCGCGGCGTTCGACGGCTTCCCTTTTGACGGTGGCGAGCACGCCCGCCGCCTGCTCGGCGCCCATGACGGCGATGCGGGAATTGGGCCAGGTCCACAGGAAGCGGGGCGAATAGGCGCGGCCGCACATGCCGTAGTTTCCAGCGCCGAAGGAGGCGCCGATGAGCATGGTGATTTTGGGAACGGCGGCGGTGGCAACGGCACTCACCAGCTTGGCGCCATCCTTGGCGATGCCGCCTGCCTCATACTTGCGCCCGACCATGAAGCCGGTGATGTTTTGCAGGAACACCAGCGGAATGCGGCGCTGGCAACAGAGCTGGATGAAGTGCACGCCCTTCAAGGCTGACTCGGAAAACAGCACGCCGGCGTTGGCGAGAATGCCAATGGGCATGCCGTGGATATGGGCGAAGCCTGTCACAAGCGTTGGGCCATAGAGTTTCTTGAATTCATCGAAGCGGGAGCCGTCGACGATGCGGGCGATGACTTCGCGGACATCGTAGGAGGTGCGGAAATCCGGCGGCACTAGCCCCATAATTTCGGCTGGGTCGTAACGGGGCGGCTCCGGCGATTGGAGAGATGGCCCTGCAACAGGCGCACGATTGAGATTGGCGACGGCGGCGCGGGCGAGTTGTAGGGCGTGGGTGTCGTTCATCGCGTAATGATCGGCAACGCCTGATAGTCGAGTGTGGAGATCGGCGCCGCCCAGCTCCTCGGCGGTGACGATTTCTCCGGTGGCGGCCTTGACCAGCGGGGGGCCGGCGAGAAAGATGGTGCCCTGGCCCTTGACGATAATCGCTTCGTCCGACATGGCGGGCATGTAAGCGCCGCCCGCGGTGCAGGAGCCCATGACCACGGCAATCTGGGCGATGCCCTGCGAAGACATCTGCGCCTGATTGTAGAAGATGCGGCCGAAATGATCGCGGTCGGGGAAGACATCCTGCTGGTTCGGCAGATTGGCACCGCCGGAATCGACGAGATAGATGCAAGGCAGGTGGTTTTGCTGGGCGATCTCTTGGGCGCGCAGGTGCTTCTTCACCGTGAGGGGATAATAGGTGCCACCCTTCACTGTCGCATCATTGCAGACGATCATGCAGTCGCGGCCCGAAACGCGGCCAATGCCGGCGATCAATCCGGCGGCGGGAATGTCGTCGTCATAAACTTGGTACGCGGCGAACAGGCCGATTTCCAGAAATGGGGAGCCTGGATCGAGGAGATGGGCGACGCGGTCACGGGGCAGAAGCTTGCCGCGCTTGGCGTGGCGGGCGCGGGCATCATCGCCGCCGCCTTTCTTGACGGTCGCGGCTTTCTCCGCAATGCCATCGGCCAAGGCCCGCATCCGCGCCATGTTGTCGAGAAAGCCTGCGGATTTCACCGATATGGCGGACTGGATGACGCTCATTGTGGGAAGACTATTGCATCCATTCGCTTCGGTCGAGAGGAGGCCGTCACGGCAGTGGCTTAGTTTGAAATCCGCACAGATTGACCGCCTATCGAATCCGTGCCGGTTTTCGTTTAAAATTTGAACTTGGCAAGGCGAAAGGACATAGGAATGAAGACGGTCGCTCACGACGATCAGCTTCGGGAGGAGTGGCGAGCGGGAGTGGAAACCCGCATGCTGGTTTCGGCCCGCAACGGTGCAACACAACTTTGCATATTTGAGCAATGGTTAGTCCCTGCGGCAGGCACTCCGCCACACAGGCATCCGGTTGAGGAGGTGCTTACCGTTGTGGCGGGTGAAGCCGAGATGTGGATTGATGAAAATCATGCCGTCTTAACCGGCGGCCAATCCCTTATCGTTCCGGCCCATCGGAAACACGGCTTCAGAAACGTAGGCTCTGTAACGCTTCATATGCATGCTGTGCTGGCATCATCCATCTTCGAGGCAACCGTCGAGGGAGCCGCCGAGCCGGTGCGGCGCTGGGATTGAGAAATGTTCCGGCTCTTTTAATTGCGGGTGGAATGCCGGATAGTGCAGCAATGCAGTTTGATTTGACCGACGAACAGCGGGCCATTCAGGATACGGCGCGGCGCTTCACGGCGGAGGCGATTACGTCCCACGCCGCCATGTGGGACGAGAAATGCTTCTTTCCTCGCGCCACGGTGAAGGCGGCGGCCGAGCTGGGATTTGGCGGTATTTGCGTTTCGGAAGAGCAGGGCGGCGCCGGTCTTGGGAGATTGGAAGCGGCGCTTATCATGGAGGCCATGGCCCATGGCTGCC
>JBKKDI010000017.1:0-2714 GCA_046708645.1 Aestuariivirga sp.
GTGCGATCTCCTCCATACGAGCCGCCATGCCGTAGAGCGAGCCGTGCGGCTTAATGTGGTTCAGGGGCATACCTTCCGCCTCAAGAACACCCTTGAGCGCTCCCACCTGATAGATTATGCAACTGGCGAGCTCCTCCCGGCCGATCTTCATTTCGCGCCGGCCGAAGCCCTGGAGATCGGGCAGGGAGGGATGGGCGCCCACCTTTACGTTGTGCTTCTTGGCGAGCCTCACGGTGCTGTGCATATGATTGAAGTCGGAGGCATGGAAGCCGCAGGCCACGTTGGCAGCCGTAATCAGCGGCATGAGCGCCGCGTCGTCACCCATTTTGTAAAGGCCGAAGCCCTCACCCATGTCGCAATTGATTATCGTCATGATCCCGTCTCCTCGTTGGCGATCTCGACCGCGCGTCCCGCCTCGGCCGCCGATTTAGCGATCGCTTCCATCACCGCTACCGTATGAATGGCCTCCTCTGGCTTAACCCTGAACGTGGCCTTGCCGGCGCAAGCATCTGCAAACTCCTCCAGTTCCGCCATTACTGTGTCGATTGGTTCAAGCGGCCGCGCGGCGGGCGTCCCACCAACCGGCTGAAACCTGAGTTCGTTGGCATCGACGTGGGCAAAGCCGTTTGCCTTGGTGCCGTAGACGTTACAGATCGTGGCAAGGGGGGCTGCACACATGGTGCCGAGATAGGCAGTAGCGCCGGATGACAGATCGAATAGGGCGCTCGTCGTATCGTCGACGTCGACCTTAAGTACTCGCCTCGTGGCGTTTGCGAGTACCCGCCTGACCCTGCCGCCCAAGTGAGTAAAGAGATCGATCATGTGAACGCCGAGTCCGGCAAGCCCGCCAGCCGGACTTTCCCTGCGGTTCGCGCGCCAATGACCCTCTGTCCAATTGAGCGCAGAGTTCGATGAGAAGTTCGTCTCGATGTGGAGAATTTCGCCGAACTCACCACTTTCGGCGCTGCGTTTGAGTTCTCGGGTTACGGCCGAGAAACGCCGGTTGTGGCCGACGGCCAGTGTCACACCCGCCGCGGCACAGGCTTTGGCCGCTTCCTTACCGCTCTTGGCGGTCAGCGTGAAAGGCTTCTCGACGAACACATGCTTTCCAGCACTGGAGGCGGCCATCACTTGCGCGGCATGCAGCGAATGCGGGGTGGTGAGCAACACCGCGTCGATGGAGCTGTCCGCGAGCAATGCTTCGAAGGAATCGTGCATGCCGGTGCCGAAAGCTTTGGCGAAGTTGCGGCGTTTCTCGGGGGAATTCGAATAGCAGTTAACGATGCTGATCTTGTGAGACTTCCCCTGAATCGCCGAAGCGAGCTGGTTTGACCACCATCCGAGTCCAATGGAGGCAGCCCGCAGCATCAGTCGCGCAGCTCCGCAATGACATACTGGCGCAGCTGATCGGCGAGGACGGCAAGGATAAGCAAGCCGCCTATGACGACGGTCTGCAGGTAGGAGTCTATGCGCGCCAGATTCATGCCGTTCTGCACTAGATTGATGAAGATTGCGCCGAGCACGACGCCACTCAACCGCCCGACACCGCCTCGTAGACTGACGCCACCGATGACACAGGCGGCGATTGACTCGAGTGGCATGGCGGCGCCGATATTGGCCTCGCCGGTCATCAGGCGCGCGGTAAGCATTAGCCCCGCGACCGTCGCCAGCGCGCCGCAGAGCACGTAGGCCAGAAAAAGCGTCATTCGCGTGTTGATGCCCGAAAGCTGGGAAGCCTTCACGTTACCGCCCACGGCGTAGAGATAGCGCCCGAATCGCGTCCAATTGAGCAGCACGTAGAGAAGCACGACGAGGAGTGCCGTCACATAAATCGGCGCCGGGATCCCAAGGAAATGGCCGACCCCGAAGATCGCTCCGTATTCCTGCGGCATGCCGTAAACCGGTACGCCTCCGGTGAGGAAAAGCGCGATCCCGAAGCCTATCGACGCGAGGCCCAGTGTCATCATGAAGGGCGAGACGTTGAAGAAAGCGACGCCGGCCCCGTTGACGATACCGATTGAGAGGCCGGCGAGGAATCCAGCGAGCATCCCTCCGGCGATCGCGAGCCAGATCATGTCGGGATAGGCGGCCAAAAGGCTTGACATCGCCAGCGCGCCCACGACCGACGAGACGGCGAGTATCGTTCCAACGGACAGATCGAAACCGCCGGTCAAGAGCGCAAGCATCTGGCCCATCGCCACCATCGTCAGAAAGGTCGATTGGCGCGCCACATTCATAAGATTGTTTACGGTAAGATAGCGCTCGGACATGAAAGCGAAAACGATTACGCAGAGCGCGAGCAGGAAAGGGAGCACGCCAAGGCGAACGAAGCCGATTTTGAGTTTGGTCAGGAGGTCCCGAGTTTCTTTCTCCACCTCCAGCTCGCCCCTCGCAGGCATTACGCCGCCTCCTTCTCGAAGATGTGGTTGAGCACGTTCTCCTGGGTGATGTCAGTCCCGAGGAGCTCTGCGCGCATCTCTCCCCGATACATGACATAAGCCCGGTTAGTCAGGTTCAGGATTTCGGGCAAATCGGAGGAAATGAGGAGCACACCTGCTCCCGCCTCGCACAGGTCCCTGATGAAGCAATAGATCGACACCCTTGTTCCGACATCGACGCCGACGGTCGGTTCGTCGAAGATGAAGAGTTTCACCTCGCGCGACAACGCCTTGGCAATCATTACCTTCTGCTGGTTGCCGCCCGAGAAATGTTCG
>JBKKDI010000018.1:0-3967 GCA_046708645.1 Aestuariivirga sp.
TACCAACCCTTTGACCTCACCCACAGGAGCAACAGGGGCTATCGGGAATGACGCAACACTGGAGTGCCGGAGGAAATTCCGACCCTTCTTGTGGGTACTTCTACTTCAGGACAAATTTGAAGTCGTATTCGGAGCCCTTGTCATTGCGAGCATGCAGCATCATTTCGCCACGGCTGCCCGCGTACTTGCCGGTACCACCGGTGACTGCCAGAACCGAGTCCTTGCCGTCAAGGAATGGACCCGCGACGATTATCTGTCCATCGGCCAGCGTGTTTGTCCAGGAACATTCCCAGGATTTGCCAACTGCGGTGCGGAAGCAATAGCCCGTGCTACTCCCCACCACTTTCTCATTGGCTTCGTCATAGATTTCATTTGCGAAGGTAAGAATGTCGCCAACGCTGTCATCCTTAGCACCTGTGTCGGTGACCGCATCGCTGGTGGCGCGTTCGACCAACGTGAAACTGTCAGCCGCAAAACCATGAGTTGACGCGCCAACAAAAAGTGTCGATGCAAGGATTCGGAGGGTTAGGAAGGACGCGGAAAGTTCAATACGTTTCATGTTTGTCTCCCTGTTCAAGTAGTTAAGCCGACATCCCCGGGATGAGCAGCTGTTGAGGTGGAGTTTTGTGCAAACTGCCATCAATTGCAAGACCGGACATTGGCAAATGGTGTTGGCATTCTGCCAAAGCGGTGAAGTCCGGTCCGGGCCCAACGGCAGAGGGCCTACGAATTTGGCAAGCACGTGGCAACAGTTCATTCTTGAAAGTGAAGGCATTTTGGTTAAACTCGCTCTGTGAAACCGCCATTTCGTGGGGATGGTCTTATTCCGAGCGTAATCAGATTTTGGCTGTGAGGGAAACGCAAAATGTCTATGCGCGTGATTGGTTTAGGCGTCGGGCGTACGGGAACATACTCCATGAAGCACGCACTCGAGCAGCTCAACTTCGGCCCCTGTCATGATATGGAAGAGGTGGATGCGAGGTCACCGGAACAAATTTCGGTGTGGACGTCTGCTGCCAATGGGAAGGTTGATTGGAAAAAAGTTTATGCGGGCTACAATTCGGCTGTTGACTGGCCCACTGCCGCATTTTGTCGGGAACTGGCCACAACATACCCCGACGCGAAGTTTATTCTCACCATTCGCGATCCAGAAAAGTGGTATGCAAGTTTTTCCCAGACAATTGTCCCTTTGATTCAGCCAACAGCCAAGACGCCAACCGAGCTGTTGCCGTTTCTTAGAATGGTTATGGCCGTTGTCCAGAAGACCGGCTTCCGTATTCCATCAACGAAGGAGGATATCCTTACTGCTTTCCATCGCCATGTCGAGATAGTCACCAGACCATTTCAGCAGACCGCCTTCTCGTATTCGATGTCAAGCAGGGCTGGGGTCCCCTCTGCCGGTTTCTTGGTGTAGCTGTGCCACCGGTTGATTTTCCTAAGACTAATAACAAAAAGGATTTCTGGGACAGTGTTCAAGCCGGTTAGCTATGTGTCTGTTTGGAAAGTACCTAATGTCTCCATTGGGTCAACATGCGAAGTGACGTAGACTATGTCTGTTGTGTTTTTGCCTGCTGACACGTTTTCTCAAATAGCGGGCAAGGTTTTGGGGTTTCATGGCCAACTCGTTTTGACCGGTCTGGGTCAAAGTCGGTATTTAGTGCGTTGTAGCCCCCAGACCGTCCGGTACCGCGTCGGCGGCGTGTGGCGAGCCACCGTGACCAGCTTCCGCCAAGAGCCGGAAGAACAAGCCCCCGTCGACCATAGTAGGCTCCACGCCGCCGTTCTCGCGCATGAATGCTACAGGATCATTGTTCCGCTCCCCCTTCCGCTCGAGGTAGGCACCGAGGCGGCGCGATTCCGTGACGAGCGCAAGACTGGCCGGGCGTCGGACGGCGTCGTACCGCTTCAGACCATCCGCCACCGGCGCGTCGGTGAGTGCGGCGATGAGCGCCATCGCATCGTGGCCGGCCTTGATTGCGCCGCGCGCCAAATGCGGCCGCGCGACATGGGCGGCATCGCCGAGGAGAGCGACGCGGCCAAAAGCCATGCGCGGCGACACGAGGTCACCGACGGGTTGAAAAAGCGGCTGATCGGCCTTCCGCACCACCTCCGCCCAAGCCGTGCACAAAAGCGCGTCCGCATCGCGTCGGAGGGCAGCAACGAATTCCGGTCGGATCGCCTGAGGCGGGATGCCGTCCCGATGTAGGCGGCCGGCGGCGTCGGTCTGCATCTCGCGCAGGGCCGGCTCGGCGTCGACCGGCCGGTACCAGACGAAGCTATAGCGCCGCCGGCCGGGCGTCAGATCGTCGCCCGCGCCCGGCACGGGATAGCCGAGGATGTGCTCGCCCCGGATCAGTCCCCACGCGAAGCGGTGAAAGAGAGCGGCATGCGTGGCAGGAGAAAGCGCCCGCTCCTCGATCATGCCGCGCCAGCCTACATAGCCGGCATAGACCAATTCGACATCGGGCAAGAGTTGCCGGCGAACCGTCGAATGAACGCCGTCGGCGCCAATCAGCACGTCGCTGCGAAGGCTCGTCCCGTCGGAAAGACGGGCCGTGACCCCGTCAGCATCCTGTTCAAATCCGGCAAGTGCGACGCCTCGGCGTACATGCTCCTCGGGAAAGACGTTGCTGAACATCGTATAGAGTCGAGCCCAGGAAGTGCAGAACTGGGGCATCGCTATCTCGGCCGCGATGCTGCCGTCACGCGCGAGAACCGCGCGTCCACCGATCGCCACTCCGACAGTCGCGTCGACGTGGGCGCCGGCATGGACAAGCCCTTCGAGCATCGGCGGATGAACGCCGAGCCCCGCGCCGCGTCCGGCAAGCCTTACCTTAGCCCGTTCGATGACGACCACGTCCCATCCGGAGCGGAGGAGCATGCAAGCCGCGAACAAACCGCCGAGGGATCCTCCGACCACGATGGCGCGCCGCATGTAGATACCCTTTCCAAAAAACTCGTGAGTGCAGTGTACGCAACCACACCGTCCGACGCCTTGCCGCCGCAAGCGACCTCAAGCGAGTCACCGTGATTTGCCGCTCCCCCTAAGCCGGCGGCACGCCAGTGCACAGCAGTTCATTCCCGACCAAATCAACTTGACTAGGCGGAGATTGGAACATGTTCAAGGAAAGATTTCCGATGCTCCGCCTGAGCGTTAGTCTCTTCGGCGAGCGCTATTTCATGTGAACAATGACGGCGCCATCTGACACCTTGGGTGCGCCCACACCGGTGTTCCCAGCGTTCTTCGCTACCCACTCCTTCGCCTTTTGAACGCTTTCGTCAGTACCAGTCTTGTCTTGGCAGACTGTCACAGAAAATCCACCATCACCGCTACGGGCAAGCGTGTAGCTGACAAACCCTTTAACAGGACGAATGATGCTTTCAACGTCTGCCTTGCGCTTCTCCAGCAAATCAAACAGCTCTTTCGCACCCTTTCCAGAAAACATTCTTACTACTGCATGCATGATGAAGTCCTCCCTATACAGACTGGCCCGAAACTATTTCTATCCATTTGCCAGTCGAGCAAATGATGCTCCTTTTTTCCATTTGTGCCAAGTCAACAACCAATACTGCAACGGCTCAATGATGAACGGCAGCTGCCGGATGCACTGCGGCAAATCCAACGGGGCACCTAAAGGCAACAGGAATGCTTTGAAGCATGGGAATTATCCGGCGGGGACACAGGCACTGCTCGTGGCCATCAAGTATTTGCTGGAACCTGCATGGGAGCGCCCCCAGGTTGTGAAACGGATCGGCACCCTTTTACAAACGGGTTAGTCCCGTCAATTAGGAACTTTGGTTCTACAGAGCACGTATGGGGTTATTGTTCGGCACAATTTCATAGATATCGTAGATCGAATGTCAACTTTGCAATGATGAGCAGACAAGTCTCATTCCCTCCATGAGTTCTCTAACGGGCCAGGAGCTGACTTCGCCCCGCGCACCATGTAGCACGCGAGGCTATTTC
>JBKKDI010000019.1:0-4433 GCA_046708645.1 Aestuariivirga sp.
ATTTCGTCAAGGGCAATCTTGTCCGCGCCGACCGTGTGGATTTCTTTGTCATGACGCGAGCGGACGGCAAACAGACCGGCAATGCCATCAGCGCCACCTCCATGCTGAACGAGGGCCGGGGCTTCTCTCTCAAGGTGCAGGAATTCGAACGGCGGGTGCCGATCAGGCCGATGCAGGTGAAGCTCATAGGCGTCACCTATTATGCCGCGCCGATCAGTTCGCTGTTGAACGATACCCGCGAGGTCAAGGGCACGGTGCGCTTCGAGCCGCAGGCGGACCAAGTGTATGTCGTCACGGGGGAACTGCGCGAAGGATATTCGGCGGTGTGGATTCAGACGGCGGATGGGAGAGTGGTTACGGAGAAGGTGGAGAAGCGGAAGTAGGCCTGCCTCTAATCTGTCATCGCCGGATTTATTCCGGCGACCCATGTTCCGGTAAATCTCCGGACGTGTTGATAAATGGGTTGCCGGGACAAGCCCGGCAATGACAGAAGAGGGTGGCCTATCTGTTTTCGATGGGTGAATGAAAATGCGGAAGATGTTGAAATCGTCGATTGCCACTAAGCGCAGACTGTCATCGGATTTGCTGCCAAATCCCCACTCCGGGGAAATCCTGCTTGAGGATTTCTTGAAGCCTGCCGCGCTTTCGCAGAATGCCTTGGCTCGCGCTATCGGCGTCCCCTCGCGCCGCATCAACGAGATTGTGATGGGCAAGCGAGCCATCACCGCCGACACCGACCTACGACTTGCCCGGTTCTATGGAATTTCCGAAGGCTTGTTTCTCGGATTGCAGAACGATT
Organism: Aestuariivirga sp.; assembly: GCA_046708645.1. GTDB lineage: Bacteria > Pseudomonadota > Alphaproteobacteria > Rhizobiales > Aestuariivirgaceae > Aestuariivirga. Next base: position 800 of record JBKKDI010000019.1, read on the forward strand.
ACGATCTGATGGAGCAACGCCGCGTGCTGGGCAAGAAGCTGGACGCGATCAAGCCACGGGCGGCGTGAACAATATTTCAGCCTCCATTCGCCAGAATTTGAGCACGTCGAGGACTTCATCGCGGGGATAATGGGTAAAGTTGGCGTTCTGAATTGACGCTTTGATTGACTGCTTTCGTTTCTTAATCTCTCGCGCGACCCGGTCTGAAAAGGGCGCGGTGCCGGGAGGTAAAATTCCAGGCCGTTCAGCCGAAGGCCAACTTTCTGGATAGCCCGACGGTATCCAGCCCGAACGAACCCGTGTCGCCTCCTGTACAACAGAGGAATGTTCGCACGCCCAGCCATACAGGTGAAATGCACATACTCGCAGCATCGCTTTCATTTCTGGCAAAGTGTCGGTAAAACCTTTTAACGCCGTCGGCAACCACACCATGTTCGCCACACACGTGAAGTATCGCGGATCTTGGACGACACTGCTCCGTTGTGCGAACGAGGGATCGTCGTATCCCCAGATGTGACAAACCGTCCAGTTTTTTGGTTTTGGGGAAGCGATCCCAAGCGCGGCGGTCAATGCTTTAAGGGCTGCTACGTTTCCCTCGAACTTTTCGGCGGTTACGCCGGTAGCCTTTCGTGTGTTTGTGTAGCGCCTCGTCCAACTTGCATCAAAAAGTGGAGTCCCTCGAGCCATGTGCGACACCATACCGGAAGCTTCTGAAAGGTCTCTGGATTTACCCAACGGGCTGTGCGTTCAATCAACTCTACGACAGCAGGGATATCGTCTCTTAAAGCGTCATTGCCATCCGGTATATGAAACCCATCCCCCAAAATATTCCTCCGAGTTATCCGATATTTTTTAAGGCGTTACCTTCTCACTAAACACCAACAATTGCGGGAGTACAATCACCGCCCCTTGCGGCCGCCAAAGGTGCGGGTGCCGGGTTTGCCGCCTTTGGATGACGGGCGGGGTTTGAGTTTGGGCCAGGAGGCGGTGGCGGGTTGGACCAAAGACCCCTCATCCGCCCTGCGGGCACCTTCTCCCGCAAGGGGAGAAGGCGAGTTTAGCGAGGGATATTTCGCGAGGGGGTCGTCCATCACGGCGAGTTCGACGGCTTTCAGGCGTTTGACTTCGTCGCGCAGTCTGGCGGCTTCCTCGAATTCCAGGTTGGCGGCGGCTTCACGCATGCGTTTCTCCATGTTGGCGAGGACTTTTTCGAGGTTGTGGCCGATCAGCGGCGTACCGTCCTCGGCGAGGCCGGCGTCGACGCGGACGTGGTCGCGCTCGTAAACGGAGTGCAGGATGTCGGAGATGTTGCGCTTGATCGATTGCGGCGTGATGCCGTTGGCGGCGTTGAACTCCTCCTGCTTCTCGCGCCGGCGATTGGTTTCGGCGATGGCGCGCTGCATGGAACCGGTGATTTGATCCGCGTACAGAATAACCTTGCCGTCGACATTGCGGGCGGCGCGGCCGATGGTCTGGATCAGTGAGGTTTCGGAGCGCAGGAAGCCTTCCTTGTCGGCATCGAGGATCGCCACCAAGGCGCATTCGGGGATGTCGAGGCCCTCGCGCAGCAGGTTGATGCCGACCAGAACGTCGAAGGCGCCCAGCCGCAGATCGCGGATGATCTCGATCCGCTCCAGCGTGTCGATGTCGGAATGCATGTAGCGCACGCGGATGCCTTGCTCGTGCATGTATTCGGTTAAATCCTCGGCCATGCGCTTGGTGAGCACGGTGACGAGGGTGCGATAGCCCTTCAACGCTACCTCGCGCACTTCGGCGATCAGGTCATCGACCTGGGTTTTCACCGGGCGGATGACGACGGGTGGATCGATGAGGCCGGTGGGGCGGATCACCTGTTCGGCGAAGACGCCGTCGGTCTGCTTCATCTCCCAGGGGCCGGGGGTGGCTGAAACGCAGATGGTCTGGGGCCGCATGGCGTCCCATTCCTCGAAGCGGAGCGGGCGGTTGTCGATGCAGGAGGGCAGGCGGAAGCCATATTCGGCCAGCGTCGCCTTGCGGTTGAAGTCGCCGCGGAACATGCCGCCGATCTGTGGAATCGACACGTGGCTCTCATCGACGAAGACCAGCGCATTGTCGGGAAGATATTCGAACAGCGTCGGCGGCGGCTCGCCGGGTTTGCGGCCCGTGAGATAGCGCGAATAATTATCGATGCCGGCGCAGGAGCCGGTGGCCATCATCATCTCGATGTCGAACATGGTGCGCTGTTCGAGGCGCTGTGCCTCAAGCAGGCGGCCGGCGGCGTTGAATTCGGCGAGGCGGATCACGAGATCGTTCTTGATGCGGCCCACTGCCTGTTCCAGCGTGGGCTTCGGCGTCACATAATGGGAGTTGGAATAGACTTTGACCTGTTCCAGTTCGGCGGTCTTCTGGCCGGTGAGGGGATCGAATTCGGCGATGCCCTCAATCTCGTCACCGAAGAGCGAGATGCGCCAGGCGCGGTCCTCGAAATGCGATGGGTAAAGTTCAACGGTATCGCCGCGCACTCGGAAGGTGCCGCGAATGAAGTTCCCGTCATTGCGCTTGTAATGCAGCGCCACGAGATCGGCGAGAAGGCGGCGCTGGGGAATGCGCTCGCCCTTCTTGATGGAAAACGCCATGGCCGAATAGGTTTCGACATCGCCGATGCCATAGATGCATGAGACGCTCGCCACCACCACTACATCATCGCGCTCGAGCAGGGCTCGGGTCGCGGAGTGGCGCATGCGGTCGATCTGCTCGTTGATCGAGCTTTCCTTCTCGATATAGGTGTCGCTCCGCGGCACATAGGCTTCCGGCGTGTAGTAATCGTAGTAGGAGACGAAATATTCGACGGCGCTTTCGGGGAAGAAGCTGGCGAATTCGCCATAGAGCTGGGCGGCCAGCGTTTTGTTGGGAGCGAGGATCAGGGCGGGGCGCTGGGTCGCCTCGATGATCTTGGCCATGGTGAAGGTCTTGCCGGAGCCGGTAACGCCAAGCAGCACCTGATCGCGCTCATGCTCATTGACGCCCGCCACGAGTTCCGCAATGGCGCGGGGCTGATCGCCCTTGGGCTCGAATTCGGAAACGATTTTCAGGCGCTTGCCGCCGTCGGACTTTTCCGGCTTCGGCGGCTTATGGGGCTCGAAGGTGGGCAGGGGCGCGAATTCCGGGCGCAGTTGTCCAAGCCCCCCCGGCGTGAAGACAGGAATGGTTTGGTGGTTTTCCAGAGGCGCCTCGGCGAATCCCCCATCCTGACGTGAGTGTCCCATCGCCCCTATATAGTCACGCCCGCCCGCGCCGCAAAGCCGCCCTGCTGACAGCTCCTGTCAGGACCAGGCAGTGGGTCAGTTTGAAATTCCGCTTTTGACCCACAGCGGAAATCACCTGCCTTCCAGGTGGTCGAGGTCGATTTCTCGACAACCGCCGAGATGCCGTTTGTTCGAGATCACCCAAAGACAACCGGCTTGCGAGAGATCAGGTTATCGAGGTTCGCGCAGCATCGGGAACATCGGTGGCGAATCACCTGATCGAATCTCTCCCAACACCCGAAAACCATGGCGCTCGTAGAACAGACGGTTGGCGGGACTGGTTGCTTCCAGATAGGCGGGTTGTTGATCGCGATCGCAGGCAACCAGTCCATGCCGCATCAACTCTGTTC
>JBKKDI010000020.1:0-13904 GCA_046708645.1 Aestuariivirga sp.
GAATATACGAGCATTGGACCGTTATTCGCCGTGTTGACACTGCACAATTGCGCTTGTTTGACAGTGATGAGCTCAAAGTGCTGCGAATTTCGCAGTTGCGTATGAGCCATGAAAAACACCGGCGCCATGTCAAGCATGTGCTGCTGCAACAGTCGATAATGCTAGTGAGCAGGGGTTAGATACGCCCCCGTTCATAAGCGAAAAGCAGTAAAACACCGTTATGTGGTGGATGGCGTATTTTGTCATGAAAAGTGCCACCCGACCTTCAACTACCCGGAGGCGACTGCGGTAATCGTCGACGAACTCCTTGAGAGCGCGCGCGAGGGCAGCATTCGCCTCTTTGTTGCACTCAAAAAATGCATTAAGTGAATCGTATGAAAGGTATTTCTGTGGCCACTGATGCATCCGGGGGAATGCACGTCTCACTTGAGAAAGTCGCTGAGCGGCGGGCCGCGCAGCTGCTAATTACAGAAGTAGTGGAGGGCAAGCGGTCCCGTGCGGCGCTGGATGTCTATTTCGCGACAATCGAACGGCGCGAGCACGAAGTAAAGGCGTTCTGCTATCTCGACATTGAGTCCTGCCGTGCTACATCGGCGCAATCTGCGGGACCTCTTGCAGGTCTGCCGGTAGCAGTGAAGGACCTGTTCGATACGGCCGATATGCCGACCTCGTACGGCTCACCGATTTACGCGGATTGGCGCCCGCCGAATGATGCGCCGTTGGTCACCATGATCAAGCGTGCGGGTGGCGCAATCATTGGGAAGACGGTGACCACCGAATTTGCGTACACAACATCCGGGCCAACCCGCAATCCGCATCACCTTGGACATACCCCTGGGGGCTCATCATCTGGATCGGCTGCTGCGGTTGCGGCGGGAATGGTTCCGTTCGCGATCGGTACCCAGACAGCCGGCTCCGTCATCCGGCCTGCCGCCTTCTGCGGGATCGCGGGTTACAAACCGACCTTCGGCGCTTTGCCGACATCCGATGCCAAGACATTTTCTTGGAGCCTTGACACCGCTGGATTATTTGCGCCATCGGTCGAGTCCGTTGCGCTCTTTGCTTCAGCTTTGTTCGGTATTGACTGGAAGTTTGCTTCCTCCGGGTTTCTTGGGCAGACGCGTTTTGGGTTGTTGAAAACCCCGTATTGGAAGGACGCAAGTCCCGACATGCGGCAGGCGGTGTTGATGGCGGCGCAAGCTGCTCGTGCTACAGGCACCGAGGTTCGAGAGGTGCAATTAGATGCCGACGTCCTTACCGCTTTCCAGGCGCATTCTGTTATCCAAGCCTATGAGGGTGTCAGGGCCCTAGGATATGAGTTCATCAACCACCGCTCCAAGCTGAGCTCTGCCTTGGTAAAACATCTTCAGGAAGGGTCTCAGATTTCAGGGGAAACCTACGCGGCTGCACAGGCCGGAGCCAGGCGGGCACGGCAGGCCATCAGAAATCTGTTTGAAGAGGTTGATGTGCTTCTCACTCCGTCTGCGCCGGGATCAGCTCCAGCCGGACTGGAATTCACCGGCTCGGCCCTTTTCAATCGCGTCTGGACGTTATTGGGGCTTCCCTGCGTGAACGTTCCTGGATTCAACGATGCGGCCGGCCTCCCACTGGGGGTGCAGGTCGTGGCACCAGCCTGGTCAGACAAACAGGCCTTACAAGCAGCGGCATTGCTGGAAACCGCAATCGTGGAGAATGCTTCTCCCTGACCCTCGCTCAACTCCCTTGTGCCTTATCGAGCGATGCAATGAGATCGCTGAACCGCTCACCCTGTATGGCGATGTGAGCCTTGAGAAGTTCGGCGGCTTTGGGCGCATCGCCTGCTAAGATCGCAGCTGCGATGGCTTCATGTTCCGCCTGAGACGCCTGCATGCGATTGCGAACACGAAGCTGCAGACGGCGGAATGGAGCCATCCGCCGCTGTAGGGTGATGACTTGTTCATGCAGGAAACGATTACCGCTTGCTGTGTATATGGTCTGATGAAACTTTTCATTCTCATAGTAGTAAGCGTCCGGATCAACCGCCTCGACCGCTGTCTTGCACCCCTGGAGGGTCTCAGAAAGCTTGGCGGCTTCCGTCGTATCAATTCGGCGGGCGGCAAGCCGGCCACACATTGCCTCGAGTTCGGCCATAACCTCGAACATCTCTAGCATGCGCGGCATTTCAGGAAGACTTACAACCGCACCGCGGTGAGGGCGTATTTCCACCATGCCGACAGCAGATAGCTGATGAAGCGCCTCTCGTATGGGCGTGCGCGAAACCCCAAACCGCTTCGACATGGAAGTTTCATCCAGCCGGGTTCCGGGTGCCAAACGACCAGTCACGATTGCGTCTTCGATTCGGTCTCTGAGATGTTTCGTGGGTTTCTCGTTCATAGGTCGCAGCGTTTTGTTTGGAACAAGCCAAGAGGGGTGGGGTTAGAGTGGGGTTAGATAGGGTCGCCTCTGTATACAAAATCGTTGACAGTGCATACACTTTTATTCTAAGCTTGAGATGGGCGCAATGCCGAAACAGGTGTCAATTGACAAGGATCGTTGATTTTTCAATGACCGGCGGGGTACTAGCCGCCGCCTGCATTGCGCGGCCCAATCGGCCTGCGGAAGCAGAAAAGCGCACAAAGCCGCGCCGACTCTCACGACTTCTCCAATTCAGTGCCACGGGGCGAATAGCATGACCAATCATCTCTTTGACGCGATCCGATCGGCCAACCTTGGCGCAAACACACTCTTTGCCGAGACGGCAAATGGTGATCGCCTCTTCTATCGTGATCTGTTTGGTCAGTCAGCACAATTGGCATCTGCGCTGGTGAATCTCGGCATCAGTCCTGGCGACCGCATCGCGGTACAAACCGAAAAAACAATAGAGGCTGTCCTGCTCTATCTCGCCGTGATTCGATGCGGCGCCGTATTTGTGCCGCTCAACGCAGCTTACACTCAAGCGGAACTCGATTACTTCGTCAACGATGCACAGCCAACGCTCGTAGTGTGCGACCCTAGCCGGCAGATCGAGATGGAGACCGTCAGCCGCGGGCAGTATCGGGTGGAGACGCTCGATGCTCGGGGCAATGGCACTATCATGGAGGCAGCCAAGACAGAGCAGCCGATATTCGAAGATCGCCCGCGCAATCGCGACGATCTGGCTGCTCTGCTCTACACGTCCGGAACCACGGGTCGCTCCAAGGGAGCAATGCTCACTCACGGAAATCTCGCATCAAATGCGAAGACGCTAGTCAAACTTTGGCATTTCACTGCGTCCGATATCTTACTGCACGCCCTTCCCATATTTCACACGCACGGGCTCTTTGTGGCGACAAACGTCGTTTTGTTGGCAGGTGCATCGATGATCTTTCTACCACGCTTCGATGAGGATGAAATCATTCGCCTTCTGCCACGCGCGACGTCGTTTATGGGCGTGCCGACGTTCTACGTTCGCCTGCTTGGACATTCCGGGCTAACGAGAGAGACCGTCCGGCAGGTGCGACTGTTTGTGTCTGGCTCGGCACCATTAGCGACCGAAACTCACAAGACTTGGAAGATACGGACGGGGCACGACATCCTTGAACGTTATGGGATGACGGAGACCAATATGATCACGTCGAACCCATATGACGGTTCGCGGGTACCGGGATCCGTCGGGTTTCCCTTACTTGATGTGGATGTACGCATCGTCGACACAGCTACACAACGTATCGTCAAGCCCGGTGATGTTGGGGTCATTGAAGTCCGTGGCCCAAATGTTTGCACCGGCTACTGGCGAAATCAGGAAAAAACGAGAGAAAGCTTCCATGATGACGGGTTCTTTGTAACGGGCGATCTCGGCCGCTTCGATGAAAGGGGCTATCTTCATATCGTTGGTCGATCCAAGGATCTTATCATCAGCGGCGGCTTCAATGTGTATCCGCGCGAAGTTGAGGCCGAACTGGATCTTACGCCCGGTGTCGCCGAAAGCGCGGTCATCGGCCTGCCTCATCCTGATTTCGGCGAAGGGGTGACCGCCATTGTGATAACGAGACCCGACGCAAAACTCGACGAGAAGACGGTTCTTAGGCAGATCGGAACGCGATTGGCCAAGTACAAGCAGCCGAAACGAATTCTCTTCGTGGATGATCTGCCGCGCAATGCGATCGGGAAGGTCGAGAAAAACAAACTCCGGCAGGCCCATCGGGATCTTTATTCAGCGGCCGGTCTCAATTTCCGGGATCAGCACCATGAATAACCCCAAAGAATCGCAAATATGTATCTCCTGCATCCAATTTGAGCCAACATTCGGGGCCGTTCGGGAAAATGTCGACCGTGCCTTAGAGAAGATTGCAAAAGCAAAATCGCTGGGCGCGGATCTCATCGTTCTGCCCGAACTCTGCAACACCGGATACGTCTTTGAAACGCGCAAAGAGGCCTTTGCCCTTTCCGAGACAGTGGACGGAGGGTCATCTATCCGCGCTCTATGCGATGCGGCGGCCCAACACGGAGTTCACATTGTGGCCGGCTATTGCGAACGCAGTGGTGACAACCTTTACAATAGCGCCGTACTGGTTGGCCCCTCCGGTGTAATCGGCAACTATCAAAAAAATCATCTATGGGCGGCAGAAGCGCTATTCTTTGAAAGGGGGAGTCTTGGCTTTCCGGTCTTCAATACCTGCTTGGGACGGATCGGTGTCCTGATCTGTTATGACGGCTGGTTTCCTGAGGCCTGGCGGCTGTGCGCGCTCCAGGGCGCCGATGTTGTTTGCGTCCCGACCAATTGGGTGCCGATGCCGGAACAGCCCGAGAACCAGATGGCGATGGCCAATATTCTATGCATGGCTGCGGCTCATTCGAATTCATTCTTTATCGCCGCAGCCTGCAGAACCGGTATCGAGCGTGACCAGCCCTTTGTCGGCCGAAGCATTATCGTCAACCATACCGGCTGGCTTCTCGCGGGTCCGGCTAGTTCCGATAATCCTGAGATTCTGACGGCAAGTTGTAATCTTGCAAACGCCCGCCGTAAGCGCACCCTCAACGACTTCAATCAGGTTATGCGCGATCGACGCAGCGATATTTATGGAGAGATGTTGGGGTCATCGGCAAACCCCAATTGGTACTAAATCTGCCGAATAAAAGGGAGGTTACAAGATGTCTACGAAATCTTTTTTCTTTGGATTGCTGCTGGCCACTGCCATGGCTGGCATTGCAAACGCCGAGGAAACGATAAAAATTGGCGTCCCTGTCGGTCTCAGTGGCGCCAACAGTGTGGTCGCGCCCTCGGTCGTTCAATCGACTGAGCTTGCGGCGGAAGAAATCAATGCAGCCGGCGGAATTCTTGGCCGGAAAATCGAGGTCATCGTTGCGGATGACGGCTCGGGTGCCCAAGGTGCTCAGAAAGCATTCGACTCCTTAGTTTTCCAGAGCAAGGCCAACGTCCTGATCTCGATGGAGACGAGTGCGGCTCGAAACGCCGGCCTCCCGATCGTCAACCGCAGCAAAACACCTTTCATTTATACGTCCTTTTATGAAGGACGTTCCTGCAGCCCGTGGATGTATGTGAACGCCTGGGTACCTGACCAGCAGGTCGCCACCGTCGTCGACTATTTCGTCAAGAAGTATTCGGCCAAGACGTTTTATCTGATCGGCAGCGATTACGCCTTTGGGCGTGGTATGCTTGAATTTACCCGCGCTTACGTCGAGTCGAAGGGCGGCAAGGTAGTGGGTGAAGACTATCTCCCGATGGATGGCTCCGATTGGACGTCAATCATCAGCAACTTGAAGTCCGCCGGACCTGACGCGCTGATCACTTCGACAGCCGGCGGGGCTCCAAACGTCACCTTGACGAAGCAGCTGCGCGCAGCCGGAGTCACCATACCCTATGGCAACTTGGCGGTTGATGAAGGAACAGCCAAGACTATGGGTGCGGACGCCACCGGAATGTATATCGCAGCGTCTTATGTCACGAGCATCGATAGTGAGGAAAACAAGAAGTTCCTGGCGGCGATGCAGGCCAAGTTCGGCGGCGACCTCAAGACGCCAAACGATCTATCCGTACCGCAGTACGAGGCCGTCTATCTCTACAAGGCTGCCGTTGAAAAAGCTGGATCTGCGGATTCGCAGGCAGTGATCGATGCACTTGACGATGTTTCATTCAAGGGTCCGCGTGGGACGATCCAGATGAATGATCAACGCCATGCGCCGCTGACTATGTATCTGGGCAAAGTCAAGGAGGACGGCTCTGTTGAGGTTATCTCCACCTTCGAAAATGTTGACCCGGGCGACCAATGCCCAGACCTCAAATAAAACGCTGAAAGTATAAAACTGGGCGGCGGCAGGCTGTAAAGCTGAAAGCGATTTCTGGCCTGTCGTCGCGCTACGCCCGTCCCTAGACTGGGAAAAAACAGGCTATGGTAAATCTTATCCTCGACATCGCTACGACCGCGGCAATCTTGTTCACAGTCGCATCTGGACTTATGATCATCTTGGGCGTCATGAAGCTCATCAACTTTGCCCATGGCGCATTTCTGACGGTGGGTGGCTATATGGCCTATCTCGTCACGGCGGCCGGCCTGAATCCATGGATTGCCGCGCCAGCAGCTGGAGTGGTGGGGTTAGTGCTGGGGCTTGTGATTGAGCGCTGGATTGTCCGGCCACTCTACTCGCGCCCGCTTGATGCCATTCTCGCAACCTGGGGCCTCGGCATCATTATCGGCCAGATCGTCACGCTAAGCTTTGGCCGGGAAATTCAGTTTGCTGCGAGCCCGTTGACGGGTGCCGTTGAGTTCTTCGGCGTTAATTACTCCGCATGGCGCCTGGTCATGTTACCGATTGCAGGGGGCCTCGGCATAGCCTTAACCGGTCTGCTTTATCTGACCCGATTTGGCCTCAACGCCCGGGCCGTGATCATGAATGAAACGCTCGCCCAGGGTCTCGGCATCGATAGCACTCGGGTAAGGGCGATTACATTTGGATTGGGCGCTGGTCTCGCCGCAGCCGCCGGAGCGCTCATCACGCCCCTTCTGTCCGTTGATCCCAATATGGGGCTACCTTGGTTGGTCAACTCCTTTATGCTGGTGCTGGTCTCCGGCGTTGCCATCCCCACTTTAATGCTTGCTTCTTTGCTCCTTGGCGGAGCCCAAGTACTCGTATCCGCCTACATCAGTCACACTCTCGGTGGACTGACCATCGTTGTTCTTGCCGCAGTAATTCTGCGATTAAATCCTCAAGGGCTTGTCCGTGGCTGAAATGGACCAATTTTCTAAGGAGGATCAATTTCTCAGACGTGCCACGCTGCGCCTAGCAGGGTTGGGCGGCTTCGCCGCGGTCGTAGTTGTAATTGTTGCCCCATATTTCCTCGATATCTACACAATGAATATTCTAATTCGCGCTCTTTTCCTCGCAGCTCTGGCGCTGACCGTCGACCTATTGTGGGGATATACGGGTATTCTGACCTTTGGGCAATCTGCCTTTTTCGGAATTGGCGCTTATGCCTGTGCTCTCGTCTTTTCGCACTATGGCTTCGGCCCTGGCTGGGCGGTGGTCGCGTTAATTATTGGCGTAGGCGTAGCCGCTTTGGTGGCGGGCCTGATTGGTTGGTTATCCTTCTACCATGGAGCGTCTCCACTATATGCGTCGGTTATCACGCTTGCCCTGCCTATTGTTGCGGTTGAGATGATCTTTTCAGGCGGAAACTTCACAGGGTCCAGTTCGGGGCTTTCCGGTTTTCCGACCTATTATTGGTCACTTGAAATTTGGTTCATCATTGCCGGCGTCTTTCTCGTTCTGGTTACGCTTATCGCTTGGGTATTGGTCCGAGGGGACTATGGTCGCGTCTTGGTCTCAATCAGGGAAAATGAAGACCGCTGCGCATATCTTGGTATTCCAGTCCATCGCATAAAGATCATGCTGATGGTTTTTTGTGGGGCGACCGGCGCTGTTGCAGGTTTTGGTTACGCAGCTTTTACGAATGTTGTTGCCCCGGAGCTTGCGGGTTTTCTGCTTGGCACTGAGCTATTGATCTGGGTCGCACTTGGCGGCCGGGGGACGCTTTTTGGACCGATATTCGGCACCATTGGCATCGACGTCACTTCATCTTATCTCTCCGGCAGCCTTCCTTTTTTCCGGAAACTGCTGACCGGCATTACCTTCGTTGCCGTTATACTCTTGTTGCCACGCGGGCTGGCGCATGTGCTGTCCAGTGGATGGCAAATCATCAGGAAAAGAAAGCAGCATATAATTTCTGCATCGAAACTCATGCGCATCGAGCCAGTGCATCGCCAGTCAACGGCAAGGATGAACTACGCGCCTATCGACATCCAGGGAGTGTCTCGTCGTTACGGAAGTCTTTCCGTGCTCGAGCGCGTCTCGTTCAAGGGAGCGGCCGGCCAGCTTCTCAGTATCGTCGGGCCAAATGGCGCCGGGAAGACGACACTGATGCGCTGCATTAGCAATGGAACGGAACGAACCGCCGGAGAGGTTCGCATCGCCGGTTTCGAAATTGGCCGCTCATCGCCAGAGAAGATCGTAACCTTGGGCGTAGGGCGGAGCTTTCAGAACACAAGCCTATTTGACAATCTAACGGTCGCGGACTGTTTTGTTCTGGCGCGCTACCGCATCGAGGGTGCAAAACTCCTGTACCGGAGGAATACGATTCGCCTGCCCGGGCCGGCGCTGGATATCCTCACTGCAACCGGCCTCGACAAATCCCTGGATACGGACGTCAAGCACCTCTCACATGGAATGAAGCGTGCTCTAGAGCTGGCGATGGTGCTGGCGACGGAACCGCAGGTTCTTCTTCTCGACGAGCCGACTGCAGGTTTAACCAAGATCGAGCGTACGGCAATCGGGAAAGTCTTGCTGCGCCTGACGAAAGATTTCGGGATGTGTATTCTCCTGATTGAGCATGATCTTGATTTCGTGCGCGACGTTAGTTCACGCATACTTGTGCTGCATCAAGGTAAAGTCCTGCTCGATGGCAATGTCGATGATGTCGTCTCATCCGATCTTGTGAAGTCGGTCTATTCAGGTCAAGTCGCGGAGGTCAAATAGTTGGAGTCGACTTCGACATCCGATGCTACTGGTCAGCACGCGCGACTTCACATTGAGGGGCTGTCTAGTGGCTATGGTGAAGTGGCAATTGTCCGGGCCATATCAATCTCGGTGGGGCCCGGAGAAATCCTTACGGTGCTGGGCAAGAATGGCATGGGAAAGTCGACCCTGCTTAAGACCATCATGGGGTATCTGCACAACCGGACGGGCAGGGTAACATTCAATGGAACCGACATCACGAATCGGCCTCCTCACCTCAATGCGCGTGACGCTATATCGTACACTCCCCAGGAATACACGATATTTCAGGAGCTCACCGTCGAAGAGAACCTGCGCCTCGGTGTTGCCCGTGACGCCGATCTACCCCCAAGATTGGCAGATGTTGGAAAATACTTTCCTATTATCCTACAGCGGATGAAGCAGAAATCTGGAACACTGAGCGGGGGAGAGCAGAAAATGCTGCTGCTATCGCGTGCGCTTGTTGCCCGGCCAAAGATCATGCTGATCGACGAGATCTCCGAGGGCCTTCAGCCAAGCGTGGTTGAGAAAATGGCCAAGGCCCTGAGGAGCGCCAAAACTGATCACGGTATCTCAGTGCTATTGGTCGAACAGAACTTATCTTTCGCGCTTTCGGTAGCTGACAGGTATGCGATCCTGAAACTGGGCGATATTGTCGAAACCGGCAGTATCAAACAACCTGATGTGGCGGCGAAGCTCGCGCGCCATCTACAAATCTAGAGGGGACATGGAAGCCAGCTTCTTCCAATCCATTTTGCAGGCCATCGGCGAACGCGGTCGAGCATTGCTCACGCGTAGCTGGCCCTCTCCCGGGCAACATGGATCGCTCCTAACGCTGAGCGATGCACTCCTGTCTGGGCGCGGAGAGGCGTCTGGTGTAGCCCTCGCGCGCGAGATTCTGACGCGTTACACTGCCGCTTTGCAGCAGGAGCGGGAAGAGTTCGTCGGAGCTCTCGCCAATGGTTTTGGACCGGATCTTGATCGCCTTGATCGGGCAGCTGGTCGCTATTTGGAAAACCGAAGCTCCAAGGCCATGGCTGAACTAGCAGGTGCAGTGGAGTCGCGTCGGCTGGAACTTATCAAGCGACTTAACCTCGCACCTGGTGGAACGCAATTCCTCGTGGGCCTTCGCGAAGATGTGCAGTCTCGCCTTGCCACAAATCCTGCTCTTGAACCTCTCGAAACAGATCTCGCGAGCCTTTTTTCCTCCTGGTTTAACCGCGGGTTTCTCGTCCTTCGCCGGATCGACTGGACTACTCCGGCCAATGTTCTCGAGAAGATCATGAAATATGAGGCAGTCCATACCATCACGAGCTGGGATGATCTCCGGAACAGGTTGACGCCCGCGGACCGCCGCTGTTATGCGTTCTTTCATCCCCAGCTCGTAGACGATCCCCTGATTTTTGTTGGAGTCGCGCTGACAAGAAAGATTCCAGGCGCAATTCATCCACTGCTCAAGATCGCCCGAGAACCGCTCCCGGCTGAGAAAGCGACAACGGCGGTTTTTTACTCCATCTCGAACTGCCAAGCGGGCTTGAAGGGCATCTCTTTTGGCAATTTTCTGATCAAACAGGTTGTGGAAGAAATGAAACGAGATCTTCCAAGCCTGCGGACATTCGTGACGCTATCTCCGACCTTGGGGTTTCGCAAGTGGTTGACAGCGGAATGCGCCAACAGCAAGTCCGAACTGGTGGACGACTCGACGCGAAAGGTCGTCCAACAAATGGCCTAATCTGGCTGGAAGGGTTTCGCGTACGTTGTTATCAGGGCACGGGTTGCCGTCATGTTAGCTGCCGCTGCCTATTTCCTATTGGCACGGACAGCGGATGGCAAATTGCACGACCCTGTGGCACGGTTTCATCTTGGAAATGGCGCTCAGCTTGAGCGCATCAACTGGAACGGCGACTGCTCTGACAAGGGATTAAGGGAAGGTGCAGGGTTGATGGTAAATTACCTATATGATCTGACGGCAATTGAACTCAATCACGAAGCTTTCGCCAACGGCGGCGAAGTGGTGGTTGGCAATTCAGTTGCCAAGGTTCTCGATAAAAAGCGCCGATTCATTGGAGCGAAAGGGACAAGCCGTGTCCGCAAGATTGAGCATTAGCGACAACACGATCGAGATCAACACTTACTCTGTTGTGGGTCGCTGCGCGCGCACGGGCCAACTCGGGGTCGCAGTTGCGTCGGCGGTACCGGCCGTGGGAGCAATTTGTCCCTATATCCGACCGAACATTGGGGCCGTAAGCACACAATCGTGGGTCAACCCCTATATCGCCTTCCGGATTCTCGAGGCCTTGGAGGACGGCGCAGACGCCGAGATTGCTCTGAAACAAGGGCTTGGGGGCGACGATGAAGCCGGGCTGCGCCAGGTTGGAGTTGTCGATCGACGAGGCGGTTCAGCTTCTTGGACGGGGGAACACTGTACACCTTGGTGCGGAGAGTTGACGGGATCTGATTACGCCATCCAGGGCAACATGCTTAACGGTCCTGACGTGCTGTCTGTAATGCGTGATGCCTTCGTGGGAAGTGCATCGGACCCACTCGTGATCCGATTGCTCCAGGTCTTGGAGGCTGGTCAAGACATCGGCGCCGACAAACGAGGACGCCAGTCGGCAGGGCTTCGGGTGTTTGCTGATGAGAGTTACGCGCTTGTGGATTTGCGGGTCGATGAGCACGCAGATCCAGTCAAGGAGCTGCGGCGCATTTACCGAATTGCGGAGCAGCAGCTCCTCCCGTTCATCGCCGGAATGCCGAAAAAGGGCTCCGCCAGCGCATTCCCACGCTCTGTTATGGACCTTTTGCTCCGTTCACCAGGCTGTCGTCCGGGAGGCGGCGGCAGCAACCTGCCCTAGTTATACAGAGTCGCTTCCGGGGTGCTGCGCTTCCAAACCAAGTCAGCAGTCTTCCCGTCTGCTTCACGCTCGCGCAGCACGCCGGTGATCTGCTCTTCCGTGAGCCGTCTCTACTTAATCGGCCGTCCTCCTTACTGAGGTCGGACTCTAACGCCACCTGGGAAATCTTCAGCGGTAGGTCATTACGCTCCCTCTGAAGGGAGTAATTCTAGAGCGGCTTCCAATCATGTTGAATTGTATCCAGCGTTGACAAATTAGTTTCTGCATTCGGCAGGTGTGATTTCGGAATGATTTCCGCGACGGCGTTTCAGAGGCCGTCCATTGTCCGTTGCGCAGCTTTTGCAGTTGCGCCTTGTTTTTGGAGAAAGTGTTTTCAATCGAGTTGAAGTCAGGACTGTAAGGTGGAAGGTAGAGCAAAGACCCGCAGCGGCCACCACATTGCATCGTTCAAGGGGCGGCCAGTTTGCACTCCATGCCAAGGCACTGCGTCGACCCTTATGCTGTCACACCTGGTCGCCTTGATTCCCGAGCCACGATCGGCGATCTTTGTTGGTGTGCTCTTGCCGATTGACTACATCCTGCGTGTGTGCGACCTCCAATCCAATAGCAGGGTTGCTTGGCGGCAGGAATACCGCATACATTTGGCTGTGCAGCCCTTGGCCTGCTGCTGATTTCCGCGCCTGAAGTTTTTGTATTTGTCGGCCGCTACATCAAGATCGCTTACATGAAGTTAGAGCTCGAGCCGTTAGCAGACACGTAAATGCCAACCCGCAACCATGACACAGTCCTCGGAAGTGAAGTTCGGCATTGCGAATAGCATGATGGCATAGGGCGGACCGGGATGGAGAGTTGCATTGTACTTCGAACTTGATAGTCTGTCGGAAAAAAACCGCTACAAACTTCTTGTTGCCACAGTGGTCCCCCGCCCGATCGCGCTGGTGGTGACTCAGAGCAAGGCAGGCGGACTCAATGCCGCACCGTTTTCGTGGTTTAATGTGGTGTCCAGCGAACCGCCGGTGGTGGTGTTGGGAATTGCTACGCGTTTACCGGAGGCAAGGGCTTACGGCGGGGCCTCTCAGAAAGACACATTTACGAACATCATCGAAACAGGCGAGTTCGTGGTGAACCTCGTTAACGAAGATGTCGCAGCACAAGCGAACATGACGGAAGGCGATTTTGCTCCGCACATCAACGAACTCGACAAGGCTCGGCTCACAACGTCGCCCAGCACAAACGTAAAGCCACCCCGGATAAGCGACAGTCCCGTCGCGCTGGAGTGCCAAACGATGAAAATCATCTCTTTGACTCCCACAAGCGGGATCGTGCTAGGGCGGGTGCTCGCAATCTACGTCGCCGATGAATGCATGTTAGACGCTGAAAAATTTTACATCGATACGCCCAAGCTCAATTTGGTTGGACGGATGCACGCCTCGGGCTGGTATGCGAAAACGACTGACTTGTTCCACTTGGACAAGATCAGCAGCCAGTTCTACGAGACGGACAGCGCTTCCGCTCCGGAATGAATGCGATCAAGCTACTGGCAATTTTGCCGGTTTCAACGCCGTGGTCTGCATAAGCCTATCGCGGCAAGGTCGCCAGCCTGTTCGAGGGTATTGATCTTTCGGTCAACGCACAGGCGATGGAAGCTATCGAGGCGGTCGGGCCAGGGTCTCATTTCCTGGGCAGTGCGCATACGCAGGCCAACTTCCTATCAGCCTTTTACCGGTCCTCGGTCAGCGACAACAATTTCTTCGAACAATGGAACGAGGAAGGGCGACTCGACGCGGCTCAGCGCGCGAACCGGCAATGGAAACGGCTGCTTGACGAATATCAGGACCCCGGGCTTGATCCCGCGATCGACGAAGCACTGCAGTCATTTATCGCCGACCGCAAGGCGAGCGAACCTGACATGGCCTATTTCTGACCATTTTAGGCAAAGCATTTCATCCCTATGCGTCGGCCTTACGCGCGCATCGTTTTTCCTAATGCGAGGAAATTGGGGATGGATTGGCTGCACAGCCG
>JBKKDI010000021.1:0-19737 GCA_046708645.1 Aestuariivirga sp.
GTGGGAGCGGCCAACGTTTCGGCATTGCGGGCCGCCAGGTAATCGACCTTGAAACCCTGTGACGCGAGCGAACGGCGGGCGGCGCGCGTAGCGGTTTCTGCGTCCACCCCGCCGCGAATTTTCGCTGCCGTCTCCGACAGGATGCGGAACATAGCGGGCGCCAAACTGCGTTCCGGTTTCAAGAGATAGGCATTGCGCGAGGACATGGCGAGACCATCCGCCTCGCGCACCGTCGCCACGCCCACCACCTCAATTGGCATATCGAGGTCCTTCGCCATGCGGGCGACGGCTCTCAGTTGCTGGTAATCCTTCTCGCCGAACATGGCGCAGTTCGCGCCCGTCTGAATGAACAGCTTGGCAACGACGGTAGCCACACCAACGAGGAAATGGGGGCGGAACTTGTCCTCGAGTCCAACCTTTGCTGGTCCAGCAAGCGAAATGGTCGTGGCAAAATCCTCTGGAAAGACCTCTTCCAGCGTCGGCGCGAAGACGAGATGGGTGCCGGCTGATCCCAGCTTCCGCACATCGCCGGCCTCGTCGCGGGGATAACGGCTCAGATCCTCGTGGGCGGCAAACTGCTTTGGATTTACAAAGATCGTGGTGATGACACGATCCGCCCGCTTGCGCCCCTCGCGGACGAGTGTGAGGTGGCCTTCATGCAGCGCCCCCATGGTGGGCACCACTGCATAGCGCAAGCCTTCGGTCCGCCACTTGGCGGTCTCACGGCGAAGCGCCGCAACGGTTCGCACGATTTTGGGCCTCACCTGCGCATCTCACAGATATTTCTTGGCCATGAGTCGGAGGCATTCCTCGAAGGCCTTGGTATCGGTATCGACAACGTCCGGCGGCGCATTGCCGATCACCACCGTACCGCCGCGCCGCTCTATGCCGCCGGGGAGCATCAGATTGTCCATCAGGTCGAAGTTGTCTACGGTCAGCCCGTCAGGCCCGCGAAAATGACCTGCCTCGTCCGTGGTGTAGCGCCCGCCATAGTAATCGATCTGCCGTTGGAGGTGGCCGCGCGCGACGTTCGTGTAAGCATAGACGGCCTTGCCGAGCGCGCACATGAAACCCACTTCGTAAGCGGTGCCCACATCGGCGGAAATGCCGCGATAGGGTGTCAGATTGGCGATAACGCCATCGGCTTCGTACATCATCTGCTCATCGACGGCGCTGATCGCCAGGCCGTGGTCGCGCACCGTCTTCGACGGCGGCACATTGGGATCGCCCGGGCTCAACGGAATAAAGCCGGCGGCGCGCGCTAGGGCCGCCTTGCGATCCAGCATTTCACGGGCATTGGGCAGGAAAACTTCCGGCCCGGCGAGATAGATTTTCATGGCCAGCGGCGCTTAGCATGACTTTGGTTTAGGTAGAAGCCTTTCGCGAGTTGTGGCAAACATCGCGGGATGCCGTCATTGCCCGACCGATCCGCCATCGCCGCCAAGCTGTTTGCCGATGAGACCGCCGTGGTCCGCCAGCTCGCGGCGGAAGCAATGCTCACACCCGATGAGCAGCGGCGCGTGGCTGAACTGGCCCGGCAATTGGTGGCTGCGGTGCGCGCCGGGCGGCGCCAGCAGGGCGGCATCGACGCTTTCATGCAGGAATATTCGCTGTCCTCGGAGGAAGGCGTGGTGCTCATGTGCCTGGCCGAAGCCCTGCTCCGCATTCCCGACAGCGGCACAGCCGACCGGCTCATCGCCGACAAAATCGGGGGCAAGGATTGGGAGGGCCATCTCGGCCAGTCGGAATCGCTCTTCGTCAATGCCTCGGCCTGGGGATTGATGCTCACCGGCAGGTTCATGGAGCTGGGCCGGGATGCGCGCACCGACATCGGCGGCTATCTCAAGCGCCTCGTTTCGCGATCGGGCGAGCCCTTCATCCGCAACGCCATGAAACAAGCCATGCGCATCATGGGCAAGCAATTCGTTCTTGGCCGGACCATCGACGAGGCCCTTTCGGTGGCCGGGCCTTTCGAGGCCGAAGGCTATCGCTTCTCCTACGACATGCTGGGCGAAGCTGCCTTCACCATGGAAGATGCCAAACGTTACTTCGAATCCTATCGCCACGCGTTAGCCACACTCGGCGCCAGGACAAAAGGCAATGATATTTTTGCCCGCGCCTCGATCTCGGTGAAGCTCTCGGCCTTGCATCCCCGTTACGAGGAAAAGCAGGAAGCCCGAGTTATGGCCGAGCTTCTGCCGCAGGTGGCGGAACTGGCGGTGCTGGCCAAGCAACTCAATGTCGGTTTCACCATCGATGCGGAGGAAGTGAACCGGCTCGATCTCTCGCTGGAGCTTTTCGGCAGCTTGGCACAGGACGAACGGCTCAAGGGTTGGAACGGACTTGGCCTCGCGGTGCAGGCCTACAGCAAGCGCGCCAAGCCCGTGCTCGAATGGCTGGCGAAACTGGCGGAACAGACAGGTCGCAAGTTTCCGGTGCGTCTCGTCAAGGGCGCCTATTGGGATACGGAAATCAAGCGCGCCCAGGAGGCAGGCTTCCCCGCCTATCCGCTGTTCACCCGCAAGGTGTCAACGGATGTGAGCTACCTCGCCTGCGCCAAGTTCCTGCTGGCGCGCCGCGACGTGTTCTACCCGCAATTCGCCACCCACAATGCCCACACGCTGGCAGCGATCTCTGTGATGGCTGGCAACGACCGGAACTTCGAGTTCCAGCGCCTGCATGGCATGGGCCAAGCCTTATATGAGCAGGTGGTGGGTACCGACAAAATGAACCAGCCTTGCCGCATCTATGCGCCCGTCGGCAGCCATGAGGATTTGCTGGCCTACCTGGTGCGGCGTTTGTTGGAGAACGGCGCCAACACGTCTTTCGTAAACCGTCTTGCCGATGACGAAGCGCCGATCGCCGACATTATCGCTGATCCGGCGATTGAAGTGATCGAGCTTGCGGACGTGCCGCATCCTCGCATTCCACTCCCCGCAAATATTTTTGCTGGTCGCCGCAATTCAGCAGGTTACGCACTATGGGACGATGGCACGCGGGAACGGCTGGTAAGCGGCATCACTAAAGTCTTGTCCGCGAAGGTTGAGGCCACGGTGCTCGTGGATGGTGGAGTGGCGGGGCAAGGGCCAATCCGTGAGATCACCTCGCCCCATGACCGGCGGGTGATTGTCGGCGCGGTGCGGGAAGCTGGCGAAGCTTCCGTCAGTAAGGCCATGGCTTCGGCTGCCGGAGCACAACAAGATTGGAACCAACTCGGCGGCGAAAAACGCGCCGTGATTCTGGAACGCGCCGCCGAGCTCTATGAGGCCAACACCGAACTGCTCATGGCGCTTCTGGTGCGCGAGGCGGGCAAGTCTCTCGATAATGCGTTGGCGGACCTGCGCGAGGCCGTGGATTTCCTGCGCTATTATGCAATACGGGCCCGCGAGGATTTTAGCGGGGCTCTCGCGCTTCCCGGCCCCACGGGAGAACGCAACGAGTTGTCGCTTCACGGCCGCGGTGTGTTTGCCTGCATATCGCCGTGGAACTTTCCCATTGCGATATTCACCGGGCAAGTGGCGGCAGCGCTGGCGGCGGGCAACAGCGTTATTGCCAAGCCCGCCGAACAAACGCCATTAGTGGCCCATGCGGCGGTGAAGCTCCTTCACCAAGCGGGCGTTCCAAATTCGGTTCTGCATTTCCTCCCCGGCGATGGCGCCCGCATCGGCAAGCCGCTGCTGGCGCACCCGGCACTTTCGGGCGTGGCCTTTACCGGCTCCAACGAAACCGCCTCGATCATCAACCGGGCGCTGGCGGCGCGCGAGGGCGCCATTCCGGCGCTCATCGCCGAGACTGGCGGCATGAACGCCATGATCGTCGATTCATCGGCGCTCCCGGAGCAAGCAGTCCGCGATGTGCTGGCCTCGGCCTTTGACAGCGCCGGGCAACGCTGTTCGGCGGCACGCATTATGTTCGTGCAGGACGACGTGGCTGACCGCGTTATCACCATGCTCAAGGGAGCCATGGCGGAACTCCGCATCGGCGATCCCCTCGATTACGCAGCCGATGTGGGGCCTGTCATCGACGATGAGGCAAAAACGGCGCTTGAGGCGCATAAGGCCAGCATGAAGTCCAGGGCAAAAACCATTATCGATCTGAAGCTTGGCCCAGATTGCTCACTCGGGACATTCGTTACACCGGCGGCCTATGAACTGGACTCACTGAAGCCCCTCACCCGCGAAGTCTTCGGCCCCATTCTGCATGTGGTGCGTTTTGCCGGGGACCGCATCGCCGATGTTTGCGCGGCGCTCAATGCAACGGGCTTTGGCCTCACACTGGGCTTGCACACGCGGATCGAATCCACCGTGGAGGAGGTGCGGCGGCTTGCCCGGGTTGGCAATCTTTACGTGAACCGCAACCAGATTGGCGCTGTCGTCGGCGCCCAGCCCTTCGGCGGCGAAGGTCTGTCGGGCACCGGTCCCAAGGCCGGCGGCCCTCACTACCTGCACCGGTTCGCAGTGGAGCGCGTGACCTCAATCGACACAACCGCGTCCGGCGGCAATGCGGCGCTCATGTCTATGGAGAGTTAGAGTGCTTCGAGTTCTGAAAGCATTTCTTCCACTTTCGCGCGTTCATCCACCGTGAGGGGTTCCTGTGGCAAAATGGGATCGCCAACTTCATAGCCCTGGATCAGCAGTCCGGCCTTAACGCACGCCGCCAGATTGTACTGGGCAAAAACTTCATTGATGCGCCACAGCCTGCGTTGCAGCTCCATTGCATCTGCCCACTGGCCAGACTTGCAAAGCTCATAGAGCTTGACACTCTGCCGTGGCACCAGACAGGCTGGCCCCGCCATCCAGCCAACACCTCCGGTCATCATCACACAGGCAGGGATATGTGAAGAGGCCGCGAATACGCGCAACTTCCCTCCACACCGGTTCATGATGGATAGCAAACGGCCGGTATTCGTCGAGGCGTCCTTGATGTAGCCAATGCGCGGATGTTCCGAGAGCTGCGCAATGACATCCAAGGTGAGGTCGCTACGCTGGAATTGGGGATTGGTGTAGATCACCACAGGAATTTCGACAGCATCTGCAATGGCTAGAAAATAGTTTTCGATTTGTGAACCGCTGAGAGGAAAATAGGATTCGAGAATCGCCAGAATTCCGGATGCGCCCAGCCGCTGATAGTCGAGAGCCTGCCGTACCGCATCCGCCGTTGCGGTCGAGGCGACTCCGGGAATCACAGGTACGCGGCCTTTGGCGGCTTCGATGGTCGTTTTTACGATTGCCAGACGCTGTTCCCTGTCAAGGTAGGCGAATTCCCCGGTCGATCCCAATGGTGTCAATCCATGCACACCGGCCCCTATGAGGCTGCTAACCAGCCGCTGAAGGACACCAGTCAACACCCTGCCATCCTCGCCAATTGGTGAAATGAGGTAGGGAAATACGCCATAAAATTCCTGCATTCCGCGCCCTCCCCTGTGCGCCATCTCTCTTAGGGAACCAGCAAAGAGCGCAGATGTCCATGGTAATGATTTGCTGAATTTCGGAACAATTTGCCGCTTGCGTGTAAAGTCTATTTTACGTTTGAATTCTATCCAAAGCCGATGAATTCCAAAAATGAATCCAACGCCGTCTTCGTCTCATTCGACGAGGCCACGCAGTATCTTGAAAAGATGTGCCATGTGTACGAGGTCAGGCACATATCCTATTGGAGTCTTAGCTTGATTAACGGCTTGCCCGACGAGGTCACGTGGATCGCCACCTACGATCCCGCCTACATGAGCCACTACATGCGCAACTATACGCCCGTTGGGGATCCGGCTTTCGAATCCGCAGAGGGACTTCTCGACTGGGCGGATTCAAGCGCCAGCGACCCCGCCGTTGGAGCAATTCACCGGGCGGCGGCGAAATATGGAATTGCCAAGCACGGGCTCTCCTACGCGTTCCGCGATGGTGAGGACCGGGCCATCATGTTTTCTGTCAACATTGAATGTGATGATCCACAGTGGCCCGTGGAGAAGGCCCGCATCCTTGGTGTCTTCCGTGGCCTTGCCCAGTATTTCCACAGCCGCGCCAGGCTTCTGGTGGAATCCCGCCGCGCCAAGAACGCGGCTTGATGCCTCTTCAAGGATCTCTGTCTTCGCGCAGGCCGATGCCTCGCTCGACGGCGTCGCGGCCGAATTTTTTGCGTAACTTATCCATGGGAAGCTCCGCCCTGGCGCTCGTGGCGGTGCGGGTATCAAATGTTTCGGTCTCTGCATGCGATTGCGCCGGGCTAAGATTGACGATGCCAACGCCAATGAGCCGGAAGGGTGTGCCTGTCGCCTCGCGTTTCAGCAGCGGTTTAGCGGCCTCGAAGATGCGGGTGGCCAGCAGCGTGGGTTCATCGAGCGAGACATTGCGGGTGCGCGAGCGGAAGTCGGCGGGCTTGAGTTTCAGCACCACGGTCTGGCCCGCCAGGCCCTCGGCCTTGGCGCGGCGCGAGACCCTTTCGGCAAGGTGCCAGAGGATGGTTTCGAGGCCGTCATAATCGCGCAAATCGGTGTTGAAGGTGGTCTCCGCGCTGATGCTTTTTGAACGGTCATCGGTTGACACGCTGCGCACATCCTCGCCGCG
This sequence comes from Aestuariivirga sp., assembly GCA_046708645.1. Classification (GTDB taxonomy): domain Bacteria; phylum Pseudomonadota; class Alphaproteobacteria; order Rhizobiales; family Aestuariivirgaceae; genus Aestuariivirga. The sequence continues at coordinate 6,561 of JBKKDI010000021.1, forward strand.
CGAGAGGTGATAAAGCCGGGCGCCCATGCTTCCGTAGCTATTCATCAGCTCGATCTTTTCCATGGACTGAAGCTGGCCGATCATGGTGATGCCATCGCGTGCAAGTTGCTCCTGCATGGCCCGGCCCGCGCCCCAGATCAGTCCTACGGGCTTTTCGGCGAGGAAAGCCTTGGCTTCCGATTGTCCAAGTACGGAGAACCCGCGCGGCTTCTCGAGATCGGAGGCGACCTTGGCCAGATACTTATTGTAGGACAGCCCGACCGAGGCGGTGATGCCGATTTTCCGCGCAATGGTATTAACCAGCTTCGCCAATGACAGTGCCGGGCTCGTGCCATGCAGCCGCGCGGTGCCGGTGAGGTCGAGGAACGCCTCGTCGATGGAGAGCGGTTCGACCAGCGGCGTCAACTCCTGCATCAGGTTTCGAACTTCGCGCCCCGCCGCCACGTATTTCGCCATGTCGGGCTTGATCACCACGGCGTCGGGGCAAAGCTTGAGCGCCTTGAACATGGGCATGGCCGACTTGACGCCCCTGATGCGCGCCACATAACACGCCGTCGCCACGACGCCCCGTGTGCCGCCGCCCACGATCACCGGCTTGTCGGCAAGAGCTGGATTGTCGCGTTTCTCCACGGCGGCGTAGAACGCGTCGCAATCGATGTGCGCGATGGACAGGGCGTGAAGTTCCCGATGACGGACGAGGCGCGGGCTGCCGCAGGCGCCACAGCGCCGTTCGTCGCCCTGAACCGGCGCCAGGCAATCCCGGCAGAAGCCCTCCATGGCCGCCCTATGCTCCATCCATGAAAGACTAGCGCCAAAACAGTTTTTGCGAAACAATGCCTCAGGACGCGCGAGGGGGAGCAAACCGATGTACAAACTTTACAATGTGAAAGGCTGGGGATCCGTAAGCGCGCATTTTCTGCTGGAGGAGATGGGCATCCCCTACACCAACATCTGGATGACGCGGGAACAGGTGGATGCGCCGGAATTCCTGGAACTCAGCCCCTTGGGACTTATCCCGGCCCTCGGGCTTGCCGACGGGCGGACGCTGTTCGAGTCGGCTGCCATCGTTTCTTTTCTGGTGACCGCCCATCCGGACAAGGGTCTGTCGCCACAGGCGGGGTCCGATGATTTCGGCGAATTCCTCTCCTGGCTGCATTTCATGGGCACCAATTTGTATCCGGCGATCCCCCACATGAATCCCGGCAACACCTACGATCCAGCGATAGTTGCGAAATGCGACGCGCTTTGGGCCATCCTGGCGAAGCGGCTTGAAGCGGAGGGACCATGGCTCCTGGGTGAAACCTATTCGGCGCTCGATACCTATGCCTTCATGATCAGCCTGTGGGGTAAGCCCACGGAAGCCGAACTGCACAAGAAATTTCCAGCCATCGCCAAATTGGCGAAGGCGATACGGGCGCGACCCAAACTCAAGGCGGCGCTTGAGGCCCATGGCATCATGGAGGTCGGAGGCTACGGCGGATGAGCCAGGACGAGACCGACCGCATGATGATGGAGACGCTCTATTGGTGGGGCGTGCCGACTCTGCTGCGCTGCCCCCACGATCCCGATCCGGCGAATGCCGATATCGCATTGGTGGGCGTTCCCCATAGCTCCGGCAACGGATCCACCGAGCGCGACCAGCATCTGGGACCGCGCGCGGTTCGCCATGTGTCGGCCCATAACCGGCGCTATCACAAGCACTTTGGCTTTTCGCCGTGGGAGGTCTGCCGCATCAACGATCTGGGCGATGTGCCGTTGCCCGAGGCCATGGACAATGAGGCTTGCGTAGCGCGGATCAGCGCCTTCTATCGCAAAATCGACGAGACGGGAGCGAACCCCGTGTCCATTGGCGGCGATCACGGCATCACTGGCGCCATTCTGCAGGCGATTGCCGGGGAACAATCGCGCCTGACCGGCGGGCGCAAGGCAGCGCTCCTGCATTTCGATGCCCACACGGATTCCTACGAGAACATTCCCCATTGGATGGGTGCGATAAAATCGGCAGCCCATTGGGCCGCCTATTGCGTGCGCCAGGGCAATCTCGATGCCGCGAAAAGCGTCCAGATCGGCATGCGCGGCAACCCCCGCACGCCCGATTGGCTGAAGCCCTCCTACGACCTCGGCTACGAAGTCATCACCATGGACCGCTACCGGGAAATCGGTCCCGAGGCGTGTATTGGTATCATCCGCCAGCGGATCGGCGATGCGCCCCTCTACATCACCTTCGATCTCGACTGCCTCGACCCAACGGTGGCGCCGGGTGTTTCCAACATCGAAGCAGGCGTCACCGGCTGGAACATCGACGAGGCCAACCGCCTGCTGCGCGCGGCGCGCGGCCTCAACGTGATTGGCGGCGACGTCGTTTGCCTGATGCCCACCAAGGACAGTCCGAACAACATCACCGCCATGGTCGCCGCCCATGTGATGTTCGAGATCGTCAGCCTGATCGCGGATCGCAAACGGAAGACTTAGTTGGAGAACGCTTCCGGCGCTGCCTCGCAGCAACCTGAAAACAGACGCTTGCCCGATTGTTCGGTAACAATCATGGTCCCAGCCGTGCCGGTCAGAATCTGCCCTTGGACCAGTGCACACGCTTCAGCCGTGAGAACCAGATCCACCGACATTTCGCCCGTGGAGGCAGTCAGCATTGAGGAATACTGTTCTTGAGAGGCCAGAACAGCGCCGATTCCGAGTTCTGCGCGGCCTGGAAACAGCGAGATACGGACAAGCTTGCCGGTCCACGACGCCATCCACGCCGGGGCATGGCCTGAACACGATCCGGCCGCCGGAATGTCGCTCGCACCGAGCAGCCGCGGCCTGGCGCGCACCAAGTTGCGTTCGGGAATCCAGCCATCGTTTAACCCGGAGGAAATTCTCCGCCAGCTGATCGGGCCACCCCAGCGACTCACTCCGTCCGAAGCGACGATGTCACCCCGATGCAGCCGCTTGACGATAGCAGATTCGAATGACGGGCTTTTATGCAGCGCGATCGCTGCCTCATCGTCCACATTGAATATCCTGAAGTAACCGCCGTCGGCCTCTCGGCGCCAAAAATCGCCGGTTGATTTGTATACGTGCTCGCCGGTCCCGCCCGCCAGGCTGGAGCCGAATACGGCAGCCAGAAAAAGGAACAATGTTGAAAGTGCCAAAAATGTACGGTGACGCATGGGACACCTCGTCCAGCAAACCGGCCAAAATGGAGGGTAACACATAAATGCAGCTGGCGCGCAATGGCCGGCGCTATCGTGCAGACGATTGCCGTCCGTCATGTCCTCAAACGCGGCAGGACGCGCTCAGGAGCTTACCTTGCTGATGAAGCAGCTGATGCCCTTCGATTTAAGCGTGGAGCAAGCGCTCTTTGCCTCGCCCTGCTTGCTGTATCCCGTCAGGCGCACGCGGTAGAAGGTACCTTTGGCGCCGAGGTCGGCCCGCACCACGACCGGCGTCTTGCCAGCCAGTGCGCGGTGTTTGGCTTGCATTTTCTTCCACGTGGACCAGGCTGCATCCTCGCTTGCGGCTGAAGCGATTTGCACCATCCAGCCGGTCATGCGTGGCGCCGGTTCGGCCGCTATGGCGTCTTCAGCCGGCGCCGCGGCGGGTTCCACGGAGACGTTTTCTTCCACGGGCTCCTCGGGAACCGGTTCGATCGCAAGGATCTTTTCTTCGATGGAAACCGCGGCGGCAGGCTCTTCCTGCGGTACGCGATCGGTTATGGTTTTCCTCCCGGGGGTTGCCGAAGCGAGCTCCACCGGTGCGGTTGCCTGCGGCAATTGCTGCCGGGCAATAAGGTTTCCACCCGCGGAAGCAATCGAAGCTGTAGCAATCGTGTCCGAGGCGCCATCGCCGTTCAAAGCCGCTAGGCGCTTCTGCGCCGGCAGAAAATCTGGATTGGCGGCAATCGCCTTGGCCAGGGCATCGCGGGCGTTTTGTGGCCGGTCGAGGGCTTCGAAGGTCAGGGCCTCGCCGTAATAGATGCGAGCCGGATCGGGATGGCCGGTTTGGATGGCTTTCTCATAGTCCGAAAGGGCGAAAAGATACTGCCCGCTGTCGCGTAACAGGTTGGCGCGGGAATAGTAGGCATGGGTAAAGCTCGCATCGAGAAACAGCGCGCTGGTGAAGTCTTCCATCGCCAGCGCCGTCTGCCGCAGCTTCTGGTAAGAAACGCCGCGATTATAGAGCGCCATAGCCCGGAGCTTGCCCGACATGGCGTCGATGCGCATGGCCGCGCCATAATCGTCGATGGCCTGTCCGTGCCGGTTCAGGTGCTGGTAAGCAAGCGCCCGGTTGAGCAGCGCGTTGGCCAGCACCTCGGGCTCCAGCTCACGCGATTCGATAGCCGCTGTGTAGGAGACGATGGCGGCTGTGGGATCCCCCGCCAACAGGGCGCTGTAGGCCTCGCTGGCGAGTTGCGTATTGGCATTGGACGACGCGGCGGCTGAGGAACCGGACACAGCTACACATGCAGCAAGAAACGCGGTACTCACAGACGCAAGAAAGGCTTTACGGGCGTTCATGGTGAAGCGATCATGGGTGAATAGGGTTAAAAGACCGTTGCGTCGCTTTTCCCTCTAACCCGTCGCGCGGAGGTTGACGAAGCGGCCCCGGGCCTGTCAAAAGAATAGGACGCGGTGCTTCGCGGCCAGACGGCCAAGAGGCCCAACAGGGAACACGGTGTGGACGACCCAATCGGGGCCAATTCCGTGACTGCCCCCGCAACTGTGAGCGGCGAGGTTTCGAACAGCATCGGCCACTGGGCAACCGGGAAGGCCGTTCGAAACCAAAGACCCGCGAAGTCAGGAGACCTGCCGCGTAATGCCGGGGCTTTGTGCCCCACAACAAACAGGTCGCACGGAGGGTGTCCATGACCACACGTACCAATACCATCCAGCTTTCGGTTTCGCAGCGCGTCGCGGCGGGGCTTACCGTCATTTTCGTGGGGGCCACGCTGCTTTACACGGTGGGCCTGTCACACATGGCTCTGGCGCATAACGCCGCCCACGACACGCGCCACGCTATCGGCTTTCCCTGCCACTAGCCCCCTAACATGATCGGGCGAGTTCTTCTCGCCGCGCTCCTTGCGGGGATCGTGGCGGGGGTCATTATGGGCGCCATCCAGCATGTGCGGCTGACGCCCTTCATTCTTGCCGCCGAGGTCTATGAGACCGGCGGCGCCACACATTCCCACACGGCGGCAGCCGCCGAAACGGTACATGAAGCAGATGCCGAATGGGCTCCAGCGGACGGCATTGAGCGCACGTTTTATACGACTGCTGCCACTGCCATGACGGGTGCGGCCTTTGCAGCGATTCTCGCGGGCATCTCGCTTTTAGCCGGTATTCCGATCACGCCACGTAACGGTGCAATCTGGGGCCTGTGCGGCTTCCTCGCAGGTACGCTAGCCCCTGCGGCGGGGCTTCCGCCCGAGCTTCCAGGCATGCCCGCAGGCGATCTCGCGATGCGCCAAGTCTGGTGGATCGGCACCATCGCGGCGACGGGCATTGGACTTTATCTCATCGCCACAAGGCGTGAACTATGGGCGATTGCCCTCGCGGTTATTGTAATCGCCCTGCCGCATCTGATCGGAGCACCCGCAGCCAGCACTCATGAGACTGCGGTTCCCGCCGGACTTGCCGCAGCCTTCGCAGCAAATTCGATTGCCGCGGCTGCCGTATTCTGGTGCCTCATCGGCGTGTTTCTAGGGCTCGCCATCGACAAGTTCGCCAAGGAAATTCACGCCACATGAAAATCCCGGCGACGATCATCACCGGCTTTCTCGGCGCCGGCAAGACCACGCTCATTCGCCACATGCTGAAAAATGCCAATGGGCGCCGTATCGCTCTCGTCATTAACGAGTTCGGCGATTTAGGCATCGACGGAGAAATCCTGAAAGGCTGTGGCGATGCCCTGTGCCGCGACGACGTGATCGAACTTTCGAATGGCTGCATCTGCTGCACCGTGGCGGATGATTTCGTACCCGCCATGAAAAAGCTTCTCGACCGTGCCGATCCGCCCGAGCACATCGTCATCGAAACCTCCGGCCTTGCCCTGCCCCAGCCGCTGGTTCGCGCTTTCAATTGGCCCGAGATCAAGTCGCGCATCACCGTCGATGGCGTCGTCACAGTGGTGGATGCCAAGGCACTGGCGGAGGGGCGCTTCGCCGATGACGAGGGTGCCGTGCAAGCCCAGCGCGCGGCCGATCCCAATCTCGATCACGAAAATCCCATCGAGGAATTGTTCGAGGATCAGCTCAACTGCGCCGACATGGTGATCATCAACAAGACCGATCTCTTGGCGGATGGCGAATTCAAGATGCTTTCTGACGGCCTCAAAGCCAAGGTGCGCAAAGGCACGCAGCTCGTGCCAACTAAGCATGGCGGTCTCGAGGTGACTACCCTGCTGGGTGTCGGCGCCGCTGCTGAAGATGACATGGGCAACCGCCTTTCGCACCACGAGATGGAAGGCGAGACACAGCACGACCACGACGATTTCGTGACCTTTGTCGTTTCGCTCAGCCAGGCTTCCGACAAAGACACGCTTCTACGCCGCATCGAGACAACACTTGCCTCTCACGATATCCTGCGCCTCAAGGGTTTCGCCGATCTTGCCGGTTCCAGTTCGCGCCTACTGATCCAGGCAGTAGGGCCAAGGCTCGATTCCTATTTCGACCGGCCCTGGAAGCCGGGCGAAACCCGCGCGACCCAACTTGTAGTGATCGGCAGCAAAGGCATGGACCGGCCCGCCATCGAAGTTATGTTGCGCGGATGAGCATTTCGGTTCCCCTCTTCCGTCATGCCAGCGCAAGCTGGCATCCCGCTTTGCCGGCACCGCGTATGCTGACAGCGGGACCCCAGCTTTTGCTGGGGTGACGGAGACAGGGGTCCCAGATGCATCTTCTCGCCACCACATCGGGCGTCATCGACGGCGCGGCTGAGGCGGTGGACCTCAAACAGACACCCGCCGATATCGTGGTGCTCACCGCCGCCGACAGCGAGATCGCATCTCTCGCCCGCGCTTACGATGTGGTTGGAGGCCCAAACCTCCGACTCGTCAATCTCATGCAGCTTCAGCATAATCTCTCGATCGATCTCTATGTCGAGAACACTCTGGGCCATGCCAAACTCATTGTCCTGCGCCTGTTGGGTGGCGCCTCCTACTGGAGCTACGGTGTCGATCAGATTGAAGCGCTGGCAAGGGCACGGAACATCAACCTCGCTGTATTGCCCGGCGACGCCAATCCCGATGCCGGGCTGACGCAACGCTCGACGCTTGCCGCCGGCCACTGCGGGCGCCTGCACCGCTATCTCACCGTGGGCGGCGAACACAACGCGCGGGCCTTTCTTGCCTATTGCCATCACCTGCTGCTGAACACACCAGCTCCCGAACCGGCTAGCGCGCTTCCGAGAGCCGGTATCTATCGCGATACGGCCACATCGGATCGGCCCGCCGCCGCCATCGTCTTCTATCGCTCGGTTGTCGAAGGAGCCCAGACCGCACCTGTTGATGCGCTTATCGAGGCGTTGCAGGCCCGCGGCGTTGGCAGCGTGGCGCTTTACGTTGCGAGTCTCAAGGATGAAGCGAGTGCCGCGCTGGTGCGTAAAACCCTTGAGGCAAAACATCCGGATGTCATCCTCAATGCCACAAGTTTTGCTGTCGCCTCGGGCGGGAGCAGCGATCCGTTGGCCGCTTTCGATTGTCCGGTGTTGCAAGTCGTTCTCGCCGGGTCTTCGGAAGTAAGCTGGCGCGGAAGTTCCCAGGGCCTTGGCCCCCGCGATCTGGCCATGAATGTGGTGCTGCCGGAACTTGACGGCCGCATCATGTCGCGCGCGATTTCCTTCAAGGCCGATAGCCACTGGCATGAGCCAACTCAATGCCGGATCGTCACCTACAAGCCGGTTCAAGACCGCATCGATTTCGTCGCCGATCTTGCCGTCAACTGGGTGCGCCTGCGCCGCACACCGCCGCAAGACCGCAAGGTGGCGATCATTCTCGCCAACTATCCCAACAAGGACGGCCGTATCGCCAACGGCGTGGGCTACGACACGCCCGCCAGCACGGTTGCGATTCTGGATGTGATGAAGGGAGCGGGGTATAGCGTCACTGCTTATCCAAATACGGGCAACGGCATCATTCACTTCCTTTCGTCATCCCGGCGAAAGCCGGGACCCATACTTCAGTGTGAAGACTCGCTGGGCGTCACCGACTATCAAATCCACTTCTCCGCTCTTCCCGCCACCGTCCGCATACAAATCACCTCACGCTGGGGCGAACCGGAACGCGATCCCTTCTTTACCGATGGCGCTTTCCACTTACCCGTCCGCCTCTACGGCAACGCCGCGGTGGCGATCCAGCCGTCACGGGGTTACGACATCGACCCAAAAACGACCTATCACGATTCCGCCCTCGTGCCACCGCACGGTTATCTCGCATTCTATTTCTGGCTCCGGCACTACTTCGGCGCCCACGCGCTGATCCACAACGGCAAGCACGGCAATCTCGAATGGCTACCGGGCAAGGCCAATGCGCTGTCCGCCGAATGCTACCCCGAGATTGCCCACGGGCCCCTGCCGCAGCTTTATCCTTTCATCGTCAACGATCCCGGCGAAGGTACGCAGGCCAAGCGCCGCACTGGCGCCGTCATCATCGATCATCTGACGCCGCCCCTCACCCGCGCCGAAACCTATGGCCCGCTGAAGGACCTCGAAGCCCTCGTCGATGAATATTACCTGGTCTCGGGGCTCGACCGGCGCAGGTTAGCAGCCCTCAAACAAAACATTCTCGAGCTCACCCGCAGCAACAAGCTCGACCTCGACGCCGGATTTACTGGCGATGACGACGGCGATTTGCAGAAGCTCGACGCCTACCTCTGCGATTTGAAGGAAGCGCAGATCCGCGACGGCCTGCACATTCTCGGTTCATCCCCCGGGGGCCAGCTTGAAACCGATCTGCTGGTGGCGCTGACCCGGGTGCCACGCGGCCTTGGCGAAGGCGGCGATCAATCGCTGATACGGGCCCTCGCCAAGGATTTCGGCTTCGGCGATTTCGATCCGCTCATTTGTGCAATGGCTGAGCCGTGGACGGGACCGAAGCCCGATGCTTTGCAAAAACTCACCAGCGATCCGTGGCGGACCAACGGCGACACGGTGGAGCGTTTGGAATTGTTCGCGTCATCCTTGCTTTCCCTCTCCCAGAGGGAGAGGAAGGGGCCCATTGCGAAGCAATGGGAAGGTGAGGGGTTACGGAGTATCAATATTGAGACTGTATCCCCTCATCCTCCCGTCACCTCCGGTGACGGGCCCCTCCTTCTCCCCACGGGAGAAGGGAAAAAGGTGTTGGATGAAATCGATACGGTGATCCGGCCCGTACTTCGGTCTTGCGGGCCAGATGAGATTGCCTCCCTCCTGAAGGGCCTTTCCGGCCGCTTCGTGGCTCCTGGCCCATCTGGCGCCCCTACGCGCGGACGCCTCGATGTTTTGCCGACGGGACGGAACTTCTTTTCCCTCGACAACCGCGCCGTGCCCACTCCCACGGCCTGGAACCTCGGCCAGAAATCGGCCGAAGACCTGCTCACCCGCCACTTCCAGGACTTTGGCCAATATCCCAAAGCCATTGGGCTTTCCGCCTGGGGCACATCCAACATGCGCACCGGCGGTGACGATATCGCCCAGGCGCTCGCGCTGATTGGTGCGAAGCCCCAATGGGAGCCGTCAAGCTGGCGCGTCACCGGTTATGAGATCGTGCCGTTGGCGAAGCTTGGCCGCCCTCGCGTCGATGTCACCTTGCGCATTTCCGGGTTCTTTCGCGATGCCTTCCCGGCCCAGATTGAACTTCTCGACAAGGCCATGCGGTCCGTTGGCGCCCTCGATGAAGACGAGGCGGACAACCCCATCGCCGCGCGCATGGCGGCCGAGACCCTCACGCTCACGGCCTCCGGTCTCTCGCCTATGGAAGCGCGGGAACTCGCCGGCCACCGTATTTTCGGTTCCAAGCCCGGCGCCTATGGCGCGGGGTTGCAGGCTCTGATCGATGGAAAGATCTGGAACACCAGGGCTGATCTTTCGGCGGCGTATGTCACCTGGGGTGCCTATGCCTATGGCGCCAAAGCGCAAGGCGTGAACGATGAGCGTGCCTTCACTGAGAGACTCGCCCGCATCGAAGCGGTGATCCACAACCAGGACAACCGCGAGCACGATCTTCTCGACTCCGACGACTATTACCAATTCGAGGGCGGCATGAGCGCCGCGGTCGAACAGGCCTCAGGCATGCGCCCCCGCGTCTATCACAACGATCATTCACGGCCCGAGCGTCCCGTGATCCGTACGCTTGAAGAGGAAGTTGGCCGCGTCATGCGTTCGCGCGTGGTCAATCCGAAATGGATCACGGGCGTCAAACGCCACGGCTACAAAGGCGCTTTCGAGATTGCCGCGACGGTCGATTACATGTTCGCCTTCGCGGCGACGACGGGTGCTGTCAAGACGCACCACTTCGATCTCGCCTATGATGCCTTCCTCGCCGATGAGGCAACGCGAAACTTCATCGCGCTCAACAATCCCGCCGCGCTCAAGGAAATCGCCGAACGTTTCGAAGAGGCCGCAACACGGGGGCTTTGGACGCCGCGGCTCAATTCAGCCTATGATCTCCTCAAGGAGCTTGCCCAATGACCGAACCTGAGACCGGCCACGACAACGCCCGCCATCATGAAAAAATGGCGAAGAAGAAAGCCGCCCGCGATAAGATCATGGCGAACAAAACCATCGAGAAGGGCCTGCTCATTGTTCACACCGGCAAGGGTAAGGGCAAATCGACGGCGGCCTTCGGTATGGTGTTCCGCGCCATCGGCCATGGCATGAAGGCGGGCGTCATCCAGTTCGTGAAGGGCGCCTGGGGCACCGGCGAGCGCACCATCCTGGAAAAATTCCCCGGCCTCGTCACCATCAGGGCCATGGGCGAAGGCTTCACCTGGGAAACCCAGGACCGGGAACGCGATGTTGCCCACGCCCGCGCCGGATGGGAGGAAGCCAAAAGGCTTATCGCCGATCCATCATACAAGATGGTGCTGCTCGACGAACTCAACATCGTGCTGCGCTACGACTATCTACCGCTCGATGAGGTGCTGGCCGTGTTGAAGAACAAGCCAGAGGACAAGCATGTGATCGTCACCGGGCGAAATGCCAAGGACGAGCTGATCGAAATCGCCGATCTCGTCACCGAGATGGAACAGGTGAAGCACCCCTTCCGCTCCGGCGTGAAGGCCCAGGCCGGGATCGAGTTCTGATGGAAAGCAAATGACATGACACTTGAAACGCTTTTGCTCTTCGTCCTTACAATAGTGCCGCTCGTGTTCACTCCGGGGCCGGATATTCTGCTGGTGGTCGCGCAAGCTCTCACACATGGCAAAGCGGCCGCGCTGCGCTCCAACATCGGCATCCTGCTAGGCTATGTCGCCCATGGCCTGCTGGCACGCTCGGCGTCACCGCGGTGGTTGCCGCCACACCCTGGCTGTTCGAAGCCATGCGCTGGGCTGGCGTCACCTATCTGGCTTGGCTGGCAATCCGGATGCTCTATTCCGCCACCAAGGCCAGGCCACAGGCCAATCAGACAGTCTCCGCATCAAATTCCATCAGCCGGGGTTTTTTGACCGCCTTTCTGAATCCAAAGGGGCTGCTGGTGTTTTTTGCGATCTTGCCGCCGTTTATCGACCCGCAGGCAAATATCGCCTTGCAGGCGGCAACGCTGTCGATTGTATTTATTGCGCTCTGTGGCCTGGGGTATACCAGCGTGATCCTGCTGGCGGCCAGAACGGCGCGCGCGGGTTCGTTTTCCGATCTTCGCCGCCGCTGGCTCGATGCAATAGGGGGCACATTGATTGGCTTTGCGGCGGTAAGGCTGGCTGTTGCTGTGCGTTAGATCCTGTCTTGTTACCAAATGGACATTGCCCTAGAAGAAAATTATTAGCAGCGTTCCCCTTGAGGGACTGAGAGCGATTCCGGTGCGGCCGACCCAGGCGGGGGCCAATGCCGGAGCTGCCTTCCGAGCCGGTTGCCCGGCGATGCTGCCTTTGGGAAGGCAGAGGCCATGGCGGACAAACTCGGTGTGATGCTTTGCGGCCACGGCAGCCGCGACGGCGATGCGGTGGCGGAATTCGCCGTGCTCTCAAGCCATCTCAAGCGGCGCCTGCCCCGGTATCCCGTCGAATACGGCTATCTCGAATTCGCCACTCCCATTATCCGTGACGGCCTCGACAGCCTGAAAGCCAAGGGCGTGACGCGGGTGTTGGCGGTGCCCGGCATGCTGTTCGCTGCCGGTCACGCCAAGAACGACATCCCCTCGGTGCTTAATACGTATGCCGCGCATAATGGTCTCAGGATCGACTACGGCAAGGAACTGGGCATCGATCCCAAGATGATGCGCGCGGCAGCCGACCGGGTGCAGGAGGCGCTTGATGCCGCGCCCAGCGATATCCCACTGCACGAGACGCTGCTCGCCGTCGTGGGCCGCGGCGCGTCCGATCCTGATGCAAATTCCAATGTCTCCAAGGTGACGCGGCTGCTGTGGGAGGGCTTTGGCTTTGGCTGGGCGGAAACCGCCTACTCGGGCGTCACCTTCCCGTTGGTTGAGCCCGCGCTGGAGCACGCGGCACGGCTCGGCTACCGGCGCATCATCGTGTTCCCCTATTTCCTGTTCACCGGCATTCTGGTGCAGCGCATTTATGATGCCACCGATGAAGTAGCCAGGCGCCATCCGAAGATACAATTCATCAAGGCGGGCTATCTCAATGATCATCCGCAGGTGATCGCCACTTTCGAGGAGCGGCTCAACCAGATCCTATCGGGCGACACGGCGATGAATTGCCAGATGTGCAAGTACCGCACTCAAGTGTTGGGTTTCGAAGCCGAGGTGGGCGCAGCACAGGAAAGCCACCATCACCATGTCGAGGGCAAAGGCGGCAGCGGATTCAACCTCGATGCCGCCATCACGGCAACCGTCAAAGGCCACTCCCACGGACCTCACCACCATCACCATGACGACGGCCACACGCACGCGCCCTACCCGCACGCCGATCATCCCCTTGGCCCCAAAAGCATGCGGAAGAAGTAGTGGAATATCTCCGCGATCCCAAGGCGATCTACGCCCGGTCCTTCGCGATCATTCGGGAAGAAGCGGATTTCTCCGGGCTGCC
>JBKKDI010000022.1:0-4071 GCA_046708645.1 Aestuariivirga sp.
CGCTTCCGCTATTGTTGCGCTGTCATTGCGCAGAAAGCCTTGATAGGGAATTGAACCGAGGTTCGCTCCCATATGGCCGATTCCCGCATTATGTGGATAAAGACCGGTCAGCAATGACGCACGCGTCGGACAGCAACGCGCACAGTTATACATGGCTGACAGCAACACTCCGTTGCGAGCGATACTGTCGATATGCGGCGTGCGAATTTCCGAACCTGTGATGCCGAGGTCAGAAAAACCCATGTCATCGACCAACACGAGAATGATGTTGGGACGCTTGTTGGAAGCAGATTCTTTTTCCGAATTCGGTTTGTTCATGCCAAATCCTCAGATCGACCATTTCCGCAATAGTTCACAATGTCTAGGGCTTCTGTTGACAGCAGTTAAAATCGGATAGCGTTCAATTTGCGCAACCAACTTGTCCGTTTTGGGTCAAAATGGGAAGTCCAACAAACCTCACGCTATCTCTGCTGCTCACTTGAGAGCGGTCATGTTTTTAAAGCCTAGAGGACAGAAGAATATGGGCAAGCGGCCTTGTTTGGAAATAGTACACAACATGAGCAGAGTATGATCGCCCGATCTTCAGTTTCTTTTGTCCGCACTTGGGGTTAGCTGGGCCAAAGGTTTAGGTTGGCGGTTCTGGTAAGGGCCAATAGCGGAAAATCAGAACGCGAGAGCCGTATTCAATCCCGCAATTAGTCGTTCACGGACGCCTTCATCCGTATAGGGCTCGTGCGACACGCCGAGCAGCCAGTCAGGATCTGGTCTCTGCTGCCTCAAGCGGGAGAGAACTGCTTGCGCCCGATCCGAAAGCCCCAGGTGGCCACAACAAGCAAGGGCATACATCGCGTCCCAGGCAAATTCCGCCAGAGGTTCGACGCTTTCCAGAGACTCCGCGTAGCGCCCTTCCGCGAAAGCTAGTACGCCAGAAAATTCGGCAAACCATGGCGGCGGAAGAGGTTCGAGTTTGCGTGCCAGATCTAACAATGCCTGCGCCTCAGTAAATTTTCCGTCATAGGAAAGTGCCAAGGCTCGGTTAACCAACACCGCAGGATCACCGGGATTCAACACCATAGCGCGTTTGCTCACGCTGAGGGCGGAATCGAGATTACCCACGCAGAGGAGCGTCCAGGTGTGAATGGCATGGCAAATCGCATTGAACGGATCGATGGCAATTGCCTGTGCGGAATACATCGAGCCCTTGGTCGCATATTCTTGGGTAAAGTCCTGAACCCAAGTTTCGCAATACGTGGTACCCAACCAAGCGACTGCCTCTGCATTACCCGGATCGAGCGCAACGGCCCGTTCGAAACAATTCTGCGCTGCAAGGTTGCTCGCCCGCGTCAGTTTACTGAAATGCCAGTAGCCTTGAAGAGTGAGGTCATAGCTTGAAAGGCTTGCAGGGGGTCTTCGCGAGTTTCGGACGTTAATCTCAACATCCAGCTGTCGAGGGATAGCTGCTGCGACAAGCTCGCTGATTTCGTCCTGAAGGCTGAAGAGATCGGCAATGGGTCGGTCGTATCGCTCCGCCCAGATTGCTTCTTCGCTCCGGGCATTGGAAAGTCGCAAGGAGATGCGGATACGATCCGCAGCGCGGCGCACGCTTCCCGTCACCACGAAATCCGCCTTAAGTTTCTCATGGATGGCCGAAAAATTAGGCGAGGTTCCGCGAAAAGCAGCCGCCGAATGCTGGCCGATCACCGCGAACTTGCGGAAACGCGCCAGCCGGTCGGCGATGTCGCCAGTGATACCATCGCTGAAATACTGCTGATCCGGATCACCGCTGAGGTTTTCAAAGGGCAACACGGCGATTACCGGTTTGCCATCCAAATTGGGCGCGTGATTTGCGGCCAAAACAATCTCAACCGGCACAGGAGGAGGACCGGCATACTTGTAGCCCCGGCCGTGGACCGTGGCGATCATGCCGGCGTCCAGTGCTTTTCGCAGGGCTGAGATGTGCACCTGCAGCGTGTTCTCTTCCACCACCAGGCCGGGCCAGACCCCATCGAAGAGTTCGGTCTTCCCAATCACCTCGTCTGGTCTGCCCAGTAGCATGGCGAGAATATCAAAGGATCGCGCCGAAAGCTCCACCGGCCCCTCGGGTCCGAGCAGTCGCCGTTCCGAGCGCTTCAACCGGTACTGCCCAAATTGCAAGTCCATTCTACCAGCTCCCCCTTGGACGGAAGGATAACCGAAGCGGCGCCTGAATGCGAACTTCAGCGTTATTCAGGACTCTTCAGGTCCGCGCCAAAGACCTGAGTGGCAACCTCGATCATTCTCACAGTCACAGGAGGACGCCATGACCGACATCTACATCAACGCCCTAGTCTCCAATCGCCGCCCGAGCCTGCTGAAAGCGCTCCCAAAAATCGGCATCGGCGCTGCAATAGCGGCAAGTTTCAAGGCCATTGGTCAAGCCCTCGACATGGCCTATGTGGCGCCGTTCAGCGCCCCGCAGCCCAAGCACCCCATCGCCCTTGATGCTGATCTCGAAGGTCGTGATCCTAAGTGGTGAACGTTTTGGGGCCGCTCCAACTTTTCTCCTCACGTAACTTAGGGGCACCCGTATGTCTGCTCCGGGTCAGCAGTGTCGGTCGCTCATCGTCCACGCAGTGTCGGTTTACACCGCGATTGCGGACGAATTGTTAGTGCGCGCGATCAGACGCGTTGGGCCAACAGCAGACGGCCGACGAATTTGGTCACGCTCGTGGCAACAGTTCATTCTTGCAAGTGAAGGCATTTTGGTTAATTCGCTTTGTAGAGCCCGCATTTGTGGGGATAGTCTTATTCCGAGCATAAGCAGATTTTGGCTGGGAAGGGAAAAATAAAATGTCTATGCGCGTGATTGGTTTCGGCGTCGGGCGTACTGGAACTTTCTCCATGAAGCTTGCACTCGGTCAGTTGAACTTCGGTCCCTGTCATCATATGGAAGAGGTGGATGCGAGGTCACCGGAACAAATCGCGGTGTGGGCGTCTGCTGCCAATGGAAAAGTGGATTGGAAAAAAGCTTATGCGGGCTACAGTTCGGCTGTTGACTGGCCCACTGCCGCATTCTGTCGGGAACTGGCCACAGCATACCCCGAAGCGAAGATTATTCTCACGATCCGCGATCCAGAAAGGTGGTATGCAAGTTTTTCTCAGACAATTGTCCCTTTGATTCAGCCAACAACCAAGACGCCACCCGAGCTGTTGCCGTTTCTTAAAATGGTTATGGCCGTTGTCCAGAAGACCGGCTTCCGTATTCCATCAACGAAGGAAGAGATCCTTACTGCTTTCCATCGCCATATCGAGATCGTCACGCAGACCATTCCAGCAGACCGCCTTCTGGTATTCGATGTCAAGCAGGGCTGGGGTCCCCTCTGCCAGTTTCTTGGCGTAGCTGTGCCACCGGGCGATTTTCCTAAGACCAACAACACCAAGGATTTCTGGGACAGCGTTCAAGCCGGTTAGCTATTTGACTGTTTGGAAAGCACCTAATGTCTCCATTGCTTGCCTGAAAGCGAACATTTTTTCTGCACTACGAAAGAAGAAAAATATTCACCGGTGAATATGGGCAGGCGGCCTTGTCTGTAAATGGTCCACAACATGAGGAATGAATGATCGCCGGATTTACAATTGTTTGTATGGCGGATCAGAGATCCCCCAAGGGATGGTGCGATTGTGTGACCGGTGGTGATCGCCGCTGCACGGTTAAATGTCAGGGCGGCACGAGTTTGGTTGGCAATTCCATCAAACTAAAGTCGGCGCCTTCACAGGTTAAATTCGGGTTGGTCGGACTGAACATTCCCAGAGGGTTGTCCTTGAACAGCCAGGCGTGCAGATCATAGTGATGGAACCCCTGGGGAATGAGTGGCTCGTGTCCTTCCATCGGACCTTGGAAGGGTTGGCCCAGAAGGCTTGGCCGCTCCTTCGCTACAGCTAGAGGCACAAGCCATTCGGCTCCAACCAATTTGAGTTTTCCGTCAACGGGCTCATAAAGCAACACATTCGGCTTCAATGGATCGGGCGGCCCTTGTATGGTCAAGTTGACAAAATGGACGCCCATGCCCCCTTTCGGATAGTCCATATGCC
>JBKKDI010000023.1:0-24091 GCA_046708645.1 Aestuariivirga sp.
CAACACCTATCTCACCCTGCCGGTGCTGCTGATGATGGTCAGCAACCACTATCCGATGATCACCGAAAATGCCCACAGCTGGCTTCTTGTGGGGCTAATCGTGATAGCTGGAGCATTGCTTCGACACTTCCTCGTTCATACGGAGGTGGGTGAGCCCCAAGCCAATATCGACTGGACTCTGCCGCTCATCGGCACGGCTCTGGCCTTTGCATTGATCATCACGGAGCCTGCGCCGGTCCCCGCCCATGTGGGAGAAGTCAACGACGCCGAGGCACTATCGATCGTGCAGACGCGCTGCGCCACCTGTCACGCGGCGAAGCCCACCGATGCCACCATAAAGGTAGCGCCCAAGGGCATTGAACTTGCAACCATTGAAAATCTGAAACGCTATGCCGCTCAAATCGAAACCCAGGCGGTAAGGAACAAGGCCATGCCGCTCGGCAACCGCACCGCCATGACGATGGAAGAACGCGCCAAGCTTGGCACATGGATCGCCAGGCAATGATGGAGCTTGCGCAGATCAACGCCATGCCGGCGAATGCTTTCGTGGCGGCCTTCGGCGATGTAGCCGAGCATTCGCCGTGGGTGGCGCGCCAGGCCGCCGCGGATAGGCCCTTCGCCACCCGTGACGCCATGGCTGCCGCTTTTACCGGCGCGGTCGCCGCCGCTTCGCACAAAAAGCAGTTGGCGCTGCTTCGCGCCCACCCCGGCCTCGCCGCGAAAGCAAAGTTGACCCATGAGTCCATGCGCGAACAATCGAATGCCGGACTGAACACCTTGACGGCGGAGGAGCTCGCCCGCTTCACTCAACTCAACACATTCTATAAATCGAAATTCGGATTTCCCTTCATCCTTGCCGTGAAGGGCGCCACCAAAGAGCAGATACTCGAAAGTTTCGAGGAACGCGTGAACAATCCGGTTGAAGTCGAGTTCGCCACCGCCATGGCGCAAGTTAACCGCATCCTCCGATTTCGTATTGAGGACAGGATCTCGCCGTGACGCGCGTCATCAGGGGCCAGACCGTTTCGTTCGGTGCAGTAGCGCAGGATGTCCGCCACGAAGTGAATGGCGCGGTCGTGGTGGGAGACGACGGAACGATCCTGTGGACGGGCCCGCTACCGCTTCTTCCCCACGGCTTCCGGCAAGCCCCCGTCGACGACTATGGGCAGAAGATCGTCATGCCGGGCATGATCGACGCCCACATCCACTTTCCGCAGTACCGCATGCTGGCGGCGCCCGGAAAGGACCTGCTCGATTGGCTCAACCGCTTCGCCTTCCCGGAAGAAAGCCTCTATGGGGACGGAAACCACGCGGCAGCGGCCGCCGAAATCTTCCTCGACCGGTTGGCCCAGCACGGCACCACCTCGGCACTCGCCTTTTGCTCCGTTCACAAATCATGCGCCGATGCGCTCTTCACCGCAGCAAAGCGCCGCAACATGGCGCTCATCACCGGCAAAACCATGATGGACCGCAACACCAACCCTGCACTGCAGGATGATCCCGAAACCAGCGCGCGCGAGTCGGAACAGCTCTATCGCAAGTGGCATGGCAAGGGGCGGCTACGTTACGCGGTGACTCCCCGCTTTGCCGTCACATCAAGCGACGCTCAGCTTCGTCTCGCCGGAGAACTGCTGAAGTCGCTCGATGGCGCGCTGCTGCAAACCCATTTATCCGAAAGCCTTGCCGAGATCACCTTCGTCAAACAGCTTTTCCCCAATGCTAAAGATTATACCGACATCTATGATCGCCATGGCCTGTTGGGGCCGCGCAGCCTCTTCGCCCATGGCATCCATCTGTCGAACCGCGAATGCCAAAGGCTTTCGGAGTCGGGATCGACCGTGGTTCATTGCCCCACCTCCAACACCTTTCTTGGCTCCGGCCTCATGTCCATGGGCCATCTGCGCCAGGTGGATCATCCCGTGCATCTCGGTATCGCAACCGACGTGGGCGGCGGCACCAGTTATTCCATGTTGGCGACATTGGGCGAGGCCTACAAGGTGCAGATGCTGGCGGGCTACCGGCCTACCGCAGTTGAATTGTTTCATCTCGCCACGCGCGGCAATGCCGGACGCCTGGGGCTGGCACACGAAACCGGCTCGCTCGAAATCGGCAAGTTCGCCGATCTCGTGGTGCTGGATCCCGAGGCGACGCCGGTGCTCGCCAGCCGCCACGAGATTTCGCAGTCCCTTGAGGATGTGCTGTTCTCCCTCGCCATCCTCGGCGACGACCGCGCCGTCCATGCGACTTATATCGCCGGCCGGAAAGTGCATGAAAAACTCCCTCCCCCTTGCGGGGAGGGGTAGGGGTGGGGGTCTGGTGGTGTCGCAATAGAAGGAAAACGACCCACCGTTGCAATGCCGGAGCGACCCCCACCCTCAATCCCTCCCCGCAAGGGGGAGGGAGAAAAAGCGAGGCTTTTACGATGCAAGAATCAAATTGTTGTTCGCCTCAAGCCACACTTCCTCCATGTTATTTCCTGGCCCCTTCCGGTCGATGACGAGGAAGCGGCTATCGGGGTCTAAAACCAGCAGAGGATGGTGCCAGGCGTTGCGGGCATAGCTGATGCCCTGCCGCCCGGTCGCCAAGAATGTGCGAAAGCTCGCGGCATCCCGCGGGTCGGCGCACACCAGCACCAGCCATGGCCGGTCTTGCAGCGGGTAAAAAATCTGGCTGCCCAGCGGATGACGCTCCATCAGTTTGATGGCAATGGGCATCGGCCGTGGCTTCGCTGCAACAATGCTCACATTGATCGCGCCGCCCTCTGCCGCCACATCGACATGGGCGAGATTGCTGAAGCGCTCGGCGAAGCCCTGGTTGATTGAAGCCTGTTGCACGCCGTCGATCTCAATCACCTCACCGAAGGGCGCGAATCCAGCCTTGGTGAGAGGCAACGGCCGGAGAGTGGTCATGCCAGCCGTCCAAAAACTCTCAGACGCGATACGCCGCCATCCGGGAAGATATTGAGCTTCACATGGTTGACCGGCCCCAGCTTCGCGATCATCTCGCCGGAGAAAGTGTGAATGCGGTGGGCTTGCAGCTTCTGTTCGCCCATCAATTCGGGCCACAGCATCGCCTCCTCGCTAGTGGCGGAAACGGCGTTCGCCGCCTGCAGCGAACAGCGGTCAGGATAGTTGCCCTTGTAGTGGCAGGTATCGACCTCGAGCTTTTCGACGATGCCGGCTGCCCCCAGTTTTACGATGATCCAGTCGTGGCCGGGCTCCCTTCGCCGCCGCGTTTCCCATCCGTCGCCCATATTGACGCCGCGCCCCAATGTGAGAAGGGTCCACACCGTTCCATAATGCGCATTGTTATAGGCGACGATGCGCCCGCCATTGTTGGTGAGCGAGAGTTCGTGCAGGCCACTGCGATTCTTCTCCTCCCAGGAAGGGACTGGCTCACCATAAATGCGGAGCCTGGCCACGCCGCCGTCGGGAAAAATGTTCAGGCGGACATGCGTCCATGCCTTGCCGCTGGGGATTGCGTGGAAATGATGCGCCGAAGGCCCAAGCGAAACGGGGCCAAGAATCTCCGTCCATTTGGTCCCGGGGTCTGGATCGCCATCGCTGACGCAGGCATCGAGCGAAGCGGATGGCGGAAAATTGCCGGTGAAATGGCTGGTATCAATATCGGCGCCGCGGATCAGCCCGGTAACTCCGAGCTTCACCACGCAGAAATCATGGCCGCCGCCCCGCCGCCGCCGCGACTCCCAGCCATCCATGTATTTGCCGTTGCTGTCGTATTTGCCGGGCTCGAAGATGGGCGCTGCATCGGCCAGCAGGCGCGACTTGTCGGCGAAGAAATCGTCCGTCGCATAGATGGCCTTCGCGCCGAGCCGCGGTGAGGCCAGGTTGATGGCATTTTGAGCGAATGAGGGAAGCTCCGGAGAGGACATCGTTGAAGGATAGGATCGCTCTCAGGTGTTGGCAACAATTGTGAATCTCAAATCAAATTGCCTGAAATCACACTACCAGCCGGTATGACCGCGCCCGCCACGCCCAGGTCGCCCGTCACCGGCTCTGCATAATTCATGCCCTGGATGCTTGCGGTTCGCGAGCCCGCAATGCGGTTGGCCGTAATCATCACCGGTCCGGCGCCCTCGCTTGTCGAGAACGCGATGCCGCGTCCGCAATTGCGGATCGTATTGCTCGTGGCCGAGAGATTGCGGCAGTATTGGCCCCAGCCAAGGTTTATTCCGGCCTCCGCGGCGGCCTCGATGACATTGCCGGTGACGAGTGCGTCCGCCTCGGCGGCGATGCCGACCGCTGATGTTTGCGGCAAGCTGCCGCCGCCCTTCACCTTGCGCACCAGATTGTTGGCGACAACCGCAAGCCTGCCGCCTTCGTTGAAATTGGTGATCGAGATGCCGAAGGCCACATCCTCGATCAGATTGTTGGAGACGACGGCACCCTCGAAGGCGAATTCGCAATAAATCGCCACTTCCCCGGTACGCGATATGGAATTGCCGATGATCTGGCAATTGCCGCCCGAATTGTTGCGGATGGCGGAAAAGGCGCAATCGCTGATCCGGTTGCCCGAAACGACGACATTGCCCGCCTTGTAGATATTGATGCCGTTGCCGTTCTCACCGGTCCCGCCATCGGTCGCCGCAACGCGCTCCACGCGGTTGTTGCTGACCAGGGTACCGTCTTCCATTGGCTCCGAAGTCCAGACCTGAATGCCGTTGTTGCCGATATCTTGAGCATGGTTGCCGGAAATCTCGAGGCCCTTTGAATCGCGGGCGAAGACCGCCGTTTGCCCGATGTTCGAAAAATGGTTGCCCCTAACGTGCCCCGAACAGCCTTCCAGCCGCAATCCGCTTTTCTTTGAGTTGGCGAAAATACAGTTCTCGATCGTCAACCCCTTCGCACTGCGCGCGAGGACTTCACCGCCGTCGAACGTCAACCCGGAGATGGAGACATTTTCAGCTTCCTCAATCTCCAGCACCGGAGCGCCATCGGGCGAAACAAGTTTGGTTTGGCCTGCAATGCCCTCCAGCCGCACCGGCGCGGTGATCCTGAGCGTGGAAACGCTGAACAGGCCGGCGGGCAAACGCAGCACACCCTCGCCTTGAATCGCTTTCTCAAGAGCTGCCTGTAAATCATTGATTGGATTCGCTTTTGCGAAGCTTACGCTCCCCACCGCAAGCAGGGGGATTCCTGACAACAAAGATCGGCGCGCGAATTTCATATTGGCACACTCCATCGGGAACGATGCAATCCTGGTGCCTAATTCCTAGGGAAGCGGGACCAGCTTCATCCTCGATGGGCCAGGCTCGCCCGCCAGCAATGTGAACATCGCCGCCGTATCGACGCCGTCCCTGACGACGCAGTCCTCGCCTTCGAAAGCCATGAACCCGTTGAACTTGCCCGATTCACGCAAGGGCTTGCAGTTGAGGGGGTAGAGAAGCAGTTCGCCCTTCCGTGCATCGACAAGAGAATAGGATGCGGGTTTGCCCGCCTCATGGGCCTGCATCACCCACCAGGAATCGGCAACGGCTGTAAAGGTGATCGCAACGGCCACCTTGCCCTCGGCCATCACGTAATGCTTGTTCTCCGGCGTTACGTTGATTGCACCTTCATCCTTTTTCCAGACGCCGCTGTCCAGTGAGTAGGTCGCAAAGCGGTTCCCATAGGGAGCCAATATCAATTCACCCTGCTCGTCGGAAAACAGCGGCTCCTTCGATTCCAGGATGCATCCTGTCAATGCAAAAGCCAGAAACGCAGCCGCCAGAAATCGGGTCAGCATGTAGGTAACTCCTGTCGGCGACATGGCTACTCCGCCGCCTTCTGGGCGTAGCCAAGGCGCTGGTTGAGACGGTCAAGCAGGGCTCGCGCGGCCTCCGGAATGACTGTGCCCGGGGGAAATACGGCGGCAACCCCCATCTCACCGAGGGTTTCCACATCGGCGGGTGGAATAACACCGCCGACGACAATCATGATATCGCCGCGGCCCGCCTGTTCCAAAGCCGTCTTGAGCGGCGGAATATGGGCAAGGTGGCCGGCCGTGAGCGACGACACACCGACCACATGCACCTGTTCCTTCACGGCCAGCGCCGCCACTTCCTCCGGCGTTGCAAACAGCGCCCCGATTTTTACGTCAAAGCCCATATCAGCGAAGGCCGAAGCGATCACCTTTTGCCCCCGGTCGTGGCCATCCTGGCCGATCTTGGCCACCAGAATGCGGGGCGGCCTCCCGTCGGCTTCCTTGAAAGCCGCGACCGATCGCTTCGCCGTATCGATCTTGTGTTGGTTTTTGGGGGTTGCGGCATAGATGCCCCTTACCACCCGGGTCGCGGGATGGTGCCGGCTCCACACTTTTTCCAGCGCCATCGAGATTTCACCAACGGTCGCCTTGGCCCGCGCCGCATCGACGGCGGCGGCGAGAAGATTGCCTTCGCCGGTCCGCGCCATGCTCGAAAGCTTGTCGAGCATGGCTTGGCACTGGACAGGGTCGCGCTCCGCCCGGAGCCGCGCCAGCTTCTCGATCTGCTTTGCCCGCACCGCCGAATTGTCCACTTTCAGAATATCGATCTCAGCGTCGCTTCCGGCCAAATATTTGTTGACGCCCACAATCGTCTGCTCACCCGTGTCGATACGGGCCTGCGTGCGCGCCGCGGCTTCCTCGATGCGGAGCTTCGGCACGCCGGCCTCGATAGCCTTGGCCATGCCGCCCATTCTTTCGATTTCCTCGATATGTGCCCACGCCTTGGCCGAGAGATCGGCGGTAAGTTTTTCAATGAAATAGCTCCCGCCCCACGGATCGATGACGCGGCACGTTCCCGCCTCCTGCTGCAGGAACAATTGTGCATTGCGGGCAATGCGGGCCGAAAAATCCGTAGGCAGCGCCAGCGCCTCGTCCAGAGAATTGGTGTGCAGAGATTGCGTGCCTCCTTGCGTTGCCGCCATCGCTTCGATGCAGGTGCGCGTCACATTGTTGAAAACATCCTGCGCCGCAAGGCTCCAGCCGCTTGTCTGGCAATGGGTGCGCAGTGACAGCGAACGCTCGTCTTTCGGATTGAAACCCTTCATCAGCTTCGCCCACATGACGCGGGCGGCGCGCATCTTGGCCACTTCCATGAAAAAGTTCATGCCGATGGCCCAGAAAAAGGAGAGCCGTGGCGCAAACCTGTCGATGTCGAGTCCGGCGGCCACACCGGCCCGCGCATATTCGAGACCGTCCGCCAGCGTATAGGCAAGTTCCAGGTCCGCCGTGGCGCCGGCCTCCTGCATGTGATAGCCGGAGATTGAAATCGAATTGAACTTCGGCATCCGCTCCGATGTATATTTGAAAATATCCGAAACGATCTTCATCGATTGAGCGGGCGGATAGATATAGGTATTGCGCACCATGAACTCTTTCAGGATATCGTTCTGGATGGTTCCGTTGAGTTTCTCCGGCGGCACGCCCTGTTCCTCCGCCGCCACTATATAAAGCGCCATGACCGGCAGCACCGCGCCATTCATGGTCATCGACACAGTCATCTTGTCCAGTGGAATGCCGTCGAACAGCGTGCGCATGTCGTAAATCGAATCGATGGCGACACCTGCCATGCCGACGTCACCCGCCACACGCGGATGATCGGAATCATATCCCCGATGTGTCGCCAGATCGAATGCGATCGAAAGACCCATCTGGCCGCCATCGAGATTGCGCCGGTAGAAAGCGTTGGAGTCTTCCGCCGTTGAGAACCCCGCATATTGCCGGATCGTCCAGGGCTGCGTCACATACATGGTGGGGTAGGGTCCGCGCATATATGGCGCGATACCGGGGAATGTTTCAATAAAGCCGGGCGTATCTTCCGCCGTGTAGGCGGACTTTATCAGGATATCCTCAGCAGTCTCCCAATTGTCCTCTCCCGCCTGAGCGGGAGAGGACAGGGGCCCAACGCGCAAGCGTTGGGAAAGGTGAGGGGCAGCGGGCGCCGGTTTCATGTTACCGGCCCTCATCTCCCCGTCTCTTTGCGACGGGTTCCTTCTTCTCCCGCTGATGTGGGAGAAGACAATCTCCTCCACCTGCGGTAATCCCTCGCTTTCGAGCCGATAGGCGCTGGTTCCGATCACCGGCAAGCTCCTGGCATTTTGGGCATCGGGCACCGGCCAAGTGCCGCGCTCGGCATTCTGAAACACGTCCCAGGCTTTCTCGCAGAGTTCACGCGTGAGATGTTCCACGTAGCCAGCACCGGAAGCTGGATCGGCGACGCGCCAGAGATTGCATTCTTCCAGCAGCACGGTTTGCACATTGCGCGCCGCGCGACGGGCAAATTGATTGGGCAGTCCTTGCACCAGAGAGAACGGCAGTACACAGATCGAATCGGCACCTCCCAGCCCCGCTCCGAACACGGCGGCACAACTCCTCAGAATGTTGCTGTAAGGATCAAGCGCCGCCATCATGCGCCAGCTCGCCTCAGCGTGAATGCGGAGCGGCGTATCAACCAGCCCGCTTGCCTTCACAACCCTCCGCCACAGCAGACGCATGGCGCGGAACTTGGCAAGCGTCAGTAACATGTCCTGATCGGCCGCCAGCGTCACGCCGATTTGAGTGGGCTCGGCCAACCGGAGAAATGCCCCGGCCTTTGCCAGAACCGCGCCGAGTTCCTGTGCCTCAGTTGCACCCTGTTCGTGCATCGCGCGGCCATCGGCCTCGAGGAAAGGCCCCTGGAAGCCCTGCGCCGCAAGACTCTTCACCGGCGTTGGATCGGTAAGGCCGAAACTGACATCGAGCCGTTCCGGATCGATGGGTTGCCGGGCGACCAGTTGTGCCAAAGCCTGCGCCGCTTCCACATTGCCTTCCAGGCGCAACGCTATGGCATGCAGTTGAACGTCCTCAAGCACGCGCGGCAAATCCTCGATGCCGATACCGAAGCCCCGCGCGGCCCCATGACCATTGAACACCAGCGCGAGCCCCGTGACTCCATTGGCGAGGTCATCCAAGGCTTGCCTATTGGCTTTTCCCGCATCCGGATGATCGACGCGGGCTTGCACAATCCACGGCGCCACAATGGCGCGCTCGGCTCGCGCACCTTTCTCTCGCCCGTAAAGCGGCTCGATGCGAATGCCGTCACCGGTTTTTGAAACCAGAGCCCTCTCGAAATCCGCGTTCTTCAAAACAGCGCTGACCCGCCGCAACCAGTCTTCGCGGCTGGAGGGTGGAAACTCCGCGGCAGGCGTGAATTCAGTCATCACACGTAACCGCTCAGGCCCGGAATGGAACCGGCCGCCTCCCGCACCAGTTTGGCGCCGGCTTTTTTCTTGGCATAGTCGAGAGTGAGGGTTCCCACCTGCTTGATTTGCTCCATCGATAGGCCTGCCGCGGTGAGTTTGGATAGCATCGCGAGCGGCCCGCCCATGAACCCGCGGCCCCCGTGCTTTGCCGCAAGCTCGGCGGCGCCCGGCAGCTTTGCCAGCAATTCGCCGGTTTTGGCCGGATTGCCGTGGCTGTTCACAAGGCCAAGCATGATGCCCAGCGCCCGTTCCGACCTTTCTGTGTCAAGGCCGGTATCGGCTACGATCTCCTGAATCAAGTCTTGCATTCATCCGTCCGTACTTTATTTGCTTGTCGCTTGCACCCATAGCAGATCGAGAGAACGGAAAACATGTCCGACACCGCCATTTTCCTCGGCCAAAGCGAAAAGCGCGAGGAGCTGTTGCTGGCACTAGCCAATCGTCACGGCCTCGTCACCGGTGCCACCGGCACGGGCAAGACGGTGACGTTGCAGATCATGGCGGAAGGCTTCTCCAATGCCGGCGTGCCGATTTTCGCCGCCGATGTGAAGGGGGATCTCTCAGGCATCTGCCAGCCGGGCATTCCCGTCGATGCGCTCCTCGAGCGCGCCAAAAAGATCGGCTTTGACGATTATGGTTTCGAGGCAGTGCCGACAATATTCTGGGATCTCTTTGGCGACCAGGGCCATCCCGTCCGCACCACCATCACCGAAATGGGCCCGTTGCTGCTATCGCGCCTCATGGGACTTACCGATGCCCAGGAAGGCGCCATGAATATCGCCTTCAAGATCGCCGATGAAGAGGGCCTCGCCCTTCTCGATCTTAAGGATTTGCGGGCGCTGCTCAAGGACCTAGGCGACCGCGGACGGGAAATCACCACCGAATATGGCAATATCAACGATCAGACCATAGGCGCCATCCAGCGCCGCCTCGTGGTCATCGAGGAGCAGGGCGGGACCAAGTTCTTCGGCGAGCCGGCACTCGACATCAAGGACTTGATGCGCACCACCCGCGACGGCAAGGGCTACATGAATGTGCTGGCCGCCGACAAGCTGGCGGAATCGCCACAGCTCTACGCCACCTTTCTTCTCTGGCTCATGTCGGAATTGTTCGAGGAGCTCCCCGAAGTCGGCGATCCCGAAAAGCCCAAGCTCGTGTTCTTCTTCGACGAGGCGCACCTCCTTTTCGCCGAAGCGCCCCCGGGCCTTCTGCAGAAGATCGAACAGACGGTGAAGCTCATCCGCTCCAAGGGGGTCGGCGTCTATTTCGTGACGCAGAACCCGCTCGATGTTCCCGAAAGCGTGCTGGCCCAGATGGGCAACCGTATTCAGCACGCGCTCCGTGCTTATACGCCGCGCGAACAAAAGGCCGTCTCCGTCGCCGCTTCGACGTTTCGTCCGAACCCAAACTTCAAAACCGAAGAAGTCATCACTCAGCTCGGAAAGGGCGAAGCGCTGGTTTCCGTACTTGACCAGAAGGGCGTGCCCACCATCGTTCAGCGCACCCTGATCCGCCCGCCGTCGAGCCGGCTCGGCCCCATCACGCCGGATGAGCGGCGGAAGATCGTGCAAAATTCGCCCGTGTACGGACAATATGAGCAGGCCGAGGATCGCGAGTCGGCCTACGAAAAATTGTTGAAAAAGGCCAGCGCCCGCGCCGAGGTGCAAAAGCAGGTGCTTGAGGAAAAGGCTCAGGCGAAAGCCGAACGCGCCGCCCCGCGGGAACGGGAAAGCGCTACCGACCGCTTCATCAAGAACGCCGCCTCAAGCGTCGGCCGCCAGCTCGGCAACGCGCTGATCCGCGGCATACTGGGCGGCTTGATGCGCCGTTAACTTGTCGAACGGCGTGGACGCCACTTATTAGTGCTGCTAATAATGAGTGATGAAACTCTCCGACTGGTTGGTTTATAGTCAATCCTCCCAAACGCAGCTGGCGCGAAGTCTTGGCATTACCCAGGGCCGGATCTCCCAGCTTGTGGCCGGCGCGCAGCCCTCCCTCGAGCTTGCCATGAAGATTGCAGCTATTACCGGCCACAGGGTTCAACCCAATGATTTCAAGGATATAGATATGACAGAAGCAACGGCGCTAGATCCGGTCGAGGACGCCATTAAAGCCGTGGCCAACGGCGAACTCGTCGTGGTGGTGGATGACGACGACCGTGAGAATGAAGGAGACCTTGTTGGCGCCGCCGCCAAGATCACCCCCGAACAGATAGCCTTCATGGTGCGGCATACTTCCGGGATCGTCTGCACGCCGATCACCGTGGAGGATGCCAAACGTCTCAAGCTCGATCCCATGGTGGCGCTCAACGATGCGCCCATGGGAACGGCTTTCACCGTATCGATCGACTACAAGGAAGGTCTGACCTCCGGCATTTCCGCCAAGGAGCGCTGCGCCACGGCCCATGCGCTGGCCAACCGGAATGTGCAGGCCGCGGATTTCGTGCGGCCCGGCCACATCTTTCCGCTGGTAGCCAAGTCGGGCGGGGTTCTGATGCGCTCCGGGCATACGGAAGCCGCCGTCGATCTGGCCAGGCTGGCGGGGCTGCATCCGGCCGGCGTCATCTGCGAGCTGGTCAATGACGATGGCTCGGTCAAGCGCGGCCTCCAGGTTGTAGCCTTCGCGCGCGAACATGGTCTCAAGATCATCTCGGTCGCCGATCTTATCGCCCACCGCCAAAAGCGCGAGCGCCTTGTCGAACAGACGGGGCAGTTTGATGTCACCACCGTCATCGGCACGGCGCGGGGGTTTTCTTACGTAACGCCGTTCGACGCGGTGGAGCAGCTGGCTCTCGTCTATGGCGATATTTCCGGCGGCAAGAACATTCCAGTGCGGCTCCACCGCGAAAATGTTCTCGAAGACGTGTTCGGCAATCGTCATACACTCGAGGCGGTGTTCGATATTTTCAAGAAACAGGGGCGCGGCATCCTCGTCTATCTGCAGGAAGGAACGGCAGGCGTTCCCGCCAGCCAGATGGCGGCGGAGAAGGTCGGCAGTGCGGCGCGGCGCGAGCAATCCTGGCGTGATGTCGGCCTCGGCGCCCAGATTCTGCGCGACTTGAACGTCAATTCGATCCGGCTGATTGCGTCCAGCAACCGGCACTATGTGGGCCTTTCGGGTTTCGGCATTGAAATCAGCGAGACGATCAGAATTGGCGAATAGCGAATGGGGAGTGGCGAATAGGGCAATTTTCCCCTATTCGCTATTCACTGTCGGCGATTTGCAAGCTCATGCCTCCGCCTAAAACCAGTCTCCGTCCGCTTTTCTGGCCAACTCTCATCGGTTGGCGCGAACGGGTGCGCCTGCCGGCAATCGGCATCGGGCCGATTGTCGCCAAGATCGACACGGGCGCGCGCTCGGCGGCGCTCCACGCCGAAGACATTCGCATCTCAGGCCAAAAGGTCCGCTTTCGCGTATCGGTCAACGGAGACGATCATCATTGCGAGCTTGCCATCAAGGGACGAAGGCTGGTGAAAAGCACAAGCGGGCATAGCGAAACGCGCCCCGTCGTAGAGACCGATGTTGCGATCGGGAACCATCGCTTCACCGCCGAGATCACCCTCACCGACCGCACCGACATGGGTGTGCCCATGCTGCTGGGGCGCGCCAGTATAAGAGGCCGGTTTGCCGTTCACCCCGGACGGTCGTTCATCATTTCGCACGAAAAGAAGAAACTCAAATGAAGATCGCTCTCCTTACCCGCAATCCCAAGCTCTATTCACACCAGCGCCTCATCGAAACAGCGATTGCGCGAGGGCACGACATCGTGCCCATCGATTACCTGCGCTGTTACATGAACATCACGTCGAAGAAACCGGAATTGCGCCTCATGGGCGAGAAGCTCACAGGCTTCGATGCCGTGATTCCGCGGATTGCCGCTTCGCATACGTTTTTTGGATTGGCCGTGCTGCGCCAATTCGAGGTGATGGGGGTCTATCCGCTCAACGAGTCGGTGGCGATCGGACGTTCGCGCGACAAGCTGCGTTCGCTGCAACTTCTTGCGCGCGACGGTGTGGGCCTTCCGGTCACGGCTTTCGCCAAGGATTCAACGCGCACCGACGACGTGATCGAAATCGCCGGCGGGGCTCCCGTGGTCATCAAGCTTTTGGAGGGAACGCAAGGTATCGGTGTGGTGCTGGGCGAGACCCACAAATCGGCGCGCTCGGTGATCGAGGCGTTTCACGGCGCCGATATTGCCATTCTCGTGCAATCCTTCGTCAAGGAGGCGGAGGGCAAGGACATTCGCGCCTTCGTTGTCGGGCGGCGCATCGTCGCCACCATGGAGCGTTCCGGCGCCAAGGGCGACTTCCGCTCAAATCTGCATCGCGGCGGCAGCGCCACGACAGCCACCCTTTCGGCGCTGGAGAAAGCAACGGCGCTCAAGGCGGCGCGTTCCATGGGGCTTAACGTGGCGGGCGTCGACATGCTGCGCTCCGATAGCGGCCCCGTCGTTATGGAAGTGAATTCATCGCCGGGGCTCGAGGGCATCGAGAAGACGACAAGCGTCGACGTGGCCAAGGCGATCATTGTCTTTCTCGAAAAGAACGCCAAGCCCGATCACACCCGCACGCGGGGCAAGGGATGAAACCCTTCCACATCGGCAATCACGGCATCGAGCCGGGAAGCCGCGCCACGGTCGATCTTCCGGTTAGCGTCCTTTCCAATCACACGCCGATGTTTTTGCCCGTCCATGTGTTGCACGGCGCAAAGCCGGGCCCCGTTCTGTTCCTGTCTGGCGTGGTCCATGGCGATGAGATTCAGGGGGTGGAAATTATCCGCCGCGTGCTGCGGCATCAATCGCTCAATTCTCTATCCGGCACGCTGCTGGCGATTCCCATTGTCAATGCCTTCGGCTTTCTCAACCACTCGCGCTATATGCCCGACCGGCGCGACCTCAACCGCTCCTTTCCCGGTTCCGACAAGGGCTCGCTCGCCAGCCTGCTCGCCGATCTTTTCATGCGCGAGGTGGTGCTGCGCTCGCAGTACGGCATCGACATCCATACGGCCGCACTCCACCGCAGCAACCTGCCGCAAATCCGCATTTCACCGGATGAGCCGGAACTCCTCGAGCTGGCGGAAACCTTCGGGCCGCCGGTGGTGCTGGTATCGAAGCTTCGCGAGGGAACGCTCCGCCAATGCGCCCGCGGTGCCGGCGTTAAAATGCTGCTTTACGAGGGCGGCGAGGCCCTGCGCTTCGACGAGGTGGCGATCCGCGCGGGAACGCTCGGCATCCTTCGGGTGATGAAGTCCCTTGGCATGATCACCGCCGCCGATGTGAGCCGCGGCAAGGTTCCCCCGGCGCTCTCCCATTCGAGCACATGGCTGCGCGCACCCGAGGGCGGCATCCTCCGGACCAAGCGCGGCATCGGCGACCGTGTGAGCAAGGGCGAATCCATGGGGGAAATTTCCGATCCCCTTGGCGAACGCCCGGTGCCGATCGTTTCGGCCGAAGATGGCATCGTGGTGGGCCGCACCAACCTGCCGGTGGTCAACCGCGGCGACGCGCTCTATCACGTGGCGCAGATGAAGGACCCGGGCACCAGCCGCGCCCGCGTCGCCCGCATCGGCGGCGAACTGGCGCAAGCGCCGCTGTTCGACGAGGACGAGATAATCTGAGAAGTGGGGCTGGAAAGCTAGGCTGCCCAGGTTCGTTCGAGTGCTGCAATCCAGTTGTCCCGGCAGAGTTTGGCGATGGTGGCCGCGTCGTATCCATGGGCCGCCATAGCGCCGGTCAATGCCTGTAACCCCGTCACATTTCCGATGACCGCTGGAATGCGCGCACCCTCGAAGTCCGAACCGAGGCCCACATGATCGGCACCCGCCAGCCCCATGAGATGATCGAGATGGCGGAGCATGACATCAATCTCCGTGTCGTTCCGCCACGAGCCGTCGGGCCGCAGGAAGCCATTAGCGAAATTCAACCCGATCATGCCGCCGGTCGCGCCGATGGCGCGTATTTGGTCATCGGTTAGGTTGCGCGACGAGGCACTGAGAGCATGGGCATTCGAATGGGTGGCGATCAACGGCGCTTTGCTGAGTTTTGCCACATCCCAAAAGCCTTTTTCATTGAGGTGCGACACGTCGATCAGGATGCGCAGTTCATTACAGACGCGGATCAAGTCTTTGCCGGCTTCGGTCAAACCGGACCCGGTATCGGGTGAGGAGGGAAAGCGGAAGGGAACGCCGTGGCCGAATTGATTTGACCTGCTCCACACAGGGCCAAGCGAGCGCAGTCCGCTTGCATGGAGAACGTCGAGCGATTTGAACTTCGTGTCGATGCACTCGGCCCCCTCGATGTGCATCACCGCCGCGATGGCGCCTGCGGCCATGCTGTTCCTTATCTCGGCAGCCGTCCGGCAAATCCTGAAACGCTCCGGCGCAGCTCTCGCAATGCGGATGAGCAGGGAGGCCATGGCAAGTGCCGGCTGTACCGCCGAGGAAGTGGAAACTTCGCCAGCCGGCGGCGGGTTCACGTCGTCGTCATCGGGAGCGGGATCCTCCGGGTGCGGAACGAAAATCGCGAACATGCCGCCGGCGAAACCGGCCTTCAGCATGCGCGGCAAATCCATATGACCCTTGCCGTCGCCCGCGACGAAATCGGCGACGGCCGTCTCCGATTGCTTCAGCCACAGGCGCAGGAGGACATCGTTATGGCCGTCGAAAACCGGAACAATCGTCATGCCGCCTCGGGCGCCAGAACGGTTTCGGCAAGCCGCACCCAATAGCTGATTCCGAAGGGAATGGCCGCGTCGCTAAAATCATAGGCCGGATGGTGACAGAAGGGCGTATCGCCATTGCCCACGCAGATCATCGCACCGGGTTTTGCCTGAAGCATGAAGGAAAAGTCCTCGGCGCCCATTTTCGGGAGGATGTTGTCATCGACGCTCTTGTCTCCGGCAACATCCCGGGCCACGGCCGCGGCAACGGCTGTTTCCCGTGCGTGGTTGAAGGTGACCGGATAGGGCAATATCTGTTCGTCCGAGATAATCGCAATTCCTCCGAGCGCGGCAGCGACGCCTTCGGCGGTGCGCCGCAGATTGGCCACGGCAAGATCGCGCAATTCAGGTTTCAGGGAGCGGATTGTTCCTATCAGCTTGGCGGTCTGCGGGATGACATTGTGAGCGTCACCCGCGTTGAACTGGGTCACCGAGACAACGACGGATTCGAGCGGATCGGCGTTGCGTGAAGCGATGCCCTGAAGAGCGCCGACAATCTGTGCACCGATGAAAATGGGATCGATCGTCAGATGCGGAAGTGCTGCGTGTCCGCCCCTGCCTCGAACGGAGATCGAGAAGACATCCATCGCCGCCATCAGCGCTCCAGCGCGTATGGCAAACTGGCCGACCGGAAGTCCGGGCCAGTTGTGCATGCCATAGACGCTTTCGATGCCGAAGCGCTCCATCAGGCCGTCCTTCACCATTTGATCGCCGCCGCCGCCGCCTTCCTCCGCGGGCTGGAAGATCACCGCGACGGAGCCTTGAAAATTCCGCGTCTCGCAGAGATGCCGCGCCGCGCCCAGGAGCATGGCGGTGTGTCCGTCATGGCCACAGGCGTGCATGAGTCCCGGGACTTTCGATGCGTAGTCAAGACCGGTTTCCTCGACAATCGGCAAGGCGTCCATGTCGGCCCGAAGTCCCACCGCGAGCCCTTCGCCATGGCGGCCCCTGATGACGCCGACCACGCCCGTCCGCCCAATGCCAGTCGCTACCTCATCACAACCGAAGGATTTGAGCTTGTCCGCTACAAAAGCCGAAGTCCGGAGGGTGTCGAACAGGAGTTCGGGATTCATGTGCAGGTCGCGCCGCCACCCGGCGATTTCGGGCTGCATTTCAATGGCACGATTGAGTAGCGGCATCGGGATTGCCTTTCAAAAAATGGCCGGGACAAGCCCGGCCACTGCAAGGCCTCACGCGCTGGCGCGCATGGATTCGACGTGGTCCCAGTTCACCAGATTGTCGACGAAAGCTTCGAGATATTTGGGCCGGGCATTGCGGTAATCGATATAGTAGCTGTGCTCCCACACGTCGCAGCCGAGAATGGGCGAAGCCCCATGCATCAGCGGGTTTTCGCCGTTGGGCGTTTTCATGATGACGAGCTTGCCGCTTTTGACCGCGATCCAGCACCAGCCGGAACCAAACTGGGTGACACCCGCCTGCACGAAATCGGTGCGCATCTTGTCGTAGCCGCCGAGATCGCTCTCGATGGCCTTGGCCAAGGCGCCCGGCAGCTTCTTGCCGCCACCGCCCGGTTTCATCCACTTCCAGAAATGGACGTGGTTGTAGTGCTGGCCCACATTGTTGACGAGACCCGCATTCTTTTCCGCATAGGCCGCCTTGCAGATTTCCTCGACGGACTTCGTGGCAAGCGGACTATCCTTCAACAGATTGTTGCCGTTGGTCACATAGGCCTGATGATGCTTGTCGTGATGGAACTCAAGCGTTTCCTTCGACATATAAGGGCCGAGTGCATCATAGGCATAGGGCAGGGCGGGAAGTTCAAGGGCCATCGTCGTTTCTCCGTGTAAGGGGGCCTTTATTTAGTGGTTCCGCCGGGAACACGCAAGGAACGGAGATGCGCTATTCCATGGGGAGTCTTTTTTCCATGAACACGCTGTTGGGGTCGTCGGCCGGATAATCGCCGAAGCAGCCGCGATCCATGTAACCCAGCGCATGATAAAGCCCGAGGGCTTCGTGCTGATGTATGCCGGTTTCGAGGCGCAGTAATTTCATGCTTGCGGCTTTCGCCTCATCTTCAAGCCGCGTCATGATTTTCCTGGCCAACCCTCTTCCGCGCGCCTTGGGATCGACATAGAGGCTTTTGATTTCGCCATAACCCTCATGCAGCCAGATACCGCCGCAGCCCAGCACTTCGCCATCGATAGCCGCCGTAAAGAACCGCATGGGAGGCTGCCGCATCTCTTCGATATCGAGGTAATGGTTGCTTTCCGGCGGATAGAGCGACTGCATGAGAGCATCGCGCGCCTCGAGCAGACGCTTCACGTCCGGCCGCCCCGGATCGTCGCGCGCAATAAGCGTGCTCACTGGAACGCCTGTATCCCCGTCTGCGCCCGGCCGAGGATCAGCGCATGCACGTCATGGGTTCCCTCATAGGTGTTCACCGTCTCAAGATTCACCATGTGGCGGATCACGTGGTATTCGTCCGAGATGCCGTTGCCGCCGTGCATGTCGCGGGCCACGCGCGCGATGTCGAGCGCCTTGCCGCAATTGTTTCTCTTCATGAGAGAAATCGCCGGAGGTGCCGCCGTGCCCCGTTCAAGCGCCCGTCCGAGCGCCAGGCAGCCGTGTAAACCCAATGTGATTTCCGTCTGCATGTCGGCGAGTTTTTTCTGGATCAACTGATTGGCCGCGAGCGGTTTGCCGAATTGCTTGCGGTCGAGAGTGTATTGCCGCGCCCGGTGCCAGCAATCCTCCGCCGCCCCCATGACACCCCATGAAATTCCGTAGCGCGCCTTGTTGAGGCAGCCGAATGGGCCCGCGAGCCCACGGGCCTTCGGCAGCAGCGCCTCTTCCGAAACTTCCACATTATCGAGAACAATCTCTCCCGTAATCGAAGCGCGCAAGCTCACCTTGCCTTCGATAATTGGCGTCGAGAAACCCTTGGCGCCGCGCTCCACCAGGAAACCGTGAATGCCTTCATCGCCAAGCTTGGCCCAAACGACCGCCACATCGGCGATGGGCGAATTGGAAATCCACGTCTTCGATCCGTTGAGCACGAAGCCGCCGCTTACGCGCTTGGCCTTGGTCTTCATCCCGCCAGGATCGGAACCGGCGTCGGGTTCCGTGAGGCCAAAGCAGCCTACCAACTCGCCGGTTGCAAGCCTCGGCAGATATTTCTTCTTCTGCGCCTCCGTTCCGTAGGCGTCGATCGGATGCATGACCAGCGAGTTCTGCACGCTCATGGCCGAGCGATAGCCTGAATCGATGCGTTCGACCTCGCGCGCCACCAGGCCGTAGGCCACATAGCCGAGGCCGGAGCCGCCATGGGCCTCCGGCGTCATCACGCCGAGGAAGCCCATTTCGCCCAGTTCATTCATGATCTCGCGGTCGAATTTTTCTTCGCGGAATGCCTGCTTGATGCGGGGCGCCAGCTTGTCCTGGCAAAAGGCGCGCGCCGAATCCCGGATCATGCGCTCGTCTTCGGTCAGGCCGCTTTCGAGGTCGAGCGGGTCTTCCCAATTGAATTCGGCCTCGGCCGCCATGATCGAAACTCCCTGAGGAGGCCCTTAAGAGCGCGCCCCCGGCTGCTTGTCAATTCCGCCAGTTGCGCAAAATTAGCATGGGAGCGGAACCACGGCTCAACCCACCGGTTTAGGTAGGGCACAAGGGAGAATTCCATGGTTCCGAGAAGCTCTTCGCGCGAGGCTGAAGCCCAGGGCCGCCGCATTCAGAAAAAAATAGACAACGCGGAAAAAGCCGAAACCAAAAAATCCGAAAAACCCATGCAGGCGGGTCAGCGCGTCTATCCCGCCAGGTTCCCCGCCCAGCATCTGAGGAAACCCGGCCTGGAATCCAAGCTGCAAATGGCGCCCATGTTTGAAGCCCCGGATTATCGCGGTTCCGGCAAACTGCAGGATATGACCGCCATCATTACCGGCGGTGACTCGGGGATCGGACGCGCCGTAGCCGTTCTGTACGCCCGCGAGGGCGCCGATGTTGCGATCATCTATCTTTCCGAGCACGAAGACGCCGAGGCCACAAAAGCGGCGGTCGAAAACGAAGGCCGGCGCTGCATCCTCATGCCGGGTGATGTTTCGAGCGCGGCCTTCTGCACTAGCGCTGTGAAAAAAACCGTGGCTGAATTCGGCAGGCTGGATATCCTCGTCAACAACGCAGCCTTCCAGCAGCATGTCGGCGATATCCTCGACTTGAGCGATGAGCATTTCGACCGGACGATGAAAACCAACCTCTATGGATATTTCTACATGGCCCGCGCCGCCGTTCCCCACCTCAAGCCCGGCAGCTCCATCCTCATGACAGGCTCGGTCACGGGCATCCTGGGGAGTGCTGGATTGCTCGATTATTCGATGACCAAGGGCGGCATCCATGCCTTTGCCCGGTCGCTCTCTTCGCAGCTTGTGGCGCGGGGCATTCGCGTCAACGCCATAGCGCCGGGCCCGGTCTGGACTCCACTCAATCCCGCCGACCAGCCCGCCGAAAAAGTCAAAAAATTCGGCTCCGACTCAGGCATGAAACGCGCCGCCCAACCCGAAGAAATAGCTCCAGCCTTCGTGTTCCTCGCCGCCCCCTCCTGCTCCAGCTACATCACCGGCGAGGTGCTGCCGATCATCGGCGGATATGGGGATTAAAAGTTTTGCGCGCTTAGGGGCGATCCGAAAGAGCGAGAATTTCTGGCGCATAATAAATCCTCGCGCTTTGACCCTGTATCTCACGCAGCAGTCCCGCTTGAACCAAGGTCTTCAAATCGGATTGCGCGGTTGGAAAAGTGACTTTGCATATTTTTTGAACTTCCGTCGCAGTTCCACTGTTTGAACAAGGTGCCGTCGTTGTGAAGAGCTGAATTCGGTTGGGTCCAGGGCTATCCCAGAAATTTGAATGGGTTATCCAGTATTAAAAAAACTATACGATAATTTTAATAAGACCCAAGCAATTTAAACAGGGTTAAACTACCGGCAGCGTAACGGCGAGGCGCGCCACAAAATGTTGGGAATCTATAATTCCCTCACCTTCATCCCGAAGGCGTACACGAACGCCACTTCCTTCAGCCGGTCGAAGCGGCCGGAAGCGCCGCCGTGGCCGGCGCCCATATTGGTTTTCAGCAGCAATAGGTTCTCGCCGGTCTTCAGTTCACGGAGCTTCGCCACCCATTTCGCGGGCTCCCAATAGGTGACGCGGGGGTCCGTGAGGCCGCCGACCGCGAGAATATGCGGATAGGCTTTGGCCTCGATACGGTCATAGGGCGAATAGGCGGCGATGGTTTCATAGACCGCCTTGTCCTTGATCGGATTTCCCCATTCCGGCCACTCCGGCGGCGTCAAAGGCAACGTGTCATCGAGCATCGTCGTCAGCACATCGACGAAAGGCACTTCCGCGACGATGGCCCGGAACAGTTCAGGAGCCATGTTGACGATGGCACCCATCAGCATGCCGCCGGCGCTGCCGCCCTGAGCCACGATATTGGCCTTGCGCGTCAAGCCCACTTTTATCAAATGCTCGGCGCAGGAGATAAAGTCCCTGAAAGTGTTGGTTTTCTTGTCGAGCCTGCCGGTCTTGTACCAGCGCCGGCCCTTTTCCTGCCCGCCGCGAATGTGCGCAATCGCGTAGATGAAGCCGCGGTCCACTAGCGACAGGATGGTGGTGTTATAACCAGCCGGAATTGAAATGCCGTAGGAGCCATAGCCGTAAAGCCACAGGGGTGCTGCGCCATCGAGCTTCGTGGTCCGGCGATAGAGCAGGGTGATGGGAATGTCCTCGCCATCATGGGCTTTGGCTTGTATCCGCTTCGTCACATATTCGGCGGGATCGTGGCCGCTCGGCACCTCCTGCGTCTTGCGAAGCACGCGCGTGCGATCCCTCATGTTATAGTCGAACACCTGCGTGGGCGTTGTCATTGAGGAATAGGTGAAGCGCAGCACATCGGCATCGTATTCGCGCATCTCGCCGAAACCGAGCGAATAGGCTTCCTCGTCGAAGGCGATCGAATGCTCCTCGCCCGAACTCATATCGCGCACCACGATGCGCGGCAGCGCGTTCTCGCGTTCCATGCGGATGAGCCAGTTCCTAAGCACAATCATTCCAACGATGAGGCAGCCAGGCCGATGGGGCACAAGATCGGTCCAGTTTTCGGGAGAGGGATCGGCAACGGGCGCCGTCACGATTTTGTAGTCTTCGGCATCGCCGCGATTGGTCTTGATGATGAAGCGATCGTTCCAATGCTCCAGATCATACTCAACGCCTTTCACCCGCGAGGCGATCAGCTTTGGCGCATCGGAGGCCGACGCTGCGTCGAGAATCCAGATTTCGGAAGTATCATGATCGTGAATGTCGATGGCGATGAAGGCTTCTGAATTCGTCTTCCCCACGCCGGTAAACATGCCAACGTCTTTCTCCTCGTAAACCAGCCGATCCGCCGATTGCGGTTGCCCGAGAATATGCTGGAATGTCTTGAGCGG
Organism: Aestuariivirga sp.; assembly: GCA_046708645.1. Taxonomy (GTDB): domain Bacteria; phylum Pseudomonadota; class Alphaproteobacteria; order Rhizobiales; family Aestuariivirgaceae; genus Aestuariivirga. The sequence goes on from JBKKDI010000023.1 coordinate 22,372, forward strand.
CCGATGGTTCTCATCCTGCAACGTATAGAAATAGCTTTTACCGTCGCCAGCCCACGTGGCGCCGCCCGCGGTGTTGAGCGACACGTCGTCATGGTCCTTGCCCGCGGCTACATCGCGCACTCTTAACTCATAAAACTCCGATCCCTTATCGTCGAAAGCCCATGCGGCCATGCCGTGATCGGGCGACATCGAAATTCCGCCGAAGCGGAAATACTCGCGGCCGCGAGCGAGTTCATTGCCATCCAACAGAATCTGCTCGGGCCCCGACATGTCACGGCTCTTGCGGGCGTGGCGCGGGTGCTGGCCGCCCATCACAAAGGACGAATAATACGCATACGGACCATCGGGCGCGGGAACCGAGGAATCATCCTCCTTGATGCGGCCCTTCATTTCGCTGAAAAGCGTGTCCTGCAGCGCCGCTGTGTCCGCCATCACCGCTTCGTGGTAGGCATTCTCGCTTTCGAGGTAAGCGCGGATATCCTGCGGCAGAGCCGAAGGATCGTGCATCACCTCCTGCCAGTTTGCCGCTTTCAGCCAGCGGTAGTCGTCGCGCTTTTCATATCCATGCCAGGTTTCGGCGAAAGCGCGCTTCTCCGCCCGCGGCGGCTTCACCTTCCGCTTTGCCATAAATCAGGCTTTGTCCGGCTTGAACTCAAGCGCTGCGCCGTTGATGCAATAGCGCTGCCCGGTTGGGTTCGGCCCATCGGGAAAGACATGGCCGAGATGCCCGCCGCAGGAATCGCAAAGAACTTCCGTGCGCCGCATCAGCAACGAGCTGTCCTCTTTCTCGGCCACGGCATTCTTCGACACCGGCGCATAAAAACTGGGCCATCCGCTGCCCGATTCGAACTTGCTGGAGGAGGGGAACAGCTCCTTGCCGCAGCTGGCGCACACGAACATGCCGTCCCGTTTCTCGCTGTTGAGCGGGCTGGTGAAAGGGCGCTCCGTGCCATGTTCGCGCATGATGCGGTAGGCTTCGGGCGAAAGTTCCGTCCGCCACTCGGCGTCGGTTTTGGCGATTTTGACGTCCATGGGGTCATTCCTTGTGCTGCAGCTTTAAGATGGGGGATGGCGGCGCGATTGTGAAGCGGCCCACCGCTCACACTTTTGTGCCTGAATTTACCGTTGGTTAACCATAGGCTCAGCCAAAGCTACCCCGCCGTGGGGTATTCCCTTCAATTTAAGCAGTTTTACAGCGTTGCCGGTCTTTTCTGGACAGTTGGAGAGGGCGGTTGCAAGGCGTCATGATTGAAGAGCAGGTGAGTATGGCAGAGGGCCGGAACCGCATTACTGCGGACTCATTCCGGCTGCTCACAGCCCGCCTCAAGGCAAAAACCGCTTCCCCCGCTGTTCTTCACGACATCCCGGAGATTGTTCCCGTCCCGGAACCGCAATTGGCGGCTGAGCCGGAGCCAAATTATGCTGAGGACCCCGATCCCTCTATTGACCCGCTAATCCTTCCCGAACCAGAACCCGAGCTCGAGGCTTCAGAACCGATTGATGAATTGTCTGCGGAGGGCATTGCCCCCGCAGGTGCGGTTTTACCGGCGTTTGTGCCCCTCTGGTCCCTGAAGATAGAAGAGCCTGAAGAGCCCCCGCCAGAACAATGGCGAGTACCCGCTACACCTCCGGAGCCGTTGCCGCTAACAGTGGAAATTGTGGATGCACCGCCACCCTTTGAGGCGCCCGAAGAAATCCCGGCGAAACCGGTTGCGCCTTT
>JBKKDI010000024.1:0-4589 GCA_046708645.1 Aestuariivirga sp.
AACCTCGGTCAACATGATACCGCGCACGCTGCCATGCAGCGATTCATGACGCTCAAACGCCAGAAAATGGCCAAGTATCCCGGCAACGACGCCGAACAATGGCGATCCTATCTTCTCCGCCTGATACCGATTGCCGATCCCGCTAGCCTGGAAAAACTGTTCGAAGGATTCCGCAATGCGGGGCTGCCGGTATGAAAAAGCGCCGGACGGTTTGAATTGGAATGCGGTTTCGCCCCCGAGCTGTACGCCAAGCCTTTAATAGTACTCTTCAAATAGAACATGCCGGATCGGGCTTTGTAGCGTCCGCAAATGGCCCTTAGCGGAATTTCAAACTGACCCACTACCCAGGACTATTGGTGCGCCACGGCGTAATCGCGCAGCACGTTGGCTTCCAGCTCCATGTCTTCAAGCCGGCTCTTGACCACGTCGCCGATCGACACGATGCCGCGCAGGACGCCGTTGTCGGCCACCGGCACATGGAGGATGCGGTGCAGGGTCATCAGCCGCATGACATCGCGGATTTCCCCGTCGGGCTTGCAGGTGAGCACATTGCGCGACATCAGAGCCGAGACGGGCAGGTCGATGACGGCGGCGCCATGTTCGGTGAGGCCTTGCACGATATCGCGCTCCGACAGGATGCCCTCGATGCGCAGGCCCTCGCCGGTGACGACAATGGCGCCGATCCGCTCAAGGCGCAGCCTATGGGCGGCGGTGCCGACCTTGGTGTCGGGTGCTATGGTGACGACCTTGTTGCCCTTGTGGTCGAGGACAGCCAGGATTGGGTCTCGTTCAATATCTTCGACAAGTACGTTCTTGCGGCTATACGTGAGTGATCCACAGCTAGATACTTTCCAAGTAATCAGCAAAAGTTCTGCGCCTATTGCGAGCCCTCTGTATGGCATGTTCAACGGACACTGGCCGGAAGATCACGGGGTGCCGCGGCCTAAGTTGGGCCAACGCATCCTGATCGGTGGAGATGACGGTTGCGATCTTTGGGTAGCCGCCCGTTGTCTGGTGATCAGCCATCAGAGCGACTGCCCTGCCGCTTCCTTGGACTTGTATCGAGCCCCGGAGAATGCCTTCGGAAGGCATATCCAGGGTTGTTGCAATCGGAAGCTCGGGTCCTTCGAGCCTCACGCCCATCCTGTCATACTGCATCGAGATTGCGAACCTCTGCTCAAATAGTCGCTCGAAGGCCAAGGGAGCAAAGAAGCGCTCCTGTGGGCCAGGAACGACATGGATTTCTGGCCGAGGACGCGCAAAAACCGGTACAGGAAGCTGGCGTAATGCAACCGCTTGCAATTTTCCTCCGTCGACGACGATCTCATCGCCCTCAACAAGGGGACGGCCGGTGAAGGCAAGTGCTGGATTGACTGAACTACTCCCCAACCATGTCGGAGCGCAAATGGTGCCTGCAAAAGTCAGATAACACCAGTTCCCCCACCAGCGCGGACGAATCTCGATGCATTCGCCTCCGCACAAATCTGCGACTGTCCAGCCATGCAGGACCCGGCCGGGGAGAGTGATAATGAAATCTCCCCCGGTAACCGCGAACGTCGTGCCGCCCGAGAGGCAGTCGAGTCTGAGGCCCCCTAAGCCGATTTCGATTGCGGTGCCCTCCGGCCCCTTTCGCATTGCCCGCTGTCCTACCGCGAAGGAAACCCGGTCCATCGCACCACCTTCGGTCACACCATAGCGCTGGTATCCGAACCGGCCCTTGTCTTGGATCGTAGTCAGGGCGCCGGCAGTGCGCACTTTGAGCAAGGTCTCAACCACGTGCCGTCATCGTCTCTAGTTTCTCTTTGGAGATGTCGACGAAGCGCACCTTGTCGCCAACCCGAAAAAGGAAGGGCTCAGGATCGAACGGTCGGAAAATAGCTGCAGGTGAGCGACCTATGGTCCACCATCCAGTTGGCATCTCGATTGTCGTTACAATGCATTGGGGTCCCGCGATGTTGACGCTTCCCGCCGGCACGCCCCTGACTGGCGCAGCCCGCCGTGGCACCTGAATCTGAGGAGGAAGACTCCCGAGATAGGCAAAGCCCGGAGCAAAACCATACATGTAAACGCGGTAGTCTGCGGATAGGTGAGCCGCCACAACTTCATCTCGGGTTCGACCGGTGACGCTTGCAACATGTGCAAGGTCGGGCCCATAAGGCGCGTCGTAACAGACCGGAATCTCCACAACCCGTGGCGAATGAAGTCGAATGTCCGAGGACTCTCCTATACCGCGAATGAATGCAATGGCGGCCTCCGGCGTGGTGATGCAGGGATCGATACCCACAAGCAACGATGCATAGGCTGGCGTGAGGCTCGTCAATCCTTTGAACGGGTTACTGGAAATTGCGAGGTCAAGATTGAGGACTCGGTCATGAATGGCGAGATCGATGCGGTCTCCAAATTCGACGAGAATGCCCGTATCGGCAACGCAGCGGATGCGGGGAAATCCGTCTTCCATTCCAAGAACCTTATTGCGCCACGAAGGCGCCGATGCTGACGCCGGCCTCATGTAGGGCATCTCGAACGCGCTTGGCCATGGCCACCGCATGCGGACTATCGCCATGAATGCAGATGGAGTGGGCATCAAGCGCAACTTCTGTTCCCTCGATCGTCGGCATGAGACCCGTTCTCAGAAAGCCGAGGAGACGCTGTGCCGCCACCTCGGGGTCGGTGATCATCGCCGCCGGGTGAGAGCGAGGTACGAGTCTGCCACGCGAAGTGTAGGCCCGGTCGGCGAAAATCTCGTCGTACGTCGGCAGCCCCCGCGCTCGCGCCGCATCCGCCAGCTCGGTTCCCGAGATGGCCAATACGGCGAACTCGCCCATCGCTGCTATGCCGCCGACTATGGCCTCCGCCACGGCCTTATCGTCTGCCGCCAGATTAGCGAGCGCGCCATGCGGCTTGACATAGCGCACCCGCGTCCCGGCAAGCGAAGCCATCGCAACGAGTCCGCCGATCTGAGCGACACAAAATCGCTGCACCTCAACGGGCGAATAAGGGAGTAGCCGACGGCCAAAACCCAAAAGGTCCGGATATCCAGGGTGGGCGCCAACACTCACGCCGCGCAGACGCGCGAGCTCCAGAGTCTTGAACATTGTCTCGGGATCGCCCGCATGCCCGCCACAGGCAATGTTCGCGCTCGAAACGAACGAAAGCATCGCTGCATCATCCCCCATCGGCCAGGGACCATAGCTCTCTCCGAGGTCAGCGTTGAGATCAATAGAAGCGATCGTAGACCAGCGTTTCATCTTCTGAGGTGCCAACCATTGCATCGACTTTTCATCCTCTTCTCAACCGAATGCAAGTGGACTGCAAATGCGAAGGAGTGTATTCAGCCGCGAGTCCGCTGTTGGCCCTTAGCGGAATTTCAAACCGACCCACTACCCAGGACTATTGATGCGCCACGGCGTAATCGCGCAAGACGTTGGCTTCCAGCTCCATGTCCTCAAGCCGGCTCTTGACCACATCGCCGATCGACACGATGCCGCGCAGGACGCCGTTGTCGGCCACCGGCACATGGCGGATGCGGTGCAGGGTCATCAGCCGCATGACATCGCGGATTGACGCGTCGGGCTTGCAGGTCAGCACATTGCGCGACATCAGAGCCGAGACGGGCAGGTCGATGACGGCGGCGCCATGTTCGGTGAGGCCCTGCACAATGTCGCGCTCCGACAGGATGCCCTCGATGCGCAGGCCCTCGCCGGTGACGACAATGGCGCCGATGCGTTCAAGGCGCAACCGATGGGCGGCGGTGCCGACGCGGGTGTCAGGCGGAATGGTGATGACCTTGTTGCCCTTGTGGTCGAGAATGCTCTGGATGCTCATGGCACACCTCGTTCTCTTGGGAGAGGAGATCATACGCCTTCCGCGGCGCCATTGCCACGCCGGAACTTTCTGCGCACGCCATCGTTATCGTCGAGCCAAGATAGGAGGACCATCATGCCAGGTGGAGAAAAATCAAAATACACGGATAAACAGGAACGCAAGGCCGACCACATTGCCGACGGCTATGAGAAGAAGGGCGTTTCCGAGAAAGAGGCCGAGCGCCGGGCCTGGGCCACGGTCAATAAGGATGACGGCGGCGGTAAAAACCCGGGAGGCTCCGGCCGGGGCAAGTCGCCTGGTCACCCGGCGGCGCGCAAGGGCGGCAAGCGGGGCGGCAAGGCCGCGGCTTCCCGGAGCGCCACGAGCCGGTCGGCATCAGCAAAGAAGGGCGCGGCGACCCGCAAGCGCAACGCCGCAAAGCGCGCGCGGGCTTAGTTCAGCGTCACGGCGATGGAGGGGGCGCTGCGAAGCGTCTGATAGACGACGCAGTAGCGCTCCGTCAGTTTCAGCAAGCTGGCGCGCTGCTCTTCGCTGATCTCGCCTTCAAGGTCGAAGTAGAGGCGAATGGCGCGGAAGCCGACAGGCGCTTCGCGGTCGATAGCCAGGGTGCCCCGGAAATCGAGATCGCCCTCAGCCCGCACCACAGCGTTCGTAAGCGGAATGGCCAACGCGGTGGCGACGGCATTGAGCGTCACCCCGGCGCAGGCGACGAGCGCCTCGAGCAGCATGTCGCCGGAACAAGCGTGCAAGCCGCTGCCGCCGGT
>JBKKDI010000025.1:0-2586 GCA_046708645.1 Aestuariivirga sp.
GGCCATGAGTGCGCAGGCAACGGGCGGCACGAGGACCGTACGCCGAGCGAGACTATTGCCGCCATGGGCTCTGCTTCTGGGGGCTTTCGTGCTGGCGCTTATCGGCACGTTTCCCTACTACGGGGGCGCGGATAGCTATATACTTCTGCTGCTTGGCAAGTTTCTGTGTTTCGCCATATTCGCGGTGAGCATCGATCTGATCTGGGGCTTCGCCGGCATTTTGAGCCTCGGCCAGGCCGTGTATTTCGGCATGGGCGCCTATTTCGTCGCCCTGTCGCTGAAGATCAATTACGCATTCGAGAATCCAACGCGCTACGGCAACCCGTTGCCCGATTTTATGGAGTGGAACGGGCTCACCGAAGTGCCGGGCTTCTTGATGCCGCTCACCAACACGGGGTTCGCCGTGTTCTGTGCCGTCACCATTCCTACGCTGCTTGCCTTCATCTTCGGCGTAATCACCTTCAAGCGGCACATCTATGGTGTCTATTGCGCGGTGATCACACTCGCTGAAGCATTGATTCTTCAGGAATTCATTATCGAATATCAGGCCTATACGGGCGGCTTCAACGGCATCACTGACTATGGGAATTTCGTCGGCGCGCCATTTCTCTGGTTCATGCTCGCGGTCACGGTTGTCTTCCTCCTAATTGCGCGGGCGCTGACGCATTCACGGATAGGAACCGTGCTTAAGGCGATCCGCGACAACGACGTTCGTGCCGAGTTCATGGGCTACAATGTCGCTAACTATCGCATCTTCGTGTTCTGCGTGTCGGCATTCATGGCATCCGCCGCCGGGGCCATGTACGCCGCATGGGTGGGGATCGTTTCGTTCCTCGACGCCGGGCCTCTGCTTTCGGTCGAAGGGGTGATCTGGACCGCCGTTGGCGGGCGCGCCACTTTGATCGGGCCCTTTATCGGCGCCTTCGTGGTGAGAGGACTGGAGTTCATGCTGAGCGGAAGCTGGTTCGCAAATTACTGGCAACTGTTCATGGGGATTTTGTTCATCGCCGTCGTGTTGTGGATCCCCAATGGTCTGGTGGGAACCCTCGCGGATTGGCTGCGCCGGCGGCGCAGGGGCACTCTCGGGCAGATTCGCGAGGAGGAAGATCAGCTGGCGCGGGCACGGCAGCAGGATTGGGAGCCCGCCGGCGCGCCGAAGGCCGGCGAGGAGAAAGTCTAAGAAATGGCGAGCGGCAGGATCTGATCGGCGCATGGCTCTTCTCGAGGTCAAGGATCTGACAGCTACCGTTTCAGGATACACAATCCTGAACAATCTGAGCTTCAGCATCGAGGAGAACGAACTGCGCGTGCTTCTGGGCCCCAACGGCGCGGGAAAAACGACGCTTATTGCCATGATCACGGGGCAATTCAAACCGGCCTCGGGAAAAATCTTTTTCAATGGCCAGGACATAACCGGCCGCAGCCCCGACAAAATTTTCCTGGCCGGCATAAGCCGGAAGTTCCAGGTCCCCAACATGTACGAGAGCCTGTCGGTCTACGACAATATCATGATCTCGCTGCAGACCGACCGGAAGGTCTTCAAATACATGTTCAAGGGCGTATCACGCGCAGATAACGATCGTATCTGGGAAATCCTCGAATTCATGGAGCTGGCTCACAAAGCCAACGACCCCGTCGACACGCTCTCCCACGGGGAACGGCAGTGGGTTGAGATGGCGATGCTCGTCGCGTCGAATCCAAAGCTTCTGCTCCTGGACGAGCCGACAACCGGAATGACTGAGGAGGGCAAGCGCCGCACCGTCGGCCTCATTCAGCGGATGGCGAAGACCCATACCGTTTTGCTGGTCGAGCATGACATGCATGTGGTCAGGCAAATCGCAAAAAAAGTGACTGTCATGCACCAGGGCCAAGTGCTGGCGGAGGGTCCGCTCGATGAGATCGTCGAGAACGAGATGGTCAAGGCCGTCTATCTCGGAAAAGGCGGACGGCAATAATGCTGCGCGTCAAGGACATAAACACCTTTTACGGCACCAGCCACATCCTGCATGGGGTTTCCCTGGAGATTGGCGAAGGCGAGCTGGTCGCTGTTCTCGGCCTCAACGGCGCCGGCAAGACAACGCTGCTCCGAAGCATCACCGGCCTAAACCCCGCGAAGAGCGGCACGATCGAGCTGGAGGGCGTCGACATAACGCATCTCAAGTCCCATAAGCGAACCCATCTTGGAATAAGTTATGTCCCGCAGGCCCGGCAGATCATTCCCGATCTCACGGTGGCGGAGAATATCGAGCTTGCGCTGCTCGGCAAGGGCATGCCGAACAATCGCGTGCCAGGGTTCGTATTCGACTATTTCCCCGCTCTCAAAGCGATCGCGGGACGAAAGGGCGGAGTGCTATCCGGGGGCCAGCAGCAACAACTGGCCATTGCACGGGTACTGGTGCAAGAGCCGAAACTGCTGCTTCTCGACGAGCCGACTGAGGGATTGCAGCCCTCGGTAGTCGAGGAGATCCAGGAAATCATCAAGCGCATTGTGGTCGAACGGAAATGTTCGGTCCTGCTAGTGGAACAGCGGCTCGATTTCGTTCGCGACATCACGAAGCGCTTCGCCATTCTCGATACCGGGCGAGT
>JBKKDI010000026.1:0-22186 GCA_046708645.1 Aestuariivirga sp.
TCCGGGCGGCGCGCCGCCGTGCAATCGGCGAAGCTTGGGAAATCCGTGCTCGTGGTGGACAAGGGCCGGCGCCTTGGCGGCGTGTCGGTCCACACCGGAACTATCCCCTCAAAAACGCTGCGCGAAACCGTGCTCAACCTTTCCGGCTGGCGCGAGCGCGGCTTTTATGGGCGCGGCTACCGCGTGAAGCAGGATATTTCCGCCCATGATCTGATTTCTCGCCTGCACAAGACACTCGATCACGAGGTTGAGGTTCTGCAGCACCAGTTCATGCGCAACTCGGTGAAAAACTTTCATGCCGCCGTCAAATTTGTTGGGCCACACCGCGCGTCGCTGACCACGGACGTCGGTGAAACCAGCGAAGTCGAGTTTACCAATGCGCTAATTTCCGTGGGAACGCGGCCGCACCGGCCCGGCAACATTCCCTTCGACAAGGAGCGCATTATCGACAGCGACGAAATTCTGGAGATCAAGACCTTGCCCCGCACCCTGGCCGTCATCGGTGGCGGCGTGATCGGGGTGGAATATGCAACGATCTTTTCGGCGCTCGATGTGCCGGTGACGCTGATCGAACCGCGCGATACGATTCTCGATTTTGTCGACCGCGAACTGGTCGACGACTTTGTTCACCAGATGCGCGACCGCGGCATGACGGTGCGTCTGGGTTGCGCCGTCAAGGATATCGCCACCAAATCAAATGGCGTGGAAATTACTCTGTCCGACGGGCGCATCATCCGTTCTGAAATCCTGCTTTATGCGGCGGGGCGCAGCGGCGATGTGGGCAGCCTGGGGCTCGATGCAGTTGGTATCGAGACAGATAACCGCGGCCGCATCAAGGTCGATGCAATTACATTCCAGACCAATGTTCCGCATATCTATGCTGCCGGCGATGTCATCGGCTTTCCAAGCCTTGCTTCCACCTCGCTGGAACAGGGCCGCGTTGCTGCGTGTCACGCTTTCGGTGTCAAACTGCCGCCGCCTCCGGAAACTTTTCCCTATGGCATTTACGCCGTGCCGGAGATTTCCACGGTAGGCCAATCGGAAGAACAGGTGCGCGCCAGCGGCGTCGCCTATGAATGTGGCGTAGCGCGTTTTCGCGAAACTTCGCGCGGCCACATCATGGGCGTCAACTCGGGATTTCTCAAACTCATCTTCGCGCTGGAAACACGGCGCCTGCTAGGCGCCCATATCGTGGGCGAAGGTGCAACCGAGCTTATTCACATCGGCCAAGCCGTCATCAATCTCAAGGGAACCGTTGAGTTTTTCGTCCACAACACCTTCAACTATCCAACCCTGGCCGAGGCTTACAAGATCGCCGGGCTTGATGCCTGGAACCGGATGGGCGCGGTATGAACACACGTCATTTCTTGGCGATCCACATCTCCCGCATGGTCACCAGTTCTTCCGAGGCCGTGGGATGAACCGCCATGGTCGCGTCGAAATCCGATTTTTTTGCGCCGAGTCGGAGAGAAATCCCCAGAAGCTGCGCCATTTCGCCGGCATCAGGCCCGCAGATGTGGCAGCCCAGAACGCGATCGGTACCGGCATCGACGACCAGCTTCATCAGCGTCCGCTCGTCCCGGCCCGAAAGCGTGTGCTTCATGGGTTTGAACGAAGATTTATAGATGTCGATAGCTCCGTGGCGCTTGCGGGCTTCCTCCTCGGTCAGTCCCACCGTACCGATCTCCGGCTGCGAAAACACCGCGGTCGGGATCATGCTGTGGTCGATTTTGATGTCCTTGCCGCCGAACACGGTGTCCGCGAAGGCGTGACCGTCGCGAATGGCGACAGGCGTCAGATTAACCCGGTTGGTCACATCGCCAATGGCGTAAATGTTATCCACGGTGGTGCGGGAATAGTCATCGACTTTCACACTATAGTGCGGCGTCAGTTCAACGCCCGCATTTTCGAGGCCAAGGTCCACGACATGTGGCAAGCGCCCCGTGGCGAACATGACCTGGCCCGCGCCGAACGCAACACCGTCATTAAGCGAAACGCGCACCCCGGTGCCCGAGCGTTCGATTTTTGCAATGTCGGCCTGGGTGCGGATTTCGATGCCCTTCTTCTGCATTTCGGCGGCAAGATGTTCGCGGAGGTCGTTGTCAAAGCCGCGCAGGATCTGTTCGCCGCGATAGATCAGGATGGTTTCGACGCCAAGGCCGGAAAAGATGCCGGCGAATTCCACCGCGATGTAACCGCCGCCGACGATCACAATGCGGGCCGGCAGCCGTTCGAGATGGAAAGCCTCGTTGGAAGAGATCGCCAGTTCATGACCCGGCAGATGGCGCGGTATGAACGGTGCTGCTCCGGTGGCGATCAGGATAAATTTCGCCGTCACCTTACGGCCCGACGCCAGCCGGAGCGTGTTGCGGCCCTCAAGCTCGGCCCGTTCCATGATCAGGTCGGCGCCAGCGGTTTCGAGATTGCGGATATAAGCCAGGTTGAGCCGGTCGATCTCCTTGTCCTTGCTGGCGATGAGCGTTGCCCAGTCGAAGGAAACCTTGTCAGAGGTCCAGCCGAACCCCACAGCGTCCTCGAACTCTTCAGCAAATTTGGAGGCATAGACGAGGAGTTTCTTGGGCACGCAGCCCCTGATCACGCAGGTACCGCCGACGCGGGATTCCTCGGCAACGGCAACCCTGGCGCCATGTTTCGCGGCAATACGAGCGGCTCTGACGCCACCCGAGCCCGCGCCTATGACGAAAAGATCGTAGTCGAAGGGTGTCATGCGCCTTGCACTATTTTTTCCTGAAGGTAGTCACGCCCTTGGGTGTACCCATGAGGATAATTCCACAAATGCCGATAAAGAGGCCGTGATCGACGATGCCCGGTATGATCGAAAGCGCATCCGACAATCGCCTGACATCTGGAATTTTACCCAGTGCGCAATCGATGATCGCATGGCCACCATCGGTGCGGAACGGTTTGCCGCCGCGCACACGCACGTTCATTTTTCCATCCTTGATACCCACTATCCGAAAGGCGTGTTCGATCTTCCAGGCGGTTGCCTTGATCCCGAAGGGAATGACTTCGATCGGCAGGGGAAAGGCGCCGAGAGTCTCTACCTTCTTCGACTGGTCGGCGATTACCACCATGCGCCGCGAGGATGAGGCCACTATCTTTTCGCGCAGTAGCGCACCGCCGCCGCCTTTGAGCACGTTGAAATCCGCATCGAACTCATCCGCCCCGTCAACGGTAAGGTCGAGAAACGGGTGGGCATCAAGAGTAGTCAACGGAATCTTGAGGCTTTCGGCCTGCCGGCGCGTTTCCTCGGACGTGGCGATGCAGGCCACGTCAAGACCCGCCTTCACCTGCTCGCCGATGAGTTCGATAAAAAGCCGCGCGGTGGAACCCGTTCCAAGGCCAAGTTTCATTCCGGGTTTCACATAGTCGAGGGCCGCCTTGGCGGCGGCCCTTTTTTGTTCGTCAATCGTCACTGTCCGAGTCCGCCCATCAGCATGTATTTCATCTCAACATATTCCTCGATGCCATGATGCGACCCTTCACGGCCAAGGCCGGATTCCTTTACCCCGCCAAAGGGCGCTTCGGCGGCCGAGATAATGCCCTCGTTGATGCCAACGATGCCGTATTCAAGGCCTTCGGCAACGCGCCAGACGCGGCCAATGTCGCGGGTGTAGAAATAGCAGGCAAGCCCAAACTCGGTGGCATTCGCCATTTCAATGGCTTCTTCCTCAGTCTTGAACTTGAAGAGCGGCGCCACCGGGCCAAAAGTTTCCTCCCGCGCCACGGCCATGCTCGCGGTAACATCACGGATCAGTGTAGGTTCGAAGAAATTGCCGCCCATGGATTTGCCGCCAATCATCACCGTGGCGCCTTTCTTGACCGCATCCGCGATATGCTCTTTTACCTTGACGACCGCAGCCTTGTTAATCAGCGGGCCTGTCGTAACGCCCGTCTCGGTGCCATCGCCCACCTTCAGCTTCTTGATCGCCTCAGCGAACTTGCTTGCGAAAATGTCATAAACGGCATCTTGCACAAGGATGCGGTTGGCGCACACGCAGGTCTGACCGGCATTGCGATATTTGGACATCATGGCGCCCTGCACCGCAGCATCGAGATCCGCGTCATCGAAAACGATGAACGGCGCGTTGCCGCCAAGCTCGAGGCCAACCTTCTTGATGGTCGGCGCGCACTGCGCCATGAGGATGCGGCCGATCTCGGTCGAGCCGGTAAATGTCAGGGCACGGACGATGGGATTCGACGTCATTTCCGCGCCGATGTCGCGGGCAGAACCGGTGATGACCGAAAACACACCGGCCGGCATTCCGGCGCGCCCGGCAAGTTCGGCAAGCGCCAGCGCGGAAAACGGCGTCTCTCCGGCGGGCTTGCAGACGAAGGTGCACCCCGCGGCGAGGGCTGGGCCCGCCTTGCGGGTGATCATGGCATTGGGGAAATTCCACGGCGTGATGGCCGCCACCACGCCCACCGGCTGCTTGATCACCAATATGCGCGACGTGGCCCATGGAGAAGGAATGGTCTCGCCGTAAATTCGTTTTGCCTCCTCGGCGAAGAACTCAACAAAGGAGGCGCCGTAGGCCACCTCGCCCCGCGATTCAGCGAGGGGCTTGCCTTGCTCTGCGGTCATGATCTGGGCAAGGTCCTCCTGGTTTTCCATCATCAGGTTGAACCATTTGCGAAGAATGCCGGCGCGTTCCTTGGCCGTTTTCCTCGCCCAATCTTTCTGGGCCCGCTGTGCCGCCTCGATCGCCTGCTTCGTCTCCGCAGTCCCAAGCTTCGGGACGGTGCCGATCACCTCGTCGTTAACGGGGTTGGTGACATCGAGGGTAGATGGGCCGCCAACCCATTTGCCGTCGATATAGCATTTGTCCTTGAGCAGCGACTTGTCCTTGAGTATGTCGCGCAGCGCCTGGCCTTTGCGAATATCCATGGTGACCTCCCGTTTCGAGTTGGCGGCGTCTTAGCATAGGGCATAAAGCGGAACAAACGGACCAGAATTGCAGGGCTTGCATGGCGGATCGCGCAGTTATTTTCGACCTCGATGGAACACTCGTTGATACTGCACCCGACCTGATGCTGGCGACCAACCATGTACTCAAAAGTCTTGGCCGCGCATCCGTCAGCCTCCATGAGGTGCGCGATTTCACGGGCCACGGCGCACGCGCTCTGATTATGCGAGGGCTAGCCGCGACCGGCGGATTGCCCGAGGGTTTCGATATCGAGCCTCACTACCGCAGCTTTGTCGCCTACTATGCCGACAACATCGCCACCGGCAGCAAAGTATTTCCCGGACTTCTTGTGCTGCTTGAACGCTTGCGGGCCGATGGAGTTTCTCTCGGAGTATGTACCAACAAGTTGGAAGGCCTTTCCATTCGCCTCCTCGATGCCCTGGACATGAGCAAATATTTCGGTTCCGTCGTGGGGCCCGATACGCTGGGAATTTCCAAGCCCGATCCCCGGCCCTTCCACGAGTCGGTGGCAAGGCTGGGTCTGAAGGCGCCACGCTCGATCATGGTGGGCGACAGCGAAACGGACGTTCTGACCGCCCGTGCGGCGGGCGTGCCGGTGATAGGTGTGACCTTCGGTTACAGCCCAAAACCTATTTCGGAATTCAGGCCGGACCGGATGATCGCGCACTTTGACGAAGGTTGGGATGCAATCCAGGAGCTGATCGCAAATTCTTGACTTTCAGCTCTTCCCTCCCCTATACCCCCGCGCACCCTGAAGGGCGATTAGCTCAGTTGGTAGAGCACTGTGTTCACATCGCAGGGGTCACTGGTTCGAGTCCAGTATCGCCCACCATCAACGCCATGTAATTGCAACAGAAAGCCCACTAGCCAACCGAGTCAAGTCATCCAAGCCGGTCCCTCCTCGGCATATTGATTGTGACAATCATTCGGCGTGTATTGCGGGGTTGGGCTTGTTCACGAACGGGCCGTAAACTGAGAGGGGTAGTAGCATGTCGCCTGCGAATATTGTCGAGCCGGATGCGTCGGCCACGGTTGAGATGAAGAACAAAAAGGTCAAGACCCAGGACAACGCGCTCACCGCAGCCAAGGGGAACGGATCGAAAAAACTGAAAAAGAAAATCAAGGACGCGACCAATGATTTCGAATTCACCGGCCGCGTGGAAAGCATCAACGTCAAGGGCGCTGGTGTAAACAGCAATCAGTTTCTGTTCAGCCTTGTCAACAAGAAGGGCGAACATCATTCATATCTTCTCGACTCGTCAGAACAGCTCCGTTTTTCTGCAATGGCGAGCCTGCTGACGTCGGCGTTTGCAACAGGCGTCAGGGTCAAGATTCGAACGGCGCCTAACGCGAACGGCCCCGGTTATGGCGGTGAACTTGAAGTCCGCATGAAAGGCTGATTTCAGTTTTCAAGCCAGCAGTTTCCTGACGGCCATTTTCCATCCCGCGTATTTCTTTTCGCGGGTTGGTGCGTCCATTTTGGGCGTGAAGCGCTTTTCCCGCTTCCAGACCTTTGCAAATTCTGCAGGTGCCGGCAGGAGACCCGATTGCAGGCCGGCAAGATAGGCGGCGCCCAAAGCCGTCGTCTCGACAATTTTCGGCCGGTCAACGGAAACTGCGAGAATATCGGCAAGACACTGCATGGTCCAATCGGAGGCCGCCATGCCGCCGTCGACGCGCAGAACTGTTTTACCCGGAGAGTTCCAGTCCTTCTGCATTGCCTCAAGAAGATCGCGCGTCTGATAGCACACGGCCTCTAGGGCGGCCCGTGCAAACTCTCGGTTGGTCGTCGCGCGCGTCAAACCAAAAAGTGCGCCACGCGCCTCCGCATTCCAATATGGCGCGCCCAAGCCAACGAAGGCCGGAACGAGATAAACATTCTGACCTATATCCGCCGCTTTTGCCAGCGCCGCCGTCTCAGAAGCTTGCTTAACGACCTTCAGACCGTCGCGTAGCCATTGCACCGCAGCCCCGGCGATGAAGATCGCTCCTTCCAGCGCATAGGTTCTCTTGCCACCCAGTTGATAGGCGACAGTGGTCAGGAGTCGATTGTGCGAAGAGACCGCCTTCTCGCCTGTGTTGAGCAGCGCGAAACAGCCGGTGCCGTAGGTCGCTTTCATCATGCCAGGCTGGAAGCAGGCTTGACCAATCATCGCGGCCTGCTGGTCGCCTGCCACACCCCTGATGGCAATCGGGGCGCCGAAAAGCTTTGGAACGGTCATGCCAAAATCGGCGCCGCAATCCTTCACCTCGGGGAGAATAGCGCGCGGCACGCGGAGGATGCGGAGAAGCGCGTCATCCCATTCGCCAATGTGGATGTTGTAAAGCAACGTACGCGAGGCATTGGTTGCGTCCGTCGCATGGAGATTTCCGCTGGTGAGGCGCCAGATCAGGAATGAGTCGATCGTGCCGAAGCAAAGCTCGCCCTTCTCCGCCCGCTCGTGGGCACCTTTCACGTGATCGAGGAGCCAGGAGATTTTAGTCCCCGAGAAATATGGGTCGAGCAACAAGCCGGTGGTTTCTGAGAACAGCCGCTCGTGGCCCTGTGACTTCAGCGTGGCGCAGAGGTCCGCCGTGCGCCGGTCCTGCCAGACGATAGCCTTGTGGATGGGTTTTCCGGTCTTGCGGTCCCAGATCACCACGGTTTCGCGCTGATTGGTGATGCCGATAGCGCGAATGTCCGATGCCTTGGCGCTCGCTTTTTTGATGGCGCTTTTACAAACCATAAGTACCGATTTCCAGATTTCTTCCGGATCGTGTTCCACCCAGCCGGATTTGGGGAAATACTGCCGGAACTCCTTCTGGCTTGCAGCCTTGGGATTCAGTTTTTTGTCAAAGACAATGGCCCGCGACGATGTCGTGCCCTGGTCAATGGCGAGGATCAGGTCTGGCATGATCAGCCTGCGACGCGCTTGCGTTTCTTGGTTCGGATTTCCGGCGCCAAGTGCTGGCGAAGCGCTTCTTGTTCATCCTTTGAAAGATGCAGGCCCAGCTTGGAACGGCGCCAGAGAATATCGTCTGCCGTGCGAGCCCATTCCTTTTCCACGAGATGCGCGATTTCGCGTTCCGTCAGTAATCCAAAGCTCTTGCCCATGTCCTGGGCGAAGCGCGCGCCAGCGAAGATCGACTCGGCCTCGGTGCCATAAGCGCGGAAAATGCGCCGCACATTGCGGGGTATCATGAAGGAATACTTGCGCTGAAGACTGGCGATCAGAGTATCAACGTCGGCGAAAGAAAAGTCTCCTCCGGGGAGCGATGCAGCGGCGGTCCAGGGTTTTCCGGCGGAGGGGAAAAGCGGTACGATTTTCTCCAGTGCCGTTTCCGCGAGCTTACGGAAGGTCGTGATCTTGCCGCCGAAGATCGACAAGAGCGGCGCCTCGCCCGCCGGGGCTTCGAATTTCAGCACATAGTCGCGTGTCGCTTCCTGCGCCTTGCTGGCGCCATCGTCGTAGAGCGGCCGGATTCCTGAGTAAGTCCAGCGCACCTGTTCCTGGGTCACGGGCCGCTTGAAATATTCGCTCACCGCAGCGAGCAGATAAGCCGTCTCGCCATCGGTGATGCTGGGGGCTTCCAAATCGCCTAAATGGTCCTCGTCGGTTGTGCCGATCAAGGTGAAGTTCTGTTCATAGGGAATGGTAAAGCAGATGCGGCCATCGCCATTTTGGAAGATGTAGCAGCGGTCGTGATCGTAAAGCTTGTCGACGACGATATGGCTGCCCTTCACCAGGCGGATTTTGTCGGGGGCGTTGCGGCCCACGACCTCGCCCAGAACCTGGCTCACCCATGGCCCCGCCGCGTTGACCAATGCCTTGGCGCGGATCGCATCTTCCTTGCCTGCCGCATCGACGATGGTGAGTTCCCAAACGCCATCGACCCGGCGTGCCGTCTTGCATTTCGTGCGGGTCCGGACTTCGGCACCCCGTCTCGCGGCATCGCGGGCGTTGAGCACGACAAGACGTGCATCCTCGACCCAGCAATCGGAATATTCATAGCCGCGGGTGAACTCGTCCTTCAGGGGCCGTCCGGTTTCGTCGTTACGCAGGTCAACGCTGCGCGTCGGCGGCAGCAACTTGCGGCCTCCGAGATGGTCGTAAAAAAACAGGCCAAGCCGGATGAGCGGCCATGGCCTGAGGCCCTGATGATGCGGCAACACGAAGCGCAACGGCCAGATGATGTGGGGCGCCGACTTCAGCAAGACTTCGCGCTCGATCAGGGCTTCGCGGACAAGGCGGAACTCATAGTGCTCGAGGTAACGCAGGCCGCCATGGATGAGCTTGGTTGAAGCCGAAGAGGTGCCGGAAGCCAAGTCGCCCTGCTCCGCCAGAAATACCTTCAGGCCCCGGCCCGAAGCATCGCGCGCGATGCCACAACCGTTGATGCCGCCTCCGATGATAAAAAGATCGTAGATCATGCTGCGGGTTCCGCCTCCCGCTCTTCCGGAACGCCACCGGCTATTTCAAGCTGTACACCGCTATGCCTGCATAAATCGATGATCGCCTCGGGCGGCGGCCGGTCGGTGACGAAGATGTCGACTTGCGAAAGATGCCCGATCCGCACCGGAGCCGATCTGGTGAACTTCATGGCATCGGAAACCAGCATGACATTGCGGGCATTGTTCAGGATCGCCTGCGCCGCGCGCACCTCGCGGTAATCGAAATCGAGCATAGCGCCGTCATCGTCGATTGCCGAGGCACCGATAACTGCATGATCCACCTTGAACTGCGCGATGAAATCGACAGCCGCTTCTCCCACGATACCGCCATCGGTCTTGCGCAGCATGCCGCCCGCCAGGATCACGTCGATCTTCGGGCACGGCATCAGGATCGTGGCAACATGGATATTGTTGGTAATGACCAGAAGCCCCTCGTGATGCACCAGCGCTCGGGCCACTTCTTCCGTCGTCGTCCCGATATTGATGAACAGCGAGCAGTTGTTGGGGATGAGGTCTGCCGCACGCTGGCCAATAACCACCTTTTCGCCGGCAGCCAATTGGCGTCTCGCCTCATAGGCGACGTTCTCGACACCGGATGAAAGCATGGCGCCGCCATGGGTGCGCGCCAGTAGGCGGCCATCGCAGAGTTCATTGAGATCTTTGCGAATGGTCTGTGGGGTGACATCGAAACGCGACGCCAGATCGTCCACCAATACGTTGCCCGCCTGCCGTGCGAGCGACAGAATATGCTGTTGGCGTGGACTCAAGGCCGGCATGAAAGGTCCAAACTTATCCCCTGATTGCGAAAGCCATGTTTTCATTTTTTTTCACATTACGCAATATTGCGGCGCACATTTTTCGGAAACTTGCCTATTGACCTTCGTTTTTTTTCGCTTGATAGTCGGAATAGGCACCAAGAAATGGATGCCAACCGATTAGGGAGGACACTCGATGAAGATGAAGCTCCTGGCCACGGCGGCCGTCATGGCGCTCGCGGCGCTGACCACGCCCAGCTTTGCCGACTTGGAAGCAGCCAAGAAATGGATTGACGCCGAATTTCAGCCTTCGACGCTGTCCAAGGAAGATCAAATCAAACAGATGGAATGGTTCATCAAAGCGGCTGAACCGTTCAAGGGCATGGAAATCAATGTGCTCTCGGAGGGCATTCCGACACACACCTATGAATCCACCGTCCTGACCAAGGCCTTCGAAGAAATCACCGGCATCAAGGTCAATCATCAGATTCTCGGCGAAGGTGAAGTTGTCCAAGCCGTGCAGACGCAGATGCAGACCAACCGCAATCTGTACGACGCCTATGTAAACGACTCTGACCTGATCGGCACCCACTCGCGCCTGCAAAGCGCCGTCAACCTGACCGACTGGATGGCCGGCGAAGGCAAGGATGTCACCGATCCGATGCTCGATGTCGACGATTTCATCGGCAAGTCGTTCACCACGGGTCCCGATGGCAAGCTTTATCAGTTGCCCGACCAGCAGTTCGCCAACCTTTACTGGTTCCGCGCCGACTGGTTCGCGCGCCAGGATCTCAAGGACGCGTTCAAGGCCAAGTATGGCTACGAGCTTGGCGTGCCGGTGAACTGGTCCGCCTACGAGGACATCGCCCAGTTCTTCTCCGAAGACGTCAAGGAGATCGATGGTGTCAAGATTTACGGCCACATGGACTATGGCAAGCGGGCACCCGATCTCGGCTGGCGCATGACCGATGCCTGGCTTTCCATGGCTGGCTCGGGTTCGCCCGGCCTTCCCAACGGCCGTCCCATCGACGAATGGGGCATCCGCATGGAAAAGGATAGCTGCAACCCGTCGGGTGCTTCGGTTTCGCGTGGTGGCGAAACCAATGGCCCGGCTTCGGTCTATGCGATTGCCAAGTGGGACGAGTGGCTGCGCAAATACGCGCCTCCGGGTGCAGCCGACTACGACTTCTACCAGTCGCTGCCCGCACTCAGCCAAGGCAACGTGGCCCAGCAGATCTTCTGGTACACCGCCTTCACGGCCTCCATGGTGGCGCCCAAGAGCGAAGGCAACAACACCGTCGACGACAGCGGCACGCCGCTGTGGAAAATGGCGCCATCGCCCCACGGCGCTTATTGGAAGGAGGGCCAGAAGCTCGGCTATCAGGACGTGGGATCGTGGACGATGCTGAAATCCACCCCGCTCGAAAACCGCAAGGCAGCTTGGCTCTTTGCCCAGTTTGCGGTGTCGAAGACCGTGGACGTGAAGAAAAGCCACGTCGGTCTCACCTTCATCCGCGATAGCACGATCAAGCATGAGTCATTTACGGAACGTGCGCCGAAGCTCGGCGGTCTGGTCGAATTCTACCGCTCGCCCGATCGCGTGAACTGGTCGCCGACCGGCATCAACGTGCCGGATTATCCGAAGTTGGCTCAGCTCTGGTGGCAGCAGATCGGTGACGTAAACTCAGGCGCCTTCACGCCGCAAGAGGCCATGGACCGTCTCGCTGGCGAAATGGATACGATCATGGGACGCATGCAGGCAGCCGACGAGGCCAACAAGGCCTATGGCGGTTGCGGCCCGCGCCTCAACGAGGCAAAGGACGCCTCGGAATGGCTGGGCAAGGAAGGCGGCCCCCATGCCAAGCTTGAAAACGAAAAACCGCAGGGCGAAACCATCGCCTACGACGAACTCGTGAAGCGTTGGACTGCCCAGTGAGCCTTTGAAACAAGAGGGCGCTTCGCGGCGCCTTCTTCCTCACTTGTCATCCCCGGGCTTGTCCCGGGGACCCATCTTGGCGCACACTCCCATGCAAAATTCTTTGCACCATGGGTTGCCGGGACAAGCCCGGCAATGACAGAATGGGAAACGGCAATGTGAGAGATCGTTCCACCCATGTCACTTGAACTTCACAAAGTTACCAAACGCGTGGGCGCGGACACCTATATCCATGAGACAAATCTGATACTCGAAGACGGCACGTTCAACGTGCTGTTGGGAACGACGCTCGCCGGCAAAACCACGCTGATGCAACTCATCGCCGGCATCCAGAAGCCGACCTCCGGCGAAATCCGTTACAAAGGGCAAAACGTGACCGGCGTTGCCGTGCAGAAGCGTAACGTCTCGATGGTCTATCAACAATTCATCAACTATCCGAACTTCAACGTCTACGACAACATCGCCTCGCCTCTGCGCGTGGCCGGCATGTCCTCGGATGAAATCGAGCGCCGTGTCGGCAAGGCGGCGGAGTTATTGCGCCTGACGCCGATGCTGAAACGCAAACCCAGCGAGCTTTCCGGCGGCCAGCAACAGCGCACCGCCATCGCGCGCGCCGTCGTCAAGGACTCCGACATTATCCTCCTCGACGAACCGCTGGCCAATCTCGATTACAAGCTGCGCGAAGAACTGCGCGACGAATTGCCCAAACTCTTCGCCGGCCGCAATGCCATCGTCATCTATGCCACAACAGAGCCCACCGAAGCCCTGCTGTTTGGCGGCAACACGGCAACTTTGCATGAGGGGCGCGTTACGCAGTTTGGCCCAACCTCCGCCATCTATCGCAAACCTAAGGATCTTATAACGGCGCAAGTGTTTTCCGACCCACCGATCAACACCGCCAGGATTTCCAAACACGGCGGCGCCATCACCATATTTGGCAAGAAAAAGTGGCCTGCGGGCAAGGCGGAGAAATCCATTGCCGACGGCGATTACACCATCGGCATCCGGCCCCACAACATCGCACCCGCCGGTCACGGCAAAGCGATTGGAACAGTCGAGGGCCGGGTGTTGGTTACCGAGATTTCCGGCTCCGAAAGTGTCATTCACTTCGATGTCGATGGCCGGACCTGGGTGTCCCAATCGCACGGCATTCATCCTTTCAAGGTTGGTGCCGCGGCGAAGCTCTATGTCGATATCGATCAAAGCCTTTTCTTCGGCGCCAACAACGAGTTCATCGCCTGATGGCCAAGATCACGCTCCGCAATTTGCGCCATAGCTACATCGCCGATCCCCAGCGCGATGAGGACTATGCTCTCCAGCGCATGTCGCTCGAATGGGCCGACGGCGGCGCCTATGCCCTGCTCGGCCCTTCCGGCTGTGGCAAAACCACCCTCCTCAATCTCATCTCCGGCCTGCTTGTTCCGACCGAAGGACAGATTTTGTTCGATGACCGCGACGTCGCGCGCTCCACTCCCGAACAGCGCAACATCGCCCAGGTATTCCAGTTCCCGGTGATCTACGACACCATGACGGTGTACGACAATCTAGCCTTCCCGCTGAGGAACCGTGGCATTGGCGAAAAAGACGTCGACAAGCGGGTCCGCGAGATCGCGGAAATGCTCGATCTCTCGAAGACATTAAAGAACCGCGCTTCGGGCCTCACCGCCGACGGCAAGCAGAAGATTTCACTGGGGCGCGGGCTGGTGCGTTCAGATGTCAACGTCATCATGTTCGATGAACCGCTCACCGTCATCGACCCGCACCTGAAATGGCAGCTTCGCTCCAAACTCAAGGAACTGCACCAGCGCATCCGGCGCACCATGATCTATGTCACCCATGACCAGACCGAGGCGCTCACCTTCGCCGATCTGGTCGTGGTTATGAACAACGGCCAGATCGTCCAGACCGGCACGCCGATCGATCTCTTCGAGCGCCCCATGCACACGTTTGTCGGCCATTTCATCGGTTCGCCCGGCATGAATGTGTTGCCCTGCGAAGTTAAAGGCGGCAAGGCGACCTTTGCTGGCAAATCTGTCACAACCGCCAATGCGCGAGGTTACAAGGGCAACGGCCAGAAACTCGAACTTGGTGTCAGGCCTGAATTCGTGTCGTTTGCCAAGAAAGGGATACCCGTCGACGTGGTGAAAGTTGCCGACGCTGGCCGCTTCCGGATCGTCGAAACCCGCGCCGCGAATCGGAGTATCAAACTCTTGGTTCCAGAAGGCGGTACGATACCTGAAGGCAAGGCCCATCTCGCCTTCGATCCCTCGCACACGCAAATCTATGAGAATGGCTGGATGGTGGGCGCACGGCCATGAACAAAACCGTTAACCAGAGAGCCTGGTTCCTCGTCATTCCCGTCTTCGCTCTCGTTGCGTTCAACGCGCTGATCCCGCTGATGACGGTGGTCAATTTCTCCATGCAGGAGACCTTCGGCGACAATGTCTTCACCTGGGCGGGCGTCCAGTGGTTCGAGGATGTGCTGCATTCGGAGCGCTTCCATGGCGCCCTTGCGCGCCAAATGGTGTTCTCAGCCATTGTGCTGGCGATTGAAATTCCACTGGGTCTTGCCATCGCGCTCACCATGCCGCGCAAGGGCCCATGGGTTTCCGTCTGCCTTGTGCTCATGTCGCTGCCCCTGCTCATTCCGTGGAATGTCGTGGGGTCCATGTGGAACATCATGGCGCTGCCCGATATCGGACTTCTCGGCAAATTCATCAACTCACTCGGCATCGAATACAACTACACGCGCCAGCCCATCGCCGCCTGGTTCACCATCGTCCTGATGGATGTGTGGCACTGGACGTCATTGGTGGCGTTGCTGTGCTACGCGGGCCTCGTCTCAATTCCCGACGCTTACTATCAGGCAGCAAAAGTCGATGGCGCCCGGACATGGGCGGTGTTCCGCTACATCCAATTGCCCAAGCTCCGCCATGTGCTGACCATCGCCGTGCTGCTGCGTTTCATGGACAGCTTCATGATCTACACGGAAGCCGTGGTTTTGACCGGCGGCGGTCCGGGCAGCGCTACTACGTTCTTGTCGATCGATCTTGTGAAGACAGCCCTCGGCCAGTTCGATCTCGGCCCCGCCGCCGCCATGTCGATCATCTATTTCTTGATCATCCTGGCGCTGTCGTGGCTCTTCTACACGCTGATGATGAAGAACGAGGAGGTCTGACCATGAAAAGCTGGACCCGCTTCGTTCCCGTCGTTTACATCGTCTTCCTGATGCTGCCGATTTACTGGCTGCTCAACATGTCGTTCAAGACGACTAATGAAATTCTCGGCGGCTTTTCCCTCTACCCACACGAATTCACGCTCGCCAACTATACCAAGATCTTCACCGATCCATCCTGGTACATGGGTTATGTGAATTCCATCGAGTATGTGGTGATCAACACGGTGCTGTCGGTGTCGGTGGCGCTCCCCGCAGCCTACGCCTTTTCGCGCTACCGCTTTCTCGGCGACAAACATCTGTTCTTTTGGCTGCTATCAAATCGCATGGCGCCGCCCGCCGTCTTTGCCCTCCCCTTCTTCCAGCTCTATTCGGAAGTGGGCTTGTTCGATACACCTTGGGCGGTGGCGCTCTCACACACGTTGTTCAATATCCCACTCGCCGTGTGGATTCTCGAGGGCTTCATGTCGGGCGTCCCCAAGGCGCTCGACGAAACGGCCTTCGTTGACGGCTATTCCTTCCCACGTTTCTTTTTCCGCATTTTCATTCCAACGATTGCAGCGGGTATCGGCGTGGCCTGCTTCTTCTGCTTCATGTTCTCATGGGTTGAATTGCTCTTGGCTAAGACGCTAACAGCAGTTGCCGCCAAGCCGATCGCCGCCGCCATGACCAAGACAGCGAGCACGTCGGGTTATGAACTGGGCCTGCTTGCGGCTGCCGGATCGCTGACAATCATTCCCGGCGCCGTCGTCATCTATTTCGTACGCAATTATATTGCCAAGGGCTTTGCCCTGGGCCGCGTGTAGAAGGAGGCTAGATCATGGAGACGACAACGCTTCTCTCCTGGATGGCTTGGACATGGCCAACCGCTTTCTTCTTTATCTTCGTCTTTGGCTCCATCGCCGCCATGGGCGTATGGGAGTATTATGCGCCAGGCGGCGGGCCTCGCCATGGCGTCTTCGGCCTCGAAACAACCCGGGGCGACCGCCTGTTCATCACCCTCCTCGGCAGCGCCTTCATCTTTTTGGGTTGGCTCGGATTTTACGGCGTGCCCCTGTGGGGTGGTCTCGTGCTGGCGCTGATCTGGGGGTTTTTCGTTTTCAAGTGGGTATAGATCGTCTTAGCCGCTGTCGGCGCCGATCAAGTCCTGCCGTGTCTGCTCGAGATGACGGGTGATCTGATCGACCGCGTTCTGCGCATCACGCTGGCGCAGTGCCTCGTAGATGGCCCGATGCTGACTGTTGTAGGCGGCAATCTTCTCCGCGGAGAGAATGAGCTTCTTCATGCGATTCCACTGGGCATGTAGTCTCACCATGTTGACCTGCTGGTACATGCGCACGATCAGCGGATTGCGCGAGCAGCGGGCGAGTTCCAGATGGAATTCCGAGTCGAGCTGGGTGAAAAGGTTCTGATCGCCTTGCGCCGCTTCGATCCGGCGCAGCACATCCTCGAACTTGTCGAGATCGCTGCCGGTTGCATGAAGGGCGGCGAGCCGCGTCATGTAAGGCTCGACCGCGAATCGAGTCTCGATCAGTTGCAACGGGCTCACGAGATCGGCGATATCCTCCATTCCCTGGCGGATGGGGCCGCTGAAATTTACGAACGTGCCGCTGCCAACCCTTCGGACGATCAGGTTACCCTGTTCCAACTGATCGAGAATCTTGCGGATGGTAGATCGGGCGGTACCGAAAGTTATGGCGAGCTGACGCTCCGCCGGCAATTGGTCGCCATCGGCATAAACCCCCGTTTCAATAGCTCGTTTGATGCGCGCCAGAATGATATTGGCGCCGCGGCCCGAAGCAGCGACAAGATCGTCGATTTCGTCAATATCTTCCAACACGTAGCTACCCTCTTTCGCCGTGATTGTATCTGACAATACCATAATTGGTTGGAATTGGATAGAATTGGTTTGCAATCGGTCGCGAATTGTGGATCAATAGGGCCCAACTGGCTGTCAGCCGTCAAGCGGCGGGTATTCATCCTCGAGGGAGAAACGATTCATGGCGGTTCCATCCGGCGTCAAATACGCCATCATCGGCGCGGGTATCCATGGGCTATCAACGGCCTATCATCTGGCGCTCAAGCTCAAGGAGACAGGGCGCGGCAGCGGCAAGGACATTCTTGTCGTGGACAAGACGGCGATCGCGGCGGGTGCATCGGGCATCGCCTGTGGCGTAGTCCGCAACAATTATTACCAGCCGGCCATGCGCGAATTGATGGCCCAGTGCGTCGAAGTCTGGGAGAGCGATCCCAAGGCCTATTCCTATCACAGCGTCGGCTACATGCAGATCAGCCCGGAAGTGATGCATGAACAGGTGGGATCGATTTACGAGCAGCAGCAGAAGATCGATTACGGCTCGACCTTTATCGAGGGGGCCAAGGATTCGCAGAAATACATGGAGGGTCTGTTTTCCGACTGGCAGGCCAAGGGCATCACCTCGGTGCTTCACGAAAAGAAGGGCGGCTACGCCAACAACACTGCTTCCATCTATGGCCTTGCCTCGAAGGCGGAGGGCGAAGGTGTTCGCATCCTGACCGGCTGCGAGGTAACGGGCTTCGAGTTCGGCAACAACTCCAAAGCCGTTACCGGCATCCAGACCAACAAGGGCACGATCAAGTGCGATTACGTGGTGGTGGGCGCGGGACCATGGGTCAACAAGATCTGGAACATGCTGGACTTGCCGCGCAGCGTCTCCATCAAGGGCCGCGACGGCAAGACGCACGATGGTGTCCGCATGTGGAAATACTGGTGCCTTGAGGAAGGAACCCTTGGCGTCGATCCCAACATCCACAAGACCAATGACGGCCGCATGCCGCCGGTCATCCACGTCGATACCGACGCGCCGCTTCACTCCGATGTCGATGGGCGATTGCTCACCGACAAGCTGTGGGGCCTCTATTACAAGCCGGACTTCAACTTTGGTGGCATTCAGGGCGGTTCCTCGCCCTACAAGGTCGA
Source organism: Aestuariivirga sp. (assembly GCA_046708645.1). Taxonomy (GTDB): domain Bacteria; phylum Pseudomonadota; class Alphaproteobacteria; order Rhizobiales; family Aestuariivirgaceae; genus Aestuariivirga. The sequence goes on from JBKKDI010000026.1 coordinate 18,207, forward strand.
AGGCGAGCCGGACTCGATTGCGATCGACCCCTATGGCCCCGAGTCGCCGGACTTCATCGTCGGCGATGATTTCATCGAAACCTGGTGCTCGATGCTGGCTCATTGCCAGAAACGCTTCGAAGGTAAAATCGAGATCTACAAGAAGGATGAGAAATCCGGCGGCCTTGGCTGTTTCACGCCGGATAATTTTCCGGTCTTCGATGTGTTCCGCGAAAACGTGTTCGTCATCGCCGACTCCAATCACGGCTACAAGATGATCGGAGTCGGCAAACTCGTGGCACAGGAAATCTGTGGCGAGAGTTCCAAGCTGCTCGAACCCTTCCGGTTCTCACGCTATGCCGAAGGCAAACTGCATCCGGTTTCAAATTCGCCGTTCCCTTGGAGCTGAGCGAAACCACAACAAAAAAATTTGGGGAGATATCCATGGCGACGGACTACGAGAATTTTATCAAGACTTCAGGCCGCGACGGCCTGATCAAGCAGGTGCGCAAGCGGATCGATGCGCTTGGCATCGAGTATCTTTACCTGCAATTCGTCTCCGTCACCGGCCGTATCATGGGCAAGGGCATCCCGGCCGATCACTGGGAGAACATCGCCAACGGCGGCTTCCAGCTCGTCTACGGATCGACCGTCAATCTGTTCATGAACCGCCGCGGCGAATACATGGGCTATGGCCCGGAAGCTGCCGAACTCGTCGGCGTTCCCGAACCAGAAACCTTCATGCAACTGCCTTGGGACAAGCGCGTGGCCCGCATGTTCTGCACCCTGTTCCGCAACCGTGAGGAACGGGAAGATGCAGGCGCCTATCTGACGGCGGACTGCCGGGGCAATTTGCGCCGCATCCATGAGCAGTTCGAAAAAGACCATGGCATGCGCATGCGCCACGGCACCGAACCCGAAATGATGTGGCTGAAGAAGGACGCGAACGGCAAGCCGGACGGCGGCATGTCCCATCCCTATTGCTATCATATCGACCAGTTCGAAAGCCTGCGCCCCGTCTACATGAAGGTCATCGAATACGGCCGCAAGATGGGCCTCGACATGATCCAGGGCGACCACGAGGACGCGCCGGGCCAGATTGAACTCAATTTCAATTACGACGATGCGCTCCGCACCGCCGATCGGCTCACGACCTACCGCCAGATTTGCGCGCAAGTGGCGCGTGAATTCAACCTCATCGCCTGCTTCATGTGCAAGCCGTTCATGGGCGTTTCCGCTAACGGCTGCCACCACAATATTTCGCTGTGGAAGGGCGGCAAGGACGAGATGAAGCCCCTCGGCAACGATCCAAAGAACCTGCCGGGCTTCGAGCACAATTTCATGTACCGGCGCGGCGGCACCAACACCTTCATGCCAGACGGCAATGATCCGCGCATGCCGGGCAAGGTCGGCCTCCATGTCATCGGCGGCATCGTCAAGCATCTGAGCGCTCTCACCGCCATCGGCTGCTCGACGGTCAACTCCTACCGCCGCCTGTGGGACACGGGTTTCTGGGCGCCGGTGTTCGCCGACTGGGGATTCCAGAACCGCACCACGGGCCTTCGCGTCTCGGCTCCCGGACGCTTCGAATACCGCGCCGTCGACTCCATGGTGAACCCCTACATCATGGCGGGCGCAATTCTGCGGGCAGCCGACGACGGCTTGCGCCACAAGATCGATCCGGGTCCGCCCGAAGAGCGCAACATCTATGCCGCCATGGAAGCCGGCAAACAGGTGAGGAAACTGCCGATGACGCTCGGCGACTCGCTTGAAGCTCTCAAAAATGACGACGTGGTGAAGTTGGCGATGCCGGGCGAGATGCATCGCCTGTTCGACGAATACAAGCGCGACGAATGGGAGCGCTTCCTCCACACCTCGACGGAGTGGGATATCGACACCTACATGAACTGCTTGCCGTAAAGGAGAAAAACCATGTGCGGGATAGCCGGACTTATCCACCGCGACGGCACGGGCAATATCGGCCAGGCCCATTGCCATTATATTAGTAATTGTTCTGAAGGGAGTCGCGGCTCCAGTTTGGAATCTTGAATCACGTCCGGGCCGACACCTTCAACGGCAAACCGCTATGTCCGAAATGGCCCAATACCGGCCGTATCAAAAACACCGCGAGACCAACGCTCTTGACCCTAACCGGACATCGCGGCTTTGGAGCATAGGCCGCCGCCATAGCCAAGGTCCGGTCTCGTATCAATCTCGCCTTCAGTGAGCTGATTATCCGGAGTTTGCTGGTTAGGCTGATTTTCTTGGGGAAGCTCGTTATGCGTTATGTAATTTCAGTCATAATTGCGTTGCTTGCGTTGGTTTACGGCTCGTCGGCGAACGCCGATCCGCATGGTGTTTCTCCTCTGCGCTTCTTTATCAATCTCTCGGCTTGACCAATTCGGTACTGTTGCGAGCGCTTCAGATAGAACGCATCCGCATCAATTCCAACGACGCATTCTGGGCCGTCTGGGCCGCCTGCAATTTAGACGCTGGTGGCCTGCAGTCTATTTCGCCAATATCGTAGCGGATGCTTGGACTGAGCTTTGATATGACGCGGGACTGCCACCGAGCAGTCCACCGACTGTAAATGGCCTCGCAGCAATGTCCCAGCACTTGGCTCAAGGCATGGAGCGCACTGGGGACGCCGGACAAGATATTGTTCTGATTTGCTTGATACATGCTCATTTTGGTTCTCCTTCTTAGTAACCTGAGGATGACCTGTGCGTGTCGAAAAGGGAAACGAGTTGCGCAAATCCGCCAAATGAGTAATTTTAATGATTATGGGTCTCCCTGTCGGACTTGATCTCGATGTGTTGCGCAGCTTCGCCGTAATTGCCGAAGAAAAGAGTTTTACACGGGCCGCCGAACGTGTCGGGAGGACCCAATCGGCAGTCTCACTCCAGATGCAGCGTCTTGAAGCCGTGCTGGGACTGACGGTCCTAATTCGTGGAAAAGGCGGAACTGTAGAGCTAAACCAGCAGGGGCTGTATTTGCTTGGCCGGGCGCGGGAACTTCTGGGACTGAATGACGAAATCCTGATGTCACTCCGGGCCGCGCCAGTTCATGGCACCGTAAGGCTTGGTTTGGCGGAAGAACTTATATCGCGTTACTTGCCAAAAATTCTGGCTCGGTTTTCGGAAGCAGCGCCCTCGGTCGAAGTTCAAGTCACAAGCGCAGGGTCCTGCGTACTTGCCCCACAGCTCAAAAATGGCGAGATCGATCTGGCATTATTGGAAGCCGGGCAGGAGCCACGGCAATGGCCAGCCATCGAGATTTGGCGAAGCCCGCTGAAGTGGATTACCTCAGACGTTCATCGGCAACACCTTCGCGATCCATTGCCTCTGTCACTTTCGCCGGCCGATTGCCCCTTGCGGCCGCCTTGGCTCAAGGAATGTCTCTGGCGCGGAATGGCGATCAGGGCACTCGAGCATTGTGGGCGGAGCTACCGAATCGTCTCGACGTCTGTAACGACATCCGGCCAGTTGGCCGCTGTGCTTGCTGGCTTTGCGGTGACAGACGCCCTTGCAACTGACAGACTGCCGGAAGGTTTGAGAGTGGTGCGTGCCGACGAGGGCTTGCCGGAATTACCCGAAACCAGCTTTCTCATGTTGAAAGCGCGTGAGCCACGCCAACCGATGACCGATATGCTGGCGGAACAGATACAGGAGGTATTTGGGATGGATGCAGTTGGCTGAGACCAAAAAAGATTAGCGAACTGTTGCAATTCACGAGCCTACCTAAGTATCCATTTCTGTTCTGACAACGCTTACTGAATGTAGACAAAAATACACCGCAGAGATTGCTTCTGCTTGTGGCCCAAAGCAGAAATCCCAAACCCTGGTTTCAAGGTCCGCTCAACATTCAGAAACGGAAATGATTTATAATGACCATTGTAATTCATTTTTCTGGAATTCCCCTGGATTGCAGGGTCGTTCAACCCTAATCTTTCGGCCCCATTTTAAGAACTTGATTTAATTTAGTCCGTATAGGGACTAATA
>JBKKDI010000027.1:0-3208 GCA_046708645.1 Aestuariivirga sp.
CGGACTGGCGAAGGTGAAGGCGCAAACCGTCTTCATCTTGGTTGCTTACAACCTGACGCGGATGGCTACGATCTTTGGCTGGCGATTGAATACGGTATAGGGCAAAATCCGCCCGCGGCTGGCCGAAGGCATCAGGGGAAATTTCAACATCCTGCTAGACCTTAGGGCATAAACGAAGGAAATTGAAACATGACAAGAATTTCAAATATCCTCACTCAGGAACTGCTCCACAACATGGATGCCTACTGGCGCGCCGCTAACTACCTGTCAGTCGGACAAATTTATCTCTATGACAATCCGCTGCTGAAACGACCGCTAACGCTCAAGGATGTGAAGCACATGCTGCTGGGACACTGGGGCACGACTCCCGGGCAAAACTTCATTTATGTGCACCTGAACCGGGTCATCAAGAAATACGACCTCGATATGATCTACGTATCTGGCCCCGGACACGGCGGCCCAGCCGTCGTGGGCAACACATACCTCGAGGGCACTTACAGCGAGATCTATCCCGATATCAGCCAGGATGAGACCGGGCTTCGAAAGCTCTTTGTTCAGTTCTCGTTTCCCGGGGGAATTCCCAGTCACGCATCGCCGGAGTGCCCGGGTTCGATCCACGAGGGAGGGGAGCTTGGCTATTCGCTCAGCCATTCGTTCGGGGCGGTGTTCGACAATCCCGATTTGATCGTCGCCTGCGTAGTCGGCGATGGCGAGGCCGAAACCGGACCGCTAGCCACAGCATGGCATTCCAATAAGTTTCTCAATCCGGCCACAGACGGCACGGTACTGCCCATCCTGCATCTCAACGGCTACAAGATTTCTAACCCGACCATCCTCGCTCGTATCACCCGCGACGAATTGGAACAGTTGCTTCGGGGCTACGGATGGACACCCTACTTTGTCGAGGGTTACGAACCCGGGTTGATGCATGAAGCCATGGCCGCTACACTCGACACGGCGGTGGAACAGATCAAAAAGATTCAGCAGGACGCCCGCATTCATGGCAATTTGGCGCGTCCGCGTTGGCCGATGATCGTCCTCAATTCACCCAAGGGCTGGACGGGGCCGAAGATAATCGATGGACTGCAGGTTGAAGGGACCTTCCGTTCGCACCAGGTGCCCCTCTCCGACCCGGCCATCCATCCCGAACACCTCAAGCTGCTGGAAGACTGGCTGAAGAGTTACCGGCCGGAGGAACTCTTTGATGAGCAGGGCCGCCTGAAACCGGAATTGGCCGAGCTTGCTCCCCAGGGCGAACGACGCATGGGCGCCAATCCCCACGCCAACGGCGGCATTCTGCTCCGCGACCTGCGGATGCCGGATTTCCGCAACTACGCGGTCGACGTGCCTTCGCCGGGGGTGTGCGGCATCGGCGACACGCATGTGCTTGGGCGCTTCCTGCGCGATGTGGCGGAGCTGAATAGTGAGCAGCGGAACTTCCGGGTCTTTGGCCCTGACGAGACGCTTTCCAACGGCCTGGAGGCCCTCTTTGAAGTGACCAAGCGCCAATGGGACGCCGCGACCGTGCCAAACGACGAATTTCTCGCGCCTACTGGGCGCGTGATGGAAATGCTCAGTGAGCATCAATGCGAGGGCTGGCTCGAAGGCTACCTGCTCACCGGGCGGCATGGACTCTTCAACTGCTACGAGGCGTTTATCCACATTGTCGATTCCATGTTCAACCAGCACGCCAAGTGGCTGAAGGTCGCGTCACACCTGCCGTGGCGGCGGAAGATCGCCTCACTGAACTACCTGCTGGCTTCGCATGTCTGGCGCCAGGACCACAACGGCTTCACGCACCAGGATCCCGGTTTCATCGACCACGTCGTGAACAAGAAGGCCGATATCGTGCGCGTTTACCTTCCGCCCGACGCAAACTGCCTGTTGTCGGTTTTTGATCACTGCCTGCGCAGCCGCCATTACGTCAACGTCGTGGTCGCGGGGAAACACCCGGTGCCGCAGTGGCTGACGATGGATGCCGCCGTCAAGCACTGCACCGAGGGCATTGGCATCTGGCAGTGGGCCAGCAACGACCAGAGCGTTGTCCCCGACGTGGTCATGGGCTGCTGTGGTGACGTGCCCACGCTGGAGACGCTCGCCGCCGTCTCCATTATGCGCAAGCATCTGCCCGACCTAAAAATTCGGGTGGTCAACGTCGTTGACCTCATGAAGCTCCAGCCGCAAACGGAACACCCGCATGGGTTGAGCGACATGGATTTTGACGAGCTCTTTACCCGGGACAAGCCTGTCATCTTCGCCTTCCATGCCTACCCGTGGTTGATCCACCGACTGACCTACCGCCGCACCAACCACGACAACATCCACGTCCGCGGCTACAAGGAGGAGGGCACCATCACCACGCCCTTCGACATGACGGTGCTGAACGATCTGGACCGCTTCCACCTCGTGATGGATGCCATCGACCGACTGCCGCAGACCGGCGCCAAGGGCATCTATCTCAAGCAGCAACTCAAGGACAAGCTCATCGAGCATAAGCAATACATCGACAAGCACGGCCAGGATATGCCGGAAATCCGGAACTGGAAGTGGAGCAACCCCAAATGAATGCGCAAGAGCTTGTAGAGACCGTGAGGACGCTGGTCGCCAGCCATTCGACCCAGTGCATAAGCGCACCGAGCCCATCGTCAAAGGCACGGATGGAAAGAAGTTCAAGGTGACGAAGAGCCTAAAGTTCGGCCCGCTGGCAATATGTGAGTGGGTTTTCCATGCTTGAATCGCAAGCAACTCAACCTCTGCCCGGCTTTATACGGTTTATACTAAAAAGTCGTTCATGGCGCATCTCCTTGCAGATTTATCTACACCATGATTTTATCTTTTCCCTTTATTAATTCTGTGCGAAAAGCCACATAAAAGCCCACATCCGTGGCTTTTTTATTACCCTAATACCGGTGATCGCCACCATTCATCACCAGCCTACCGCGCTGATTATCACCCCAACCAAACCCGCTCCGGCGGGTTTTTATTCACCATCAAACGCGACAACAGCCTTTATGGTTGCTTTTGCTTGAGCCAAATTCCCTGTCATAAGACCGACATACTATTATGTGATCATTGGTCATGATGTCTATTTCTTCTTTAATAGATGCCTTCCTGATAGCTATTCCCCTATAGAGGCCGTAGCCCGGTAGAGGGTAATTCCTCACCGGCCTTCTTTTTCGTTTATTTATAAATTTATGCAAGTCTCCCA
>JBKKDI010000028.1:0-19025 GCA_046708645.1 Aestuariivirga sp.
GTGGACAGGTATAAATCGCGGACGGCGACATAAGGGTCTTCATATTTGGAAAGCGCCTTACGCATGGCGTCGATCTCGGCCTTCGGGACATCTTCGGCATTCGCGGTGAGGATCCCCGGGCTCATGCTGGTCAGCGCAAATACAGCCGAGACAGCAAAACGGGCAATACTGGAAGTAGTCATCGTGCTTCCTCCCTGAGTTTTCTACCGACATCCCCCGATGGACACCTGTTGATAGCGAGTTTTCCCAAAAAGTGACCTGACCGGCCATTTCTAAACCCGGCGATCCAAGTATCCGAACCCGACATCTGCCGGATGACCAGATTAACGGAGTCGAGATTTGCGCAAATGGACACTATTGACAAGAGCGGCCATGGCCGTGGCCATACGTCTAACCGTGATGTGTCTGTAAATGGTCCACAACATGAGGAACCAATGGTCGCCGGATTTTCAGCTTTTCTATGTCGGTTGATGGGGTGTTAGAGGACGCTTTAAGTCGCAATACCCGAGTTCCGATAAGGGCCAATTGCCGACGTCCATACATTGCTGATGCGCTCTTATGACGGAAACTCGAGGAGGTGACGGGACCGCAATTCAAGGGGCGAGAGCAGGCATGGATCAGCTCAGGCAGGTGGCAACATGGTTATTCGACCATCAATGAAATTTCGCCACCAATGTTGGACGGAAGCAGTGATGGTCGCCGATTCCTGGGCGGCCCACAGAGGTCACGAGATTTTACTCCCTCCTAGGCTCGGGGAATTTCTGGCAGAATTCGAAGGGAACCGACCTTCCTGAGAGGACTAAGCGCAGAGCTCGCCCTCAGCTGGTCCAGATAATCCGCCCACCACGTCATCATCTTGACCCGCTCATCCCAGTGTTCACCCCTCAGATAAGCCCGACGAACGTCATTGTGCTCAACGTGGCCGAGCTGCCGCTCAATCGCATCGGGGTGCCACCGGCCGGCTTGATTGAGGAGGGTGGAGGCGGTTGCTCGAAAACCGTGAGACGTGGCGGCAGGTATCAACCTGCGGCCGTTTTGAAGCTGCGTACAAAGCGTTCCATGACATCGTCGACGTCCGCCATGGACAGGCAGAGTGGGGGGCACATTCTAATCACGTTTCTATAGGGTCCCGACCGGCTCGCAACGAGGCCGTTGCGGCGCGTTTCCTCGAATATGTTAAGTGTCGCCTCCGGAGCCGGCTCCTTCGTGGTACGATCCTTCACCAGTTCGATTGCGAGCATCAGCCCGCGCCCTCGGATATCCCCGATCAGTGGAAACTCGTTCTTGAGGTCTTCCAGTCTTGCCTTGAGTGCGGCGCCAACTGCACGTGCATTTTCCTGGAGTCGTTCTTCGCGGATGACCTTTAGCACTGCGCGGCCGGCGGCGCACGCCACAGGATTGGCACCGTAGGTATGGAACAGGAATTTATCCGCCATAGATTCGGCGACGTTTCGTTTGGCGATAACGGCGCCGAGCGGAATGCCGTTTCCGACACCTTTGGCGACAATGACGATATCGGGAACGACGCCATGGGATTCGAAAGCCCAGAAGGCGTCGCCCGTGCGTCCTAGCCCGGACTGCACCTCGTCGATGATGCAAACACCGCCGGCTGCGCGGACGCGTTCGAAGGCCCCGGAAATGTAACCTTCTGGCATCGGCACGATGCCACCGTAGCCCTGCACTGGTTCCACGATCATTCCCGCGATGCGGCCGCTGGTCGAACTGTCGATCGTGCGCTGCACCTCGGCGAGGTACGGCTCGACTCCCTCTCCGTGAACACCGCGATATTGGTTCGGCTCAGCCACAAACGCCACGCCTCCAAGCTGCGGTACGGGATGGCGGAACCCTGAAATCCCGGTCACCGACTGGGCTCCGAAGGTCGCCCCGTGATAGCTCGATACGAGCGACAGAATGTCGATGTTGCTGGTGTAGGAGCGCGCCATCAGAAGAGCGAGATCGGTCGCTTCCGCGCCGCTGTTGGTGAAATGCACGACCCACTCATGACCGAGGGGCATCGTGGCCGCCAACTCCTCCGCATATTGCGCGGGTACCGGGTGGTAGAACATCGTCGTGCAGTGCGTCAGTTGGGAAAGTTGTTCGATGGCGGCCTTCACCACCTGCGGATGGGCGTGACCGACCGAAATGCAAAGGTTCATACCGAGCAGGTCAATATATTTCCGATCTTTTTCATCCCAGACATACTGGCCCCTGCCACGCTTTAATATCAGTGGCTCCTTGTAGGGAACGAACTTTCGCTGGGAGACTGAATAAAAGCGGTTCCGTCGCTCGACAATGGCCTCAGTCGACCAGTCGACCTCTAGATCCGAATGAATGTGAGGAGCATTCATGCTCCACCTCCTCCGTTATGGATTTCGCGGAGATTGAACACCGAATATGAAAGATACGCACCAGCAAAACCGCCCATCAGGATAAATGATGACGCCGATTAGTGGGGCGATGGATTACTCCTGTGATGGCGGACTGTCGGTGGAGTAGCAGTCGGCAGGAAGCCCGGGCAGGCGTGTATTGATCGCATTTGTCAAAACTTCGGTGGTGCGCGCTGCGAAGGCTGCTGGAAGGTTTCCCAGTTCGCGCTCACGTGCGACCAACAGGATGTTGCGCGATAGCGAGGTGAACGGCAATGGATGAATGTCGATCTCCATGCCTTCCGCCAGCCCATCGATGAGCAAGGTCGGCGACATTATTGCAAAGCCCATGCCTGCCGCGACGGGGGCCATCACCACGCTGGAGCGGTCGCCATCCATGGCGCGGGGGAGATCGATGCGTAGCCGGCTCAAATGCCGTTCGATGCGAAAGCCCACCGGCGTCTCCCGTGAAAACCTCACAAAGGCCAGTTTTTTGGAGAGCTTTTCTACATCGCTGACATCCCCAGCGAAGCCTTTCGGCGTCACTAGCAGAAACTTCTCGGTCATGACCGGATAGCGTGTGAGTCCCTCGATCTCGAAAAGTTCGCCGGACGTTACGGCCAGATCGGCGCGCCGGGCGCGCAGCAGTGCGAGATGATCGGTCGCCAGGCCGGCAAACAGGCTGAGTTCGGGAATCCCGAATGTGTCGCGGGCCAGGACCGAAAGGGCTGGTGCCAACGTGGTTGCGATCGACGCCAGAAGAGCGACGCGCAGCAATGGCAGTGGCGCGGCGTTGACCCGCCGCGCGTCCGTGCGAAGTCCCTCTACTTCGCCCAATATAACAATGGCGCGGCGATGTAGCGCAATGCCTGCCTTGGTGAGCGCGATCGGCCGCAAATTGCGATCTATCAGGCTAACACCGAGCGCGGTTTCCAAATTTTTCAAATGCTGGGAAGCGGCGGATTGCGTCATACCCAGCATCTGCGCCGCCTCGGTGACGTGCCTCGTCTCTACGATGGCGGCAAAAACCTCGATGGATCGAAAAAGATTGAAATCGAAACTGCCGCTCTTCACCCGCCAACTCCAGTCCAACGCTCCATAAGTTTTCCTAATGTTGCAAAATTTGGTTGATTGCAAGAGGCTTAGAAAACGTTGCGGAGAACAAAGGTATCTGCCCGGTGAATGACAGCGCACGAATCGTGATCATTGGCGGCGGCGTAATCGGCCTCGGAATAGCCTATCACCTCGCGGAACTCGGGGTTACAGACGTGATCCTGCTGGAGCGCCACCAGTTGACCAGCGGGACCTCCTGGCATGCAGCCGGAATTGTCGGCCCGTTGCGCGCGAGCCTCAATCTCACACGGCTGGCACAATATGCGACCGAGCTCTTTCCGCGCTTGGAAGAGGTGACGGGTCAGGCATCCGGCTACCGACGCACAGGCGGCCTGTGGCTGGCGCGCCGGGCGGAGAGAATGGACGAACTGAAGCGCATCGCGCATATGGGCGACATCTGCGGCCTCACGGTCGAGATTATCGACAGCGCCGCCGTCGCGGAGCGCGTGCGCGGGATTGTGGTCGACGGAATCGAGGGCGCGCTGTGGGTGGAGGAAGACGGCCAGGCCAATCCGGTAGACATCTGCGCGGCCTACGCGAAACGCGCGCGCGCTGCCGGCATTCGCATCCTGGAAGGGACTGCCTGCACAGGCTTCGTGACAAGGAACGGTCGTGTGGCAGGCGTCAAGCTCGCTTCGGGCGCCACCATAGACTGTGGGACGGTAGTGAATTGCGCCGGCGCCTGGGCGCGCGACGTCGGTGCGCTTGCCGGCGTGCCGGTGCCGTTGCAGGCCATCGAACACATGTATGTAGTGACCGAGCCGATTGCGGACCTGCAAGATCCGTTTCCGATTGTCCGCGACCTCGACGAGGGCGTCTACATAAAGGGGGATTCCGGCAAGCTGGTGCTGGGTGGGTTTGAGCCGAACGCCAAGATCTTCGACGTGCGTGGGCCAGCGGGAAACAGGCCTTTCCTCGAACTGCCGGAAGATTGGGATCAGTTCGAGCCTTTCATGTCAGCTGGGTTAAAACTTCTGCCCGCGCTCTCGGTAACCGGCATCAGGCACTTCATGAACGGCCCGGAGAGCTTCACGCCCGACACGCGGCCGCTGATGGGAGAGTCGCCTTATCTGCGGGGCTTTCACGTCGCGGCCGGCTTCAACTCCACTGGTATGATGTCGTCAGCAGGCGCCGGCAAGGCCATGGCAGAATGGGTTATCAATGGCGAACCCGGTCTCGATCTGTGGGCGTGCGACATCGCCCGTTTCGACCGGTCTGCTGCCTCGCCGTTCTTCGTCGGCGCGAGAATGGAAGAAGCGGTCGCCGATCTCTTCCGCATGCACTGGCCTTACAAGCAAGCCACAGCGGGGCGCGATGTCCGTCGATCAGCCTTTCATCGGACCTTCGCAGATGCCGGCGCCGTGTTCGGCGCGCCGACCGGCTGGGAACGGCCGCTCTGGTTCGACAAAGGTGCTGAGCGGACGCCGCGCTATTCCGTCGGTGACCAGGAATGGTGGGGTGCGGCCAAGGCGGAAGCCGGCCGCATGGCGGAAGGCGTTGGCCTGTTTGAACTTTCGCCTTTCACCAAGCTCGACGTTTGTGGTCGCGACGCTACGAAGTTGATGCAGCGTCTGTGCGCCAACAATGTTGATGTCCAAGAAGGCCAAGCCATCTACACGCAGATGCTCAACACGAAGGGCGGCATCGAAGGCGATGTGACGATAACGCGTTGCGGTGAGGACATGTTCCGGGTGATTTCCGGCGCCGCGACAAGGCAGAAGGACCTTGCCTGGATTCGGAGCCATGCGCAGGATCTCGGCTTCGACGCATCGGTGTTCGACGCGACATCCTCGGAAGCGGTGCTAGGGGTTATGGGACCGCGCTCGCGAGAGTTGCTTCAAAACCTGACCGACGCCGATCTGTCGGATACTGCGTTCCCGTTCTCGACCTCCCGTCGCATCGAGATCGGTATGGTCAATATCCGGGCCACACGCGTCAGCTTCGTCGGTGAACTTGGTTTCGAACTTTACGTCCCTGTCGAATTTGCGGAAAGCCTCCTCGCCATGATTGTCCAGGTCGGCGACACAAGCGGCCTCACATTTTGCGGCCATTATGCGCTCGACGGCTGCCGCCTCGAAAAAGGCTATCGCCATTGGGGACACGATATCGGACCGAAGGACACACCGCTGGAAGCCGGCCTGTCTTTCGCGGTCTCAGGGAAAAAGGGCGATTTCCTTGGTCATGAAGCGCTATCGTTGCAGAAAGCCGAAGGTGTCAGGCGCCGGCTTCTATATTTCGCGGTGAACGAGGCCAACCCGCTCCTCCTGCACGACGAGCCGATCTATCGGGACGGTACACTGGCTGGATTGACGACGTCAGGGGGTCTCGGTTTTCGAACCGGGTTGAGCCTTTGCCTTGGCTACGTCCCCTGCGATCCGGGCGAAACGAAAGCGCAGATGCTGGCGTCCGACTACGAGATCGCCGTCGCCGGCGCGCGTTATACACTCTCGCCGCTTGACAAGGCTCCCTATGACCCGACTGGAATACGAATGCGCGGCTGCGAGGAGAAAATGTCATGAGACAGCATGCCCGCGTTGTCGTCATCGGCGGAGGCGCCATGGGGGTTTCCCTGCTTTATCACCTCGCCAAACGGGGTTGGAGCGATGTCGTCCTTGTCGAGAAGCATGAGCTAACCGCTGGCTCGACTTGGCACGCAGCAGGGCTTTGCACGCATTTCTCACATAATGCGACGATCATGGAGATGCGCGCGCATTCGGTGCGGCTTTATCGCGAAATCCTGACCGCAGAAACCGGACTCCCCACCGGCTTTCATCCAACCGGCGCGTTGCGAATCACCCGTTCGCAAGACCGGATGGACGAATTCCGTCATGTGCAGGGGCTTGGCCGATTCGTGGGCTATGATTTCCACATCCTGAGTCCGGACGAACTCAAAGACATTTATCCGCTCTGCGTCACGGAAGGGATCGTGGGCGCGATTTTCGAACCCAATGACGGCCACGTCGATCCAACGCTGGCGACCAACGCCATGGCGGCCGGGGCGCGCTCGCGAGGAGCCGAAATCGTTCGCCACAATCCTGTTCTGGCGATCGAAAGAAAAACTTCGGGCGAGTGGCTTGTCCGCACCGAGCAGGGCGACATTTTCGCCGAGCATGTGGTCAATGCGGCCGGAACTTGGTGCCGCGAGATCGGTACAATGATGGGCCTCGATCTGCCTGTCGTGCCGATGCTACACCAATATGTCGTGACCGATACTGTTTCGGAGATAACGGAGCGGATCGCGGCGGGCGCGAAGGAACTTCCAATCATCCGCGACCCAGAAGAGAGTTGGTATCTGCGCCAAGAACGTGACGGTTTCATCATCGGTCCCTATGAGAAAGCGGCTCAGCCCTGGGCGGTCGACGGCGTGCCGCCCGAATTCGGCATGGAATTGCTTCCGCCCGATCTGGACCGCGTAGAACATATCATTGCGATGGCGATGGAGCGTGTCCCGGCGCTCGCCAATGCCGGCATCAAGACGGTCGTCAACGGTCCGATCACCTTCACGCCGGATGCTAATCCTCTGGTCGGCCCGGCTTTCGGCCTCGGTAACGCTTGGCTGCTGACCGGCTCCAGCATGGGGGTGATGGAAGGCGGTGGTGCCGGCAGCTTCCTCGCCGATTGGATGGTTGACGGTGCGCCGCCGCGCGACGCGCTTGCGATCGATTCGCGCCGCTTCGGCAACTATGCCGACCGTGACTATCGTATCGACAAGGCAGTAGAAGGTTTCGGCCTGCAGTTCGGTATCCACTATCCCAATGAGGAACGGGAGGCCGGCCGTTCGCGCCGCACAACGCCCGCGCTCGATCTTCAGAAAAACCAGGGTGCGGTGCTCGGCGCCGCCTATGGCTGGGAGCGGCCGAACTGGTTCGCCACCGACGGAGCCAACCGCCATCCGCCACTCACCTTTCGCCGACCCGGCTGGTTCGAAGCGGTGCGCGGCGAATGCCTCGCGGTGCGCGACGGTGTCGGCGTCATCGATCTTTCCGCCTTTTCTAAGTTCGAAGTCAGCGGAGCCGGTGCGAATGCATTCATGGCTTGTCTCGGCGCCAATCAGCCGCCGGCGCGACGAGGCCGTATCGGGCTTGTCCACGCGCTGACGGTAAACGGTGGCGTAGCGTCAGAGTTCACGGTGACACGCCTCAGCGACAACTGGTTCTACCTAGCCAGCGCGGCGCTGGCGGAACGGCACGACGAGGACCTGCTGCGCTCGCGGGCTGCTGCCTTCCCGGGAGTGACGATCCAAAACGTCACCGAAAGCCGTGGCGTGCTTGGCATCATGGGTGCTTGCGCGCGTGACCTGCTTGAAACGGTGAGCGAAGCCGATCTGTCGAATTCGGCATTCCCCTGGCTTTCGGCCCAGATCATCCGCGTGGCTGGCGTTAAGACGACCGCGCTCAGGGTCTCTTATGCCGGGGAACTGGGATGGGAGCTTCATGTCCAACTCGCCCAGTTCGGCAAGCTCTATGATGTGATCAACAAGGCCGGCCGGCGCTTCGACCTGCGGCCGTTCGGCATCTACGCCCTGAACGCGATGCGGCTGGAGAAAGGTTATCGCGCCTGGGGCGCCGATCTGACAACGGAGCGAACGCCTCTTGAGGCCGGATTGGACGCCCTGATCAAGTCGGACGGACGGGCGTTCGTCGGGCGTAAGGCCATGCTCGAACGCGTCGGTGATGCCGCCTGGAAGATGGTACTTCTCGACATCGATGACGACGGCGAAAGATTGCCTTTCTATGCCCATTCGGTGATGCAGGCTGCCCGGCCGGTCGGGATCGTCACCTCCGGAGCGCATGGCTTCCGCACCGGCAAGACCATTTCCCTTGCGTATCTGCGGCCGAGCGCCTCACCGGAAGGACTGACCGTTTCAATCCTTGGCAAGGAACTGCCGGCGCGGGAACTACGGGAAGCCCCTTACGATCCGGGCAATTGGCGGCTTCGCGGACTCCGTGCTGCCGAGCCGGTTGCTCTCACGCCTGCCTGATATGGGAGAAGAAGATGGAAAAGGACGCGCCGACCACGACCGGAACCCCCGCTCAGCGAACCGGAGGCCGGGCGGGAAGACTGGTCCGGCGCGGCGTGGCGGAGCCGCGCCGTCCCTATATCAACCGCAGAATCGGCACCTTCAACATCCTCGACGAAGAAGGTTTGAGCCTTATCGAAACGAATGCTGACCGGCTGCTCAAGGAAATCGGCATGGAGTTCCAGGGCGATCCCGAGATCCCCGACATCTTCCGCGACGCAGGTGCCGACGTGCACGGCACGAGGGTCCGCTTCGAGCCGGGCATGTGCCGCAAGATCATCCGCGCCACCGCACCGTCCCAGTTCCAACAGCATGCCCGCAATCCGATCAACACAATCATGATCGGCGGCGACAACACCGTGCTGTGTCCGTCCTGGGGGCCGCCTTTCGTCCATGATCTAGACCGCGGCCGGCGCTATGCCTCGATCAACGACTTTCGCGACCTAGTGAAGATTCATCACATGATCCCGCATCTGCACCATTCGGGCGGCGTAGTCTGCGAGCCCGTCGATCTGCCCGCCAACAAGCGGCATCTCGACATGCTCTACACGCACATCCGTCATTCCGATCGGCCCTTCATGGGCGCTTTCATCGGTTCAAAGCGTGCTCAGCACGCGGTCGACATGGCGAAGATCGTCTTCGGTGAAGAGTTCGTCGCCAACAACGCCGTGCTTTATAACGTGTCCAACACCAATGCGCCGCTTGTCCTCGACGCCAACATGTCCGGTTCGCTGAAGGTTTATGCGCGCAACAACCAGCCGGTCGCCTGTACCCCCTGGACCCTGGCGGGAGCGATGAGCCCCTGCACGGTTGCCGGCACCCTTGCACAGGTCCTTGCCGAGGCGCTCGCCTGTCTCTCTCTCGTGCAACTGATCAATCCGGGAGCGCCCTGCCTGATGGGAAGCTTCGCCAGCACGATTTCCATGCAGAGCGGTGCACCGACCTTCGGCACTCCAGAGGCGGGCAAGATGGTGCTCGCCTGCGGCCAACTGGCAAGGCGCCTCGGCGTGCCTTTTCACACCGTTGGCTCCTTGTCGGCTTCCAAGCTTCCTGATGCTCAGGCCGAACAGGAAGGGACATGGAGCCTTCTCATGTCGATGTTTGCAGGAGCCAACGTAATCAACCACGCCACCGGCTGGCTGGAAGGCGGGCTGGTGACCGGTTTCGAGAAGACGGTCATCGACGCCGATCTCTGCGGCAAGGTCGCCAGCCTGTTCGAGGGCATCGATCTTTCGGTTAACGCACAGGCGATGGAAGCTATCGAGGCTGTCGGACCAGGGTCCCATTTCCTCGGCAGCGCGCATACGCAGGCCAACTTCCTATCGGCCTTTTACCGGTCCTCGGTCAGCGACAACAATTCCTTCGAACAATGGAACGAGGAGGGACGGCTCGACGCCGCTCAGCGCGCGAACCGGCAATGGAAACGGCTGCTCGAGGAATACCAGGACCCCGGCCTTGATCCGGCGATCGACGAAGCACTGCAGGCCTTTATTGCCAACCGCAAGGCCAGCGAGCCTGACATGGCCTATTTCTGAGCCATCGCGATGCCGCGGCCTTATGTGCTCCATCGTTTTTCCTAATGCGTCGAAATTTGAGATGGATTGGCTGCGCGTTCCGCTAACCTGATATTGAACGAAATCAGCGCAACTAACTTTGGGGAACATCATGAAACATCATTGCACCCGGGAAAATGGAGACGTTCTTGTGCGGGCCTCAGCCAGCTATGGTTTTGGATCCGTGTAAAGCCTTATCGGAAACAATGAGACTATTGATTTTCAGATCGTAGTTTGAGAGCCCCACCAAACCTTACCACGAAGCGGAAGAAAGAGATTGGCTACGCGATTGATCCACCAAGAAACCTAAGGGAGAGAGATCATGACACTCGATACGCTGAAAATGTTGACCAAGACCCGCGGCCTTTCGCGCCGCGAATTCATCCAGCGCGCCATCGCCGCAGGCATCACAGTTTCATCCGCTGAAGGTATGTTTGCCGCGATCGCGCGCGCCGAACCAAAAAAGGGCGGACGTTTTCGCCTTGCCCTCGGCAGCGGATCGACCACCGACACGCTCGATCCCGCCAATATTCCCGATACCTACAACCAGGTGGTCGCGTGGGGATCGCTACGCTCAAGCCTGACCGACGTGACGCCGGACGGAAAGATTGTTCCTGATGCCGCCGAGAGCTTCGAATCATCTCCCGATGCGAAGCAATGGGTGTTCAAAATTCGCAAGGGAGTTGAATTCCACAACGGCAAGACCCTTGATGCAGACGATGTGGTCGCATCGTTCAAACACCATATGGGGCCCGATTCGAAATCGGCGGCCAAGCCTTTGCTTACTGATCTGGCGGAGGTGAAGGCGGACGGCAAGGACACGATTGTCTTCACACTCACGAACGGAAACGCCGACTTTCCATTCGTTGTCTACGATTTCCATATTCCCGTCATGCCAGTAGTTGATGGCAAGCTTGACTGGGAATCGGGAATCGGAACGGGCCCATATGTTAAAGCGAGCTACGAACCGGGCGTGCGCTTCACCGGCAAACGTTTTGCCAACTACCACGGCCAAACCTATTTCGACGAAATCGAGGTCCTCTCGGTGGTGGACGTTGGTGCCCGCATGAATGCGCTCATCTCGGGCGAAGTTGACTATGTGGATCGCGCCGACCTCAAGACGCTTGACATGATGAAGGCGAATCCGGATTTGGCAATTTCCGAAATTGCGGGATTCGCTCATTACACGGCTCCAATGCATTGCACGGTGGCGCCGTTCAGCGACAAGAATGTGCGGCTTGCATTGAAATATGCCGTGGATCGCCAGGAACTCGTCGATAAAATCCTGCTCGGCCATGGCACCCCCGGAAATGACAATCCGATCGCCAAGGGAGTGCAGTTTCACGTCGACCCAACAGTTAAGCATTCTTATGACCCCGATAAGGTCAAATTCTATCTGAAGGCCGCGGGACTCCAGACTTTGAAGGTTGATCTTTCGACCGCCGACGCAGCGTTTGCGGGAGCTCCCGATGCGGCCCTGCTGATGAAGGCATCGGCAGCCAAGGCCGGCATCGACATCAATGTAATTCGCGAACCGAATGACGGCTATTGGAGCAATGTCTGGCTGAAGAAGCCCTGGAGCTTCTGTTACTGGAATGGCCGTACGACACCGGACCCCATGTTAACGACAGCGTACGTCACCGGAGCCGCGTGGAACGATACATTCTGGTCGAACGAAACGTTCGACAAGACCCTGGCGGCGGCGCGCTCAGAACTGAACTCCGAAAAGCGTACGCAGATGTATGCCGATCTGCAAAATCTTCTCGCCGAAGACGGTGGCGCGATGGTTCTCATGTTCAATAATTACGTGAATGTCCATTCCGCAAAGCTCGGTCACGGGGAGGTTGCTCCGAACTTCGATGTGGATGGAGTTAAGATTACCCAGCGCTGGTGGTTCACGTAAGGCGCGCGGTATTCGATGGTGAGAGAAATTGAGAACTCTCTCGGTGCGTTCTGCGATCGTCACAGGCGGTTGGCAAGCTTCTGCGGTCAAACGCTAAGCATTGATCGGATGGGCCTACGGCTTAATCTTGATGGCGGCCTTGCCTAGCCTCGGGTGCTTGGGTACACCCGCGTGCGGCGCCGACTCGATAAACGAAAAGCCCATCCGGATCCAGCGCCGACATCAACGCCCTACGGTCTTGAAGGTGCGTATAAAACGGTCCATCACATCGTCAACGTCCGCCATCGACAGGCAAAGTGGGGAGTACATCCTGATCACGTTCCTATAAGGGCCGGACCGGCTCGCAACGAGGCCATTGCGGCGCGTTTCCTCAAATATCTTAAGTGTCTCCTCCGGAGCAGGCTCCTTGGTGGCACGGTCCCTCACCAGTTCGACGCTCAGGCCGAACAGGAAGGCAGGATGCTCTGCCAGACGCATGGAAGGACGGCACAACTTCTGCAATTGCTCTGTCTGCCTCATTGGCCACAAAATCAGGTCACCCGATTCCATGGACGGTACTCCGTCGCGCAATCGACGACGCCATCAAAGCCCGATGGATTGAACTTGACGCGAGCAGTGGGGCATGGCCATGCGACATGGCGGGTGCGGCAGGAATTGTGCTGAAACAGCCCACCCAAGGCGACATGGGCGAACCAACGCCCGGCCCCTTCGTACCGAAGCCCAAGGGCGTCTATGCGTCGTCCGCTTCGCTTGAACCGTCGGGGTTGCAAGACTTGGTCGATGTGTTGCCGGATGTCGTCAAAGCAGCAGCGGGCGTACCGCTAAGGTTTCAGATTTCTATTTCTTTGGGTGACGGCCAGGAGATTAGCTTGGAAGCCGTAGAGAGGATCAGTAAGGTATTGGAGCAGGTCAGCACTGAACTGCGCTTAAAGGCTTAAGGAAAATGCGCGCTTGTTCAGCGCACCTGGGTCACTGTTTGAATTGCGGGGACTAAACGCTCGACCGGAAGTGATTCCAAAACTGACAACAGACGCACTCAAGAAAACCCTTCAGTTTCAAGACGCTGACAGTCGTACCGAAGGGCCACTAGTCCAGAGGTCCGGGGAAAACTGGCGGAGAGAGCAGGGAAACCAGCCCACGCTCAGTGACCGCGGTCCAGAGGTTGGTTGCCGAGCCGCGCGGTTCCTTGGGGTTTTAGCCGTGGCCGGGCGAACGGAGAACGTTCGACGGCGTGAGAATGGCGGAGGGAAAGAACCTGGGTTCCAACATTCTCTGATATTCCTAACCGAAATTCACCACCTTCGGTGAACCGTGCGGTATTTCATCGGGCCACGTAGCCACTAAGCTGGCTCAATAAACGCGATAGCTTCCATTAGAGTTCTGTTTTGGCGGTAGATGGCGGCACGGAGTTCTTTGATTGTCATCTCTTCGCGCTTGATAAATTCTATGAACATCATGTTCATATTGTTGAAAATCATCGCGCCGCAACCCCGCACATCAATGTCCTTCCTTACTAGTCGAAGCTCCTGGAGCTTAACGATTAGGGCACAGGTCTGCTCGGCTAGGGCTCGGTCCAGAGCTGCATAGGTCTTGCCGAACGGGCTGTCGGGCTGCTGGGTGGAGGTGGCCATGGCCTGCCGCCACATCCCCTTGCTGAGGTAGACCAAGGAGTGCTCGATGTAGGTGGCAATCAGCATATCGATGGCTTTGGCCACATTCTTCGGAGGCTTGTGGATGATGCGCTCACCCGCCTGCAGAACCTCGTTCACCTCCATGGACACGATGGCCACCAGGATGTCGCCCTTGTTCTGGTAATAGTTGTAAATGGTGCCGATCGAAACCTGGGCCTCCGCAGCAATGGCCTCGATCCGCGTGCCCTCGTAACCAGCCTCTCGGAACAGGTGGGTCGCGGCTTCCACAATGCGGGAGTTGCGGTCGGCCTTATGTTTTGCGCGCAAACCAGTCACTGGAACATGCCCTGCAATTCGAATTGACTCAAATTTAGAATTGGTTCATTTTTTTGGCAAGCCGTCATAACAGTGGAGGATTGCCCCATGTCCGCAACATTACTCTCATCCCTGAAACACAGTGCCGCCGCCGCACTCGCCGCGGGTGCCGTGCTTTGCCTGGCCCAAGCCGCGGCCGCAGCCGCAGCCGATCTCAATGCACTGATCTGGTGCGATCATGCCGATCCGGCCCTCCTCAAACCCTTCGAGGAGGCCAACGGCATCAAGGTCAACGTCAAGGAATTCGAGGGAACCGGCGCCGGCCTTGCCATCGTCGAGCAATCCCAGCCGGGCGACTGGGACATCATGGTGATTGACTCGATCGATGTCCCCCGCGGCGTGGAGAAGGGCCTGTTCGAACCCCTGCCCGAGGACAAATTGCCGTTTGGCGATCTCTTCCCGGAAGTCACGATGGACGGCTCCACCAAGGTGGACGGCAAGCGCTACGGCATCACCGAGAAATTCGGCTACAACACCATCGCCTTCAACAACAGCAAGGCCGATCCCGCCGATATGCAGTCGTTGAACTCCCTGCTCGATGCCAAATACAAGGGCCGGATTGCCATCTACGACTATTATCTCCCCGTCGTCGGCATGGCCGCACTCGCCATCGGCAAGAAAACCGCGGAGCTGACCGAGGCCGACCTTCCCGCCATCAAGGAAGTCCTCCTCAAGATGAAGGCAAACGCCAAGCTCGTGGGCGAAATCGTCGCCAGCCAGACAGCGCTCGCAACCGGCGAGGTCGACATTCTGGTCGGCGGCGGAGAGTTTGTAACCGCTGGGCTGGCCAAGGAAAATCCGGCGCTCGATTTCTCCATTCCCAAGGAAGGCGCCATCCTCTGGTCGCAGTCGCTTGCCATGTTCGCCGCCAGCAAGAACAAGGATATGGCGCTCAAGTTCATCCAGTATGTGATGAGCCCGGAAGGCCAGGCGCGCCTTGCCACATCGTCCTGCTACTGGGGCATGCCCGCCAACAAGATGGCGGCGCTTGATGCCGCGCAAAAGAAAATCCTGCGCTTTGACGAGCAGCAGGATTTCTTGGCGCGCGCCCAGCCTTATCCCGCACCCAATGCCGATCTCGACAAGAAGATGCAGGATGCCTGGACCGAAATGCTACAGGCGCAGTAACTTCTGTCCTCGCCCCGCGAAGCGGGGAGAGGAAGGGACCTATCGCGTAAGCGATGGGGAGGAGAGGGGCTGACGGTCATTTCGTGACGAGCAAAAACGCGCGCCCGAACCGTGCTCTGCCTTGGGTGCTGGTGAGCCCGGCGCTCCTGTGGACGGTTGCGTTTTTTATTTTGCCCTTCCTGGCCATGGGATTTCTCAGTGTTACGAGTGAGGGCCATTTTACAATTTCAAACTACACCCAGTTCTTCGCCAACCCCAGCTACTACCGGGCGATGATCAACTCGCTTGAGGTGACGGCCATGGTCACCGTCATCTCCATCCTGCTGGCCTATCCCTTTGCCTGGACACTGGCCGAGCGTGTGCCGGAGCGTTGGCAAAGGCTCGCCCTGCTGCTCGCTATTCTGCCGTTCTGGACGTCCTACGTTGTTCGCTCCTACAGCTGGCTTCTGGTTCTCGCCGAACAGGGCATCATCAACGATGCAATGACGGGCGCGGGGCTTGTCGCGGAACCCCTGCAGCTCGCCAACACGCGGATCGCGACCATTGTGGGCTTCGTGCATTTCTTCGTGATGCTGCTGACGCTCACGATCTTCGCCAGCCTGAAGCAACTGAGCCCGAGCTACCGCAAGGCCGCCGCCGATCTGGGCGCCGGTCCCTTGCGGGTCTTCATCCACATCATCCTGCCGCTCACCATCCCCGGCATCATGGTCGGCGCTTTCCTCACCTTCGTGCTCGCCATCGGCGATTACATCACGCCGCAAATCCTCGGCGGCAATAACGAACTGCTCATGCCGCAGCTCATCATGATGCAGATCGGGCGGCGCGGCGATTTTCCCCTGGCCTCCGCGCTCTCGCTCATCCTCATGGCCGTTGTGACCGTCGCCTACATCGCCTGCGCCCGCTGGCTCAAGATCGAGCGGGCCTGATGCGGACCATTGTCAAATTTCTCCCCGTTGCATACGCGGCCCTGATCTATGCGTTCATCTTTCTCCCCGTCATCGTGCTCATCGTCTTCTCGCTGCAATCAACCGCTTTCCCGATCCCGCCGTTCACCGGTCCATCGCTGCGCTGGTACAACGCCGTCCTCGCGGATTCGCGCCTCACCTCGGCGCTCCTGAATTCCTTAGCCGTCGCAGCCCTCTCATCTTTCGCCGCGGCAGCGCTCGGCTTTCTGGCGGCCTGGGGCTTTGCCCGTTTCGCCCTCCCCGGCAGCGCCTTCCTGCGCGGCCTCATCACCCTGCCGCTCACGGTGAGCTATCTCATCATTGGGATGGGCTTACTGGTACTCTTCAATTGGGCGGGCCTTCCCAAATCGCTGATGGCTGCCGGCATCGGCCACGTGGTGATCAATCTGCCCCTGTGCTTCGCCATCATCTACAGCCAGATGGGAGATCACCAGATCAACATCGAGCGCGCCGCCCGCGACCTCGGCGCCAGGGAATGGCAGGTCCTGCTGATGGTGACACTGCCGGTCATGTGGCCCGCCATCTTCGCCAGCCTCTTCCTGTCCATGACCTTCTCCTGGGATGAATTCGTCATCTCCTTCCTGCTCACCCGTTTCGACACGACACTGCCGGTCGAAATCTGGAACCTGCTTCGCTCCGGCCTCAATCCCAAGACCAACGCCGTGGGTTCGCTGGTTTTCGGTGTCTCAGCTCTCCTCGCCATCGCTTTTGAACTTATCCTGCTGCGCCGGAGGCCGGCGTGACCGAAACGCTTGTGGAGGTAAGAAACGTCTCCCATCGCTTCGGCGCAACGGAAGTCCTGGCCGATGTATCGCTCACCATTGCGCCGGGCAGCTACACGGTTCTCCTCGGCCCTTCGGGTTCGGGCAAGACCACTTTGCTGTCGATCCTTGGCGGCTTTCTCGTTCCAAGCGAGGGCAAGGTCTTCATCGGCGGCGAGGATTGCACCGCCATGCCGCCAGCAAAGCGTCCCACCACCACGGTGTTTCAGGACTACGCCCTGTTTCCGCACATGAGCGTCGGCGGCAATGTCGGATTTGGCCTGCGCATGAGGCGCGTCGCGAGGGGCCAGCGCGAGCGCTTGACCCGCGAGGTCTTGGCCATCGTTGGCCTGCCGGAAGCTTTCCATAAACGGCCGCACCAGCTTTCCGGCGGCCAGCGCCAGCGTGTGGCCCTTGCCCGCGCCCTTGTCGTCGAGCCCGCCGTGCTGCTTCTCGACGAGCCTTTGGGGGCGCTCGATCTCAAGCTCCGCCGCCAGATGCAGGACGAGCTGAAGGCGATCCAGCAGCGCGTCGGCACGGCCTTCATCCATGTTACCCACGACCAGGAAGAGGCCATGGCCTTGGCCGACCATTGCGTGGTGCTGAACCGCGGCCGCATTGAGGATGAAGGGCCGCCGGAACGGATCTATGCCAGACCCGCCACCCGCTTCAGCGCCACTTTCATGGGCGAAAGCACGATAGTGCCAACCGCGAACACCTGGCTGGCGATCCGCCCCGAGCATTTGCGGCTGTCCCGCGAGCCCGGCACCACCAGGCTCGGCGAGGCGCGCGTTACCGCCGTCGTCTTTCAGGGCGGCTTCAAGCGCGTTCTGGCGGAGTCGATGGAAGGTCAACTGTTCATCGCCAAGGTGCCGGCGGAGACAAATGTAGCGTTGGGTGACAAGGTGACGCCCTCCTGCCGCGCCGAAGACATGATCCATCTGGACCGCTAGGCCATGACGCTGCCGCCCATCGAAGCCCGCGACTGGTATGAAACGATCCGCATGGCCGACGATGTGACGCTGATCCACGAACCCTGGATCAAGCCCTTCTACCGCTGCAACATGTGGCACGTGCGCGGCCGCGACCGCGATCTCCTCTTCGATACCGGGCTTGGGCATTTCAGCCTGCGCCGGCATGTGGGCCTCGTCACCGAACGGCCGCTTGTCTGCGTGGCCAGCCACACCCATTTCGATCACATCGGTAGCCACCATGAATTTGCCGAACGCTGCGTGCATCGGGCCGAGGCCGACATTCTTGCCAATCCGCGAGGGGATTGGACGTTAGCCGATCGCTATGCGACCGACCAAATGTTCAACCGCCTGCCCGCCGACTGGGACGCCGCATGCTATCGCATCATTGCCGCTCCCGCGCAGCGCCTCCTCGATCATGGCGACGTCATAGACTTGGGGGGTCGCCACTTCGATGTCATCCACACACCCGGTCACTCGCCCGGCGGCATCGGCCTGTTCGAAAAATCCACAGGTATTTTTCTTTCGGGCGACATCGTCTATGACGGCCCTCTCATTGACGATGCGTATCATTCCAACATTGAGCACTACGTCGCAACGATGCTTCAGCTTCGCGATTACAACGTCTCCATCGTCCACGGCGGCCATTTCCCGAGTTTCGGCAACACCCGCTATCGCCAGCTCATCGACGAATATGTGGCGGGCAAACGATCGCGAGGCTGCCCCTTGGCAGTAATTTAAACTCGTCGGCGCTATTGACCCACAGCGGGTATCGGTTGCTTTCCAAAATAGTTGGTGCCGGAATCTATCGCTATCTGTTCGCCGCCATTCTGGCGCTAGTCGCTGACCTTGCGTCCGCCGCCCGATCCCCACCGGCTTAAGTGGTTTGGTTCAGCAAAACCAAGGGGGAAGTACCTCTTGATGGGGGGCCCCGATGGCAAGGCCTGTCTTGCCAAAGCCCGCACATGGCCGCAATCTCGGCCTTAACGAACCGGTCTCTTGGTGTATGCCAGCTGAGTCACCCACGATGGATGCATGACGAAACCTGCCATCATACGCTTCGACTCCAACGCCCCGCTTGAGGTTTGGCCCGTCCGGTGTCAATGCCTCTACCTTCCACCGGGTGCCACACATTTCCACTCCCGGCGTGGGTTCAGAAGCAGACCCAGCGTCCATGCGGAGGACTTTGTTGAGTATAACCCGAATTCACCTGAATTACCTGGCAATGCTTTTGTTGAG
>JBKKDI010000029.1:0-4110 GCA_046708645.1 Aestuariivirga sp.
GCGATAACCATGCCCATCGCCGTTTGGGCGTCGCCGCCGAACACATGGCGGCATGGCTGCAGCGGACCGGCATGCGTCTCCTCCAGTTCGACGTGTTGCCGCCCCCGTGGCGCAAGGGCGAAACGGGATTAACAGTGTCGCTCTGGCTTGCAGAAAAACCCGCAAGTTTGGCAGAGGCCCGAAAACCCCACAGCCGATTGGAGCAAGCCAATGACAGATGAGGTCTCGCCAATCGGAGTTTCATTCGAATTCTTCCCCCCAAAACCGGGAGAGGCCGAGCAATCCTTCTGGCGCACCATCGCCAAGCTCGAGGCGGTTCGCCCTCATTTCGTATCGGTCACCTATGGAGCGGGTGGCACCACGCACGACCGTACCCTCGACACCATTGCCCGCATCCGCCGCGACACGGCGCTCAAGCCCGCGGGCCACCTCACCTGCGTGGGCGCCAGCAAGGACGAAGTGAACGCCGTTATCCACGACTACAAGAAGGCGGGCGTCAGGCACATCGTGGCGTTGCGCGGCGATCCGCAAGGTGGCGTTGGTGAGAAGTTTGTGCCCCACCCCGATGGCTACCGCAACGCCGCCGACCTGGTGCGCGGCATAAGCGATATCGGCGGTTTTGAAATTTCCGTCGCCGCCTATCCCGAGCGCCACCCGGAGTCCGTGTCCATTGAAGAAGATCTGGCCTTCATGGCGGACAAGGCGGACCACGGCGCCACCCGCGCCATCTCGCAATTTTTCTTTCACAACGCCTTTTTCCTCAGGCTCCGCGACCGCATTTTCGCGCGCGGCATCGGCATCGATCTGGTGCCGGGCATTTTGCCCATCACGTCATTTTCCCGGGTCGGGGAATTCGCGGCAAAATGCGGCGCTCACATGCCCCCGGCATTGGCGCGGCGCTTCGAAGGGCTCGACACCGATCCCGAGACTCGCAACCTCGTGGCCGCCATGGTGGCCGCTGAACAGGTGGCGGCGCTGCGGCGCGAAGGCGTGAAACACTTCCACTTCTACACCCTCAACCGCGCCGACCTCGTCTACGCCATCTGCCGCGTGCTTGATCTCGGCGTAGCTAGCGAAAAGGCCGCTTGAGGTGTTCCAATAACTCTCATCATGACCGGGCTCGACCCGGTCATCCTCTTCGCTTGTTGCCGACGCCCGCATCAAGTCCACAGCTGTCCTGTTAAGGAGAGTGTGGCTGCGAATACAAAGATCAACAAAGACGCAAGTTTTGCGGCGGCGGGCATGATTGAGGCTCGAAACGCGCGTTCGCCGCACACTACTTTTCTCCCTTCCCCCCTCGCGGGGGGAAGGTGGATCACGCTCCTTGGCGCGAGCCGGAAGAGGGGGCTGGTTCAGCGATTCCCAGCCATCAAACACCTGACTCGTTGCACCACCCCCTCATCCGGCGCATTCGCGCCACCTTCCCCCGCGAGGGGGGAAGGGAATTACTGGGCAAACTCGCAGGTTGTTGTTATATTGAGCGTGGGCAGAACAAATAACCCTACATCCCGTTGCGCGCCCACACCCTTGCGATGGCGGGCACGGCGGCGACGCTGTCATGCAAAACCTTGATGTTCGGATGCTTGGCAAAAAGTGCGGCGACGTCCGCGGCCCAGGTGGCCAGCATCGCCGCATAAATATCAACCGCACTCATCGGCGAGCCGAGAATGAAGGGGCCTTCCGCGATTGCATCCGAAAGAATCGCAAACTCCGCCTGCATGGCGGCAGTTGCGTTCGCCTTGATGCCAGCGGCGCCCGCCGGATCGGCCGTGTAGCGGGCTGGATATAACATCCTGAGATCGCTCATATAGAGGGTCGTGGCGAGGAACAGCATCCAGCGTAGGTAACGGGGCCGCAGCGGAGACAGAGCAGCGGGAGCCAAACCCGCTTGCGGAAATATGTCCGCGAGATGGATGAGGATGGCCGCACTCTCCGTCATGATGCTGCCGTCGGGAAGAACAAGAGTGGGCACCTCACCTCTCGGGTTGACATCAAAAATAAAGGCAGGAAATTTGCCTGCCGCATCGCGCGTGACGTCCTTGATCTCATAGGCAGCACCACACACGGCCAGCATCGCCTCCACGGCAACCGACCCTGCATTTTTCTTGGCATAGAGCGTGAACATAAATCTCCTTTAGCCTTGGCGGAGTGCAGACGGGTTACACCAAATCATAATCTCAGCGGAGACCAATCCGTCATTCCGGCAGGCCCGCCTTTCTCAAACCATCCGTCCAGCGCGCGAAATCTTCCTTGCGCTTGATCGGAAAGCGTTGCCTGAGATTGGCGAGCCGCAATGTGGGATCGATTGCGCGGAGTTGGGAAACCGCGCGCTCAGCCTCGTCCATGCGCCCCAAGAGCGCGGCGCTGGCGGCGGCGGTCGCCATCGCAAAAACCCCGTTCTGCGGCGCCGCCGTCACCGATTCCAACACCGACAACGCCTCGGGGTAACGGCTGGCGATGAAATACGCAAACGCGATCGCCCATCGCATGTTGGATATGCTGGGATCATGGGGGCTGAGATGCATCGCCCGCGTAACGTGGCTGATCGCGGTGTCGGCCTCGCCCGACCACGCCTTTACCCATCCGCTGAACATCCAGGCCGGGGCAAGGTTGGGATTAAGCTCCAGACTTTTGCCGATCAGCGCACCGCCGGTTTCAAGTTCCCCAGCCACAAAAGCCAGCGCCATGCCTGTGGCGCTGAGGGCGACCGAGTCGTCCTGGCCAAGCTCCAACGCGCGGCGGGCGAGCCGGTGCACTTCGGCAATCGCCAATGGGTAGTCGCTGATCCAGCCACCGGCCTGCCGCTGCGAATAGCAGCGCGCCGCCATGCCGTAGGCCGAGGCAAATTCGGGATCGAGTTCGATTGCCCGATAGAAATGCGCCAGTGCCTGTTCATTGCCTTCGCGGGTCCATTTTGGCACCTCGGCCAGGCCGCGAAGGTAATAGTCATAGGCATCGAGACTGCCGGTCGGTTTGCGTTTCGACCGTTCGATTTCGGCCTGCTCAAGCTTCGGCGAGATCGCCCCAACGACCTTGGCCGTCACCATGTCCTGCAAGTCGAACACATCCTTGAGTTCGCCCTCGATCCGGTCGGCCCAGAGCGCCGCACCCGTGGCGGCGTCGATGAGCTGACCGCCAATGCGCAGGCGATTGCCCGCCTTGCGGACGCTGCCTTCCAGCACATAACGGACGCCGAGTTCGCGCCCCACCTGCTTCACATCGACGGCACGGCCCTTGTAGGTGAAGCTCGAATTGCGCGCGATGACGAACAACCAGTGCAGCCGCGACAGCGCGGTGATGATTTCGTCGACCATGCCATCGGCGAAATAGTCCTGCTCCGGATCGTTGCTGAGATTGGCGAAAGGCAGGACGGCAATGGACGGTTTTCGGACCGGCGCCGGTGACGGCGCTTCATCCCTGACACCGGCGTTTGCACGCGCTTGTTCGTAAATCTGTATTGTTTCGGCTTCGGGCGCTGTGCCAAGTTCCTGTTTCAATCTCTCGGCCATGCTCTGGTAATGCTTCAGTGCTTCAGCACGGCGGCCCAGGGCGACGAAGGCCTGAATGGCAAGCCGGTGTGCGTCCTCGCGGAAAATGTCACGCCGGATACAAGCCTCGGCAAGCCGCAACGCATCCGCCGCCCTGCCCTCATCAAGTTCGATCCTGCCGAGGCGCACCAGGACACCGCAGGCGAGGTTGCCGATACGGTGGCGTTCCGCGCTGAGCCAGTCCTCCCAAGGAGGTTCCTTCACTTCGATTCCGGCAAGCAAGTCGCCATCGAGCAGGTCAACCGCCCGCCGCATGTCATCCGCCGAGCCGCCGCGGACAAGGCTTTCAAACTGGCGCGCGTCGCTTGCCATAGCTAACGGCGAAAGCTGCACCGTATTGTCGTCCGAAATCAACGCCTCCGTCCCGATGGCTTTGCGCAAGCGGGCGAGCGCCTGACGGAAATTTTGCCGCGCCTGGTCTTCGAAATGCGACCCCCACAGAAGCGTGGTGAGCTGTTCGCGCGGCACGGGCTTCGTGGCTATCGCCAGATAGGCCAGGAAGGCGCTGAGCTTGGCGCTGGAAAGGGAGATCCGGCCTTCGGGGCCGGTCAGCTCAAAATGT
>JBKKDI010000030.1:0-36709 GCA_046708645.1 Aestuariivirga sp.
GGCGTTATCATCGTGGGAT
This sequence comes from Aestuariivirga sp., assembly GCA_046708645.1. Classification (GTDB taxonomy): domain Bacteria; phylum Pseudomonadota; class Alphaproteobacteria; order Rhizobiales; family Aestuariivirgaceae; genus Aestuariivirga. Next base: position 20 of record JBKKDI010000030.1, read on the forward strand.
ATGCCATTCCGAGTTTTATCCTCGCCATCATGCTGATCGTGGTATTCGCTGGCGGCAGCTATTTCAGCTGGTTCCCGTTGCGCGGACTCACCTCTGATAATTTTGAATCCTTGAGCGTGATGGGCAAGGTTGCGGACTACGCCTGGCATCTGGCGCTGCCGCTCCTCGCCATGGGCATCGGCGGCTTTGCTACCATGACGCTGCTCACCAAGAACTCCTTCCTCGATGAAATCCGCAAGCAATATGTGGTGACGGCGCGGGCCAAGGGCCTGAGTGAAAAGCAAGTCCTCTACGGCCATGTGTTTCGCAATGCCATGCTGCTAGTGATTGCCGGTTTCCCCGGCGCCTTCCTCGGCGCTTTTTTTACCGGAGCGCTGCTCATTGAAACGGTATTCTCCCTGGATGGGCTGGGGTATCTCACCTACAAGGCCGCACTCGATCGCGATTATCCCATCGTCTTCGCCAATCTTTATGTGTTCACGCTGGTAGGCCTCGTCGTCGGCCTTATCTCGGACCTCATGTACACCTGGATCGATCCCCGCATCGATTTCGAGCGGCGGGACGTCTAGCCCATGCGATGGGCGAAACTCTCCGGGCTGAACGCGCGGCGCTGGCAGATTTTCAAATCGAACCGGCGGGGCTTCTGGTCCTTTTGGATTTTCACCGTGCTGTTTTTTATCGCGGTGTTCGCGCCGTTCATCGCCAATGACCGCCCGATGCTGGTGTCCTACAAGGGCGATCTGCTGTTCCCGACCTTCGTAGATTATCCTGAGTCGAAATTCGGCGGCTTCCTGGCGCGCACGGATTATCGCGATCCGGTCAATCAAGAGGAAATCGCCGCCAATGGCTGGATGGTTTGGCCGCCGATCCGCTATTCCTACAACACGGTGAACAACGAACTGCCAAGCCCCGCCCCTTCACCACCGGCTTCGAGCCTCACGGATGAACAGGCTTGCGTAAAATATCAGGCTGGCACCGGCGATCCCAATTGCACCTTCGGCAATATGAACTGGCTCGGCACCGACGACCAGGGCCGCGATGTGGTGGCCCGTCTCATCTATGGGTTTCGCATCTCGGTCGCCTTCGGGCTGATTCTCACGATCCTGTCCTCCATCATCGGCATGGCGGCGGGCGCGGTGCAAGGTTTCTTCGGCGGCTGGACCGATCTCATGTTCCAGCGCTTCATCGATATCTGGACGTCCATGCCGACCCTCTATCTGCTGATCATCCTCGCCGCGTTCATCACGCCGACCTTCTGGATCCTGCTGTTCATCCTCTTGCTGTTTTCATGGACGGGGCTGGTGGGTTTGGTGCGGGCCGAATTTCTCCGTGCCCGCAATTTTGAATATGTGCGGGCGGCCCGGGCGCTGGGGCTTTCTGACTTGCGCATCATGTTCAAGCATCTCATGCCCAATGCGGTGGTTTCCACCATCACCTTCATGCCTTTCATTCTGGCGGGCTCGGTGACGACGCTGACCTCGCTCGATTTCCTCGGCTTCGGCCTGCCGCCGGGTTCCGCATCACTTGGCGAACTCGTGGCACAGGGCAAGAACAATCTGCAGGCGCCGTGGCTTGGCATCACCGGCTTCATGGTCGTCTCGATCATGCTGTCTCTCCTCGTCTTTATCGGCGAAGCGGTGCGTGATGCCCTCGATCCACGGAAGACTTTCGCATGATCGAGCCACTTCTTGAGGTGAAGGACCTCTCGGTCGCCTTTCACCAGGGCGCGCGCGCCACGCTGGCGGTCGATCGCGTATCCTTCGCCATCAACAAGGGCGAGACACTGGCGCTCGTGGGTGAATCGGGTTCGGGCAAATCCGTGTCCGCCTTGTCGATCCTCAAACTGCTGCCCTATCCTTCGGCATCGCATCCCTCGGGCTCGATCAGGTTCAACGGCCAGGAATTGCTCGATGCCGACGAGAGCGATCTCCGCCGGGTGCGCGGCAACGATATCACCATGATCTTCCAGGAGCCGATGACCTCGCTCAACCCGCTACATTCGGTGGAGCGGCAGATCGGCGAGATTCTAGAGCTGCACAAGGGACTCACGGGTGCGGCCCAGCGGGAGCGTATCGTGGAACTGCTCAGCAAAACAGGTATACGCGACCCAGAGACGCGGCTCCTCGATTATCCCCACCAACTATCGGGCGGACAGCGCCAGCGCGTGATGATTGCCATGGCGCTCGCCAACAACCCCGATCTCCTCATCGCCGACGAGCCGACGACGGCGCTCGATGTCACCGTGCAGGCGCAAATTTTGAAGCTGCTTAAGGACCTTAAGGCGGAATTCGGCATGGCGCTGCTGCTGATCACCCACGATCTGGGCATCGTGCGCCATATGGCCGATACGGTGGCGGTGATGCAGAAGGGCAAGATTGTCGAACAGGGCGATGCGAAAACCATTTTCAGGACCCCCAAGCATGCTTACACCAAGATGCTGCTTTCGGCGGAACCGAAAGGGCTGCCGCCGGCTCACGATCCAACGGCACCTACCGTACTTGAAACCAAGGGGCTGAAAGTCTGGTTCCCCATCAAGCGCGGCTTCTTTCGCCGGACCATTGGACACATCAAGGCGGTGGACGGCATCGACGCCACGGTGCGCGCCGGGCAGACCCTTGGCGTGGTGGGCGAGTCGGGTTCGGGCAAGACGACGCTGGGGCTGGCACTTCTCCGCCTGATCTCCTCGGAAGGGCCGATCGTCTACATGGGGAAATCCATCGACCGTTTCAATTCAAAGATGATGCGGCCGCTCCGCAAGGAGATGCAGATCGTTTTCCAGGACCCCTACGGGTCGCTCTCGCCCAGGCTTTCGGTTCAGCAGATCGTCGAGGAGGGGCTGCTGGTGCAGGGCAAGCAGCTGACGGCCGATGAGCGCCGCGCGCGCGTTGCCGCCGCACTTATCGAAGTGGGCCTCGATCCCGAAACCATGGACCGTTATCCGCACGAATTCTCCGGCGGCCAGCGCCAGCGCATTGCCATAGCGCGCGCTCTGGCTTTGGATCCGCGCTTTATCATGCTGGACGAGCCCACCTCGGCGCTTGATATGTCAGTACAGGCGCAGATCGTCGATCTGTTGCGCGGATTGCAGCAGAAACATAATCTCGCCTTTCTGTTTATCAGTCATGATCTTCGCGTGGTGCGGGCGCTGGCCAACGAAGTCATTGTGATGCGGAACGGCGTCATGGTGGAATCGGGGCCCACGGCGGAGGTTTTCGCCAAGCCCAAGACCGACTATACCAAGGCCCTCATCGCCGCGGCGCTCAATCTCAAACCGGTATCCGAAGCAGTCGTAAAGCAATAGGCATGGCTTTTCTTTTCATACTCCCCACCTGGCCGGTCGATGTGTGGACCAGGGCCATGCGCAAAGCGGCGCCGGCGCTCGATGTCCGCAGTTGGCCCGATGGGATGGGGCGCATCGAAGACATCGAATATACGGCCGCCTGGCTGCCGCCGCGCCATCTGCTGAAGAGCCTGCCGAAGCTGAAGGCGATCTTTTCATTGGGTGCTGGCGTCGATGCAATTCTTAAAGACCCGACGCTGCCTTCCAATATTCCGATTGTGCGGGTGAACGATCCGGACCTCACCGGCCGAATGGCTGAATATGTCGTGCTGCATGTGTTGCTGCACCACCGGCAACAGCGCCGCGTCGACGAGAATCAAAAGAACAAGGTGTGGGATTCCTTCCCAACCCACGCAGCCTCGGCACTCTCCATTGGCATCATGGGGCTCGGGGTTATGGGGCAAGCATCGGCGGCGCGCCTGCGCGATCTCGGATTCAAAGTTGCTGGCTGGAGCCGGACACGGAAGGACATTCCCGGTGTTGAAAGTTTCGCGGGCGCGTCTGAGTTCGATGCGTTTCTCGCCCGCACCGATGTCCTCGTGTCGCTGCTGCCCGCCACGCCGGATACGGACGGCATCATCAATGGCGAAACGATCCGCAAGCTGTCCCGGTCAGGCCCTTTCGGGGCTCCGGTGATCATCAACGCGGGCCGCGGCCGCCAGCAGGTGGCCGAGGATATTCTCGCGGCGCTCGATGCGGGTGAACTTCATGCAGCGACGCTCGATGTCTTCGTAACTGAACCCTTGCCGCCCGATAGCCCGTTGTGGACTCACCCCAAGTTGACCGTGACACCCCACCTTGCGGCGGACAGCGATCCGGAGGTTGTCTGCGCCTATGTCGCCCGCCAGATCGAACGGCACAAACAGGGCTTGCCGCTTGAAAACCTGGTGGACCGCGCGCGGGGCTACTAGAGCCGCTTGATGCTGGTCACCCGATTGCCGGCGGCGGCGATGCGGTCCACGGCTTCGCGCAGGGGTTCGGTTAAAGTCATCATATGATAGCCATTCGAATGCAACAGGCTTTGTTCATCGGTCATGATCCCCGCGTGACCAGCCCAGAAAACAAGATCGCCACGCCGAAGGCCATCTAGATTGTCGTTGGGAAGAGCCGTGCCCAGACGTTCTTCCTGCATGTCGCTGTCACGCGGGCAATCCATGCCGCAGGCTTGCAGCGCCAGTTGGATGAGCCCGGAGCAATCGAGCCCGTGGATGGACTTGCCTCCCCAGTAGTAGGGCGCGTTCCGGAACATTTCCGCCACCGCCACAAAGTCGCGCTCGGCCTCGCCTATCGGTTTGAGATGGCGGCTGTATACGAAGCGGCCCGTGGAGGTTTGCGCAAATTTTTCATCGCCGCCAGTTACGGCCACGGCGGCATTCATCGGGGCGATGGTTACGGGTTGTATTTTTATGTTTGGCCCGGAATAGAGGAAGGTCGACGGGACCGCGATCCGGTGTGTAGGCGGGGGAACCTCGGAGGCGAGGGCGTCAGCAGAGACATAGCCGACGTAGCCATCGCGCTCCAGTTGAACATAGGCCCAGCCCTCTTGGACCTCGAAGACACGGACCATCTCGCCCATGAGCGCCTGGGAGGTTTGCGTCGCATCGAAACGGGCGGCCTGGTGAACGGCGATCAGCGGGTCGATCACCTGCATGCTGCGGCCCTCCACAAAGCGTTCCGCGGCGATGCGGCCCATGAGGCGGGCGTCCGCCAGATCGGGACGGTAGGCATTCAATCGCTGATCTAGTCCGGCCATGGCGCGACTGTTAAATGCTTTGCGACAGCTTGCCAATCGTGTCGGCAAAACCCTCCAGATAGAGCGCGCCCTTTACCGTGCGCTGCACCAGAACATTGCGGCGATCCTTGCTGTCGCGGCGGCGCGAGACAAGTTCGAGCTTTCCCATGGTATCGAGCGCCCGAGTGATGACGGGCTTGGAAACTTCAAGCTTTTTGGCAAGATCGCGCACCGTGTGGGGCGGGGCTTCGAGGTAAATGGTAAGAAGAATACTGATTTGGCGAAGCGACAGGTCGGATTCGGCATCCCGCACCATCGCCAAGGACACCTGGTGCCAAAGCTTCAAAGCCTGTGCGGGATTTAGGGACAGTGACATTCGATTCGCCGCCGCAACGCCTTGATTGTTACGGATCCGTATCTTTTTTGCGCAAAGTCGGCGTGGGCGCAAGCTGTTTCGTGTAGCGGTCCCGGATCATGGCAAACAGCGCCCTTTGCCCCTGTGCTTCCGCCCCTCTGGGCCTGCCGGGGCGGGCCTTTGGCGTCCAGGCATAAATATCGAAGTGCACATGGGTTTTGGCATGTTCGACAAAGCGCTTGAGGAACAATGCCGCTGTGATCGAGCCGGCAAATCCCGAATCACCGCTATTGTCCATATCGGCAATCCCGGATTCGAACAGCCGGGCATAGGGCGCCCATAGCGGCATGCGCCAGAGAGGGTCGTTTTCGGTGCGCGCCCATCGCGCGAGCGCTTCAGCCACGGCCTCGTCGCCGGTATAGAAGGGCGGCAGATCGGGCCCCAACGCCACGCGGGCCGCACCGGTGAGCGTCGCCATATCGATCAACAGGTCAGGCTTTTCTTCGTCGCCCAAGGCCAGCGCATCGGCGAGGACGAGACGGCCCTCGGCGTCGGTGTTCCCGATCTCCACCGTTAGGCCCTTGCGACTGCGCAATACATCACCGGGGCGGAAGGCGTTGCCGGCAATGGCATTGTCCACTGCCGGAATGAGGACGCGAAGCCTCACCGGCAATTTCGCCGACATAACCATCCGGGCCAGACCAAGGACGGTTGCAGCCCCGCCCATATCCTTCTTCATCAGCAACATGCCAGCGGCAGGTTTGATATCGAGACCGCCGGTGTCGAAACACACGCCTTTACCAACCAGCGTCACCTTTGGTGCTCGCGCCGGTCCCCAGGTGATGTCAATCAAGCGGGGTGCTCTCGGGCTGGCCTTGCCGACGTGGTGGATCATCGGGAAACCGCGTTCAAGAGCGGGTCCTCTCGTCACGGTGATCTTGGCTTTGAAGGTGCGGGCCATGGTGCTTGCCGCTTCTTCAAGTTCGTCCGGTCCCATATCGGAGGCAGGGGTGTTAATGAGATCGCGCGTGAACCACGCGGCTTCGGCGGCGCGCAGAACCTCGGTGCGCTCCACACCGGCGGGGCATAACAGGCGGGCAGGTTTATCGGCGATCTTGCCATAGGCATCGAAACTATAGGCTTCAAGGCACCAGCCCAGGGCGGCCAGCCGGGTATCGGCGACGCCTTCGCCGAACGCATACAAGTCGGGAGGAAGGGCGCGTGACAAGCAGCCGAGCGCGAAAGGTTCGCCAAAAGAGTTCTCGTTCACGCCGGTAATAACGGAGCCGAGCGTCCCCCGGGCATCGGGAATGGCAATGTGTTTTCCGGCTTCACCGGAGAAGCCATGGACCTCCGCCCAGTTCCGCCCGGCGGCTGAAAGCGACGCCTGAAGAGCGGGCCAACGGGATTTGGTGGTGGCCGTAATGACAATAGCTTTTGCCTTCTCGGCTGTGGGCAGAAGAATATTCCCCGGTTCCGGCATGGATCGCTTCCCTCGTTTCGCCCCCTTATAGACGGGCAGCGCGTATGGTTAATGGTTTATTGACCAGTCACTTCCATGATCGGCATTCCGGTGGGGTTTGCCTCTTCTTTTCGTGGAGCTTTTTTTATGGGTTTGTTTGTGAAACGAGGCCGTCTCACAACGGCGCTGGTTATTGCGGTCTCGGCAGCGGCGTTAGCCGGTTGTCAAAAAAGTGCAAGCCTCGAACAGCTCGACAGCATGAGTACGGCATCGACGGAACCGCCCTCCATTCAGGCCATCGCCAAACTCGGCAAAGCGTGGCAAGAGGATCCTGGTAACATCGGCAAAGGAATTGCCTACGCGAGCGGGCTCGAAACCCTGGGGCAGACCGATCGGCAGATGAGTGTACTCAAGCAGCTCCATCACAAACATCCTGCGAATTCGAAGCTCGCGATCCTCTTCGGCAAGAAGCTGGCACAGGCCGGCAAATCGTCCGACGCGTTGCCAATCCTAGAGCGGGCGGCGGCAAGTTCCGGGGCCGATTGGCGCGTGCATTCCGCATTGGGTTCGACCTACGACCAGCAGGGTCTTTATGACAAGGCCCAAGGTGAATACGGCAAAGCACTGGCGCTGCAACCCAACGAACTGAGCGTTCTGAACAACATGGGCATGTCCTTTGCGTTGCAGGGGAATTTGAACCAAGCCGAAACGACTCTGCGCCAGGCTTCGCTATTGCCGAAGGCGGGCACCCAGCCCCGCATCCGGCAAAATCTGGCCCTCGTGGTTGGTTTGCAGAGCAGGTTCGAGGAGGCCCGCAAGATCGCCAGCGAAGATCTCCCGCCGGAGCAAGTCGAAGCAAACATGGGTTATCTGCAGAAAATGCTGTCCCAGCCAAACACTTGGCAGCAGCTCGCGAAGGGTGGACAAGGCTAATCCTGAGCTCTCGCACGGGTGGAAGTCAAAGAGCGCGGAATTTTCTCCGCGCTCTTTTTCCATGTTCGCCTTCAATTTACTGGAACTTCAACACCAGGATGACCGAGGGTCCGAGAATGACCACGAAAATGACCGGCAGGAAGAACAGAATCATGGGTACTGTCAGCTTGGGAGGCAGGGCCGCGGCCTTTTTTTCCGCTTCCGACATGCGCATGTCACGATTTTCCTGGGCGAGAACGCGCAAGGCGGTGCCCAAGGGCGTACCGTAGCGTTCGGACTGAATGAGACTGGTCACCACCGATCGCACGGTCGCAAGGCCGGTTCGTTTACCCAGGTTCTCGTAAGCCTTGCGGCGCTCCTGCAAATACGAAAGCTCGGCAACCGTGAGGGTCATCTCCTCGGCGAGAGGGACGGAGGCGGTGCCAATTTCACGGGCAACACGCTGCATGGCCGGTTCGATCGCCATCCCAGATTCAACGCAGATTAGCAGAAGATCCAGAGCGTCAGACCAGGCTCTCTTGATCGATTCCTGCCGGCGAGTCACAAGATTTTTGAGAAGAATGTTGGGAAGATAGTAACCCAGAACGAGCCCCAAAACGGTCGCGACCAGCCGCATCGACGGCCCCACCCGGTCAGCAAAGACTGTCGATGAATAAATGAAAACAAGGGCTGCCATCAAGATCGGCACAACGAAACGCACCGCCAGAAAGACGACTAGATGGCGCTCGCTGCGCAAACCTGCCTGACGGAGCCTGTCGCGTGAGACCTCCGCTTCGAAGATACGGCGGAGATTGAGGCCCTCGACGAGTTGAGACATGAGATCGGTTTTTGGTTTTTCGCGCAACCTGGTTTCACTTGCGATAAGTGCTGAACGCTGGGCGGCCCGTAGCTTGTCGCGTTCCAGGCCCACCGCTTTAATGCGAGCCTTGAGCTTGTCGTTGTCAAACAGAGGTGCCGCGACCGTGAGTATGGTGGCAAAGACCGCCATTCCCGTCAGAAGGGTAATCATCGTCTCGATGTGCAACAGGTTTTTGACGAGTTCAATCATCGGCCCGGGTTTCCACCGCTAAATCTGGAAATTGATCATCTTGCGCATCACAAGAACGCCTATCGTCATCCAAGTAACGCAGCCCACGAGCATGAGATTTCCGGTGCTGGTCTCGAAAAGCGGTGTGAGATATGCGGGGTTCAATACGGTGAGCGCGCCCACGATGATGAAGGGAAGTGAACCAATAATCGCCGCCGATGATTTGGCTTCCTGACTGACAGCGCGAATTTTCGCCTTCATTTTCTTTCGGTCGCGCAGCACTTTGGACAGGTTGTTGAGCGCTTCCGACAAATTGCCGCCTGTCTTCGACTGAATGCCCATGACAATACCGAGGAAATTCACCTCGGCCAGCGGTATGCGTTCGTACATGCGTTCTACGCCTTGGTCGATGGCGATGCCAACGCGCTGACCTTCGACGACCTCAAGAAACTCAGGACCGACGGGAGGGCCGGATTCCGCCGCTATGACCTTCATCGCATCCGACACGGGCAACCCGGCCTTGAGGCCGCGCACCATCACATCGATAGCGTCGGCGAAGTCGTTGAGAAACACATTCTGGCGGCGGCGGCGGAGCAAGCCGAGAATCCAGCGTGGCAAGCCAAAAGTACCGACAATGCTTGCAAGCACCGAAACGTACCATGGAATGCCAAAAGCGAGCGGAATGAGCGCGAAAGCCAGTCCGAGGCCAAACGACATGAACCAAAAATGCCGTGTCTGGATGTCCAAGCCAGACTGCATAATCAGCATGCGCAATGTCATCCGCCGCTTTCGTACGGTTTTTTGACGGTCCTCAATCTGATTCAGGGTTTCCTGGATTTGTTTGCGGCGCGTATCTTTCTGACCGTCAATCCGCCGCGCCGCGGCAGCTTGCGCTCCAGCTCCGGCAGTCCGCCGGCCTTCACTGATAGCCTTGATTCGTTTCGACGAGCCACTGCCGGAAAACATGGGGAACAGAAGCGCCAACACCACACCGCCAACGGCCACGACAACCATGGCGATGAACGCGAGTTGGGCAATATCTTGGCCGAAAAACATTTGATCCGTCCCTCAGAAGCCGTACTCATTCCTCATTGTGCGCTTCGGCCTTTTCCAGCGCGTCGGCGAGACGGCGTTCCTCATTGTAGTATCGAGCACGATCCCAAAAATGCGGGCGTGCGATGCCAGTGGAGCGGTGACGGCCAATGATCTTGCCGTTGGCATCCTCGCCTATGATTTCATAGACCATAAGATCCTGGGTGATGATCACGTCGCCTTCCATGCCCACGACTTCGGTAATGTGGGTGATGCGGCGCGAGCCATCGCGCAGCCGGGCAGCCTGCACAATCACGTCGATTGAACCGCATATCATTTCCTTGATCGTCTTCGACGGCAAGGTAAAGCCGCCCATGGTGATCATCGATTCGAGGCGCGCAAGCCCTTCGCGAGGCGTGTTGGCATGCAGGGTGCCCATGGAACCGTCGTGACCGGTGTTCATCGCCTGCAGGAGATCGAATGCTTCCGGTCCGCGGACCTCGCCGACGATGATCCGCTCCGGCCGCATGCGCAGGCAATTTTTCACCAGATCGCGCATGGTGATTTCGCCCTCGCCCTCGAGGTTCGGCGGGCGGGTTTCAAGACGTACAACATGAGGCTGCTGCAATTGCAGTTCGGCGGCGTCTTCGCAAGTGATGACGCGCTCATCCAAGTCGATATAGCCGGTGAGACAGTTCAACAGCGTGGTTTTACCGGAGCCCGTGCCGCCGGAAATAAGGACGTTGCAACGCACGCGGCCAATAATCTCGAGGACGGTTGCACCTTCTGGCGTGATCGAGCCGAATTTCACCAGATCCGGCAGCTTCAGCCGGTCCTTCTTGAACTTGCGGATGGTCAGTGCCGGACCGTCGATCGAGAGCGGCGGCACGATGACGTTAACGCGCGAGCCGTCGGGAAGGCGCGCGTCGCATATGGGGCTTGATTCGTCGACGCGCCGGCCGATCTGACTGACGATGCGCTGGCAAATGTTGAGAAGCTGGGCGTTGTCGCGGAAGCGCACGCCGGTCTTCTGCATCTTGCCGCCAACTTCGATAAAGGTGGTGCCCGCGCCGTTCACCATAATGTCGGCGATGTCATCGCGAGACAGGAGCGGCTCAAGCGGACCATAACCCAGGACGTCGTTGCAGATATCCTCGAGCAATTCCTCCTGCTCGGCGATAGACATCACGACATCTTTTAGAGTGATTATCTCATTGACGATATCGCGGATTTCGTCACGAGCGGCATCGCGATCGAGTTGACCGAGTTGAGTGAGGTCTATGGCATCGATAAGCGCGTTGAATATCGTGCTCTTGATGTCGTAGTAATTCTCCGACCGGTGACTGGAATGAATGCTTTCCGCCTTGCGGGGCGAGGTTTGGGGGAGCGCTTTGGGATTGTTGTTCCCATTGCGGCCGGATTGGGGGCCAAATCCGGCAGGAGACGGAAGCTGAAGATCGGGAATCGCAGAGGGCGGCGCGGCCAATGCCGCGGGGATGGAGGTTGGCTGTCCCCCTGCCGGAATCCCGCCGGTTGATTGAATCTCGTCCGTGCGCTTGCCAAACATTATTTATTTCTTTCTCCGCAACGCCAGCTTGTCAAAGATTGAGGTCAGCCCGGATTTCACCGCTTTACCTGGCTTTTCCGTGCCGGCGATGATCTGGGCCAGCCCGGCGAGCGCCTCTGCTGATTTCGATTTCGCAGCGACTTCGAAAATCATCTGGCCATTGCTCTGGGCCGTTCCGAATGTCTGGCCGTCAAACGGGATAATGCAACTCACCTCGGCCCCAATCGCCTTGCCGAATTCCGAGGCTGGAATTTCCGGACGTTTCGGGATGCCAACCTGGTTCAGAACGATCTTCGGCGGCGGATCATTGGGCCGGGCTTGCTTCAGCATATCGAAGAGATTTTTGGTGTTACGGAGACTGGCGAGTTCGGGGGTCGCCGTGATCACCACCAAATCCGCGTGTATCAGAGTTGATCTGATCCAGGGAGCCCACATGTTGGGTACGTCGACAATAACACAGGGTACGCTGCCGCGAATTGCGCTCAAGATGGTTTCAACCGCATGGGAATCCATGCTGATTTCACGGTCCACTCCGCCCGGCCCGCTGAGCAGGCTCAATTTGTCACCAAGCTTGGTGAGAAGGCGGTCGACCAAAGTCGAATCGAGCCGGTCGGGCTGGCCGAGGGCGTCGATCATGCCCACGGAGGAATCCTGGTTGAAGTTGAGGCCGGCGGTGCCAAACGCCAAATCCAGATCGGTGATCACCGTGTCGGTGGCGTAGCGCTTGGACATTTGCCAGGCGATATTGTGGGCAATGGTGCTCGAGCCGACGCCGCCCTTGGCGCCAACAAAGGCAATGACCTTTCCCACGGGGGCCGATTTGGGGTCGTGAAAGAGATTTGCGATCGTTTCGATGATTTGGATCTGGTGCAGCGGCGCCACCAGATACTCGCTCACACCCTGCCGGATCAGCTCGCGGTAGAGGATCACGTCATTGAGGTGGCCGATGACAATGACCTTGGTATCGGGCTGGCAGACCTGGGCAAGTTGCGCAAGCTCCGAGAGGATCACGTCACGGGAGCCATGGGATTCGACGAGAAGAACATTGGGCGTGGCTTGGGTTTGATAGACTTGAGCCGCAGCCATGATGCCGCCCAGCTGGATTGTCACGTGGGCTCGCGACATGCGCCGGTCGGTGGCGGCGGCCTGCATTGCTTCCGCCGTCTGCTGGTTATCGCAGAAGGCCTGGATGTTGACGCGCGGCACGAGAGCCACAAGACCGTAATCGGTATTCGGCGAGGCGGCGGTCTGGGTTGCAGTAATCATCATGATGTCGTCCTGCTAGATCGCATTCTGGTCAGAACCCGCCACGCGAAGTAGCCGGGAGGGGTGCCGATGGGAGATAGTAGATGTTCATCGCGGCCGTGCGGTTGGCTGCTTCTATCGGAGACATGGCGCGCGGCCGCTCGAAGTCTTCCGGCCTGGCCACCATTGCCGCGATGTTGTGTTGCGCGGCGCAGCCGTGGTTCAGATGAAGGCTGTTGGTTGAGTCGGTGCCAAGATCAGAGGACCAGTCGCCACATTCCCTGGTGACGGCCACCTTCCGTTCATAGGATATCCGGATGGGCGCCGATGCGCCGGCGGGGTAAGAACCAACGCGGATCATGGACTCCTGCACACCTTCCTCGGCGAAGATCTGAGCGATCTGGTGGGCTACCCGGCGAGACTTGGCGCCGCCCGAAGGCCAGCGAATGGCGACCTTCGACTGGGCATTGTTACGGGCGTCGTGAGCGAAGTTCTTGGCGGCATTGATCTGTTCCGGGGTAAGTCTTCCCGCTTTGGCGGCGATACCCACCCTGTAAGGCGCTGTCGCGACCTTGATCGGGTAATTCTCATAGTGCGCGGCCGGAACGTAGTCGTCCTCCAGCGCTACATGATCGGTTCCGCAGCCCCCCAACGTCACCGCAGACAGGAGCAGAATCAACGATCCGAGATGGATGGGCGCACGTCTTTTGATACTTTCAAGCATGATCTTTCCCCGCACGCTACTCAATGATGAATCCGATGTTGCCGTGATAGACGCCGTCGGGGTGTTTGCCGGCGGTGCCGTAGACCTTGTTGAGGCGGCCAAACAGGATGGTTTGCCCATCGGTCGCTAGGTTGAGGCGGTCGCTAGGCGATGCGAGTTGACTCTCATGCACGGCATTCACCACATAGGGTGTAACAATGACGGCTAGTTCCGTGGCATTCTGCTGGAAATTCCGGCTGCGGAACAGAGCCCCTAAAACCGGCAGAGTCTTCAGGCCGGGCGTACCCTCCACCTGCTGGTCGGTAACATTCTTGATCAGGCCTGCGAGTACCATGGAGCCGCCCGACGGCAGCTCAACAGTGGTTTCAGCGGAACGGGAATCGATCGAAGGAAACCCTTCGAAACGTTCTTCTCCTTCTTCGCTGACTTCGGTTCTTATTTTAAGGCTGATCCTTCCTTCGGTAAGCACGGTAGGCGTAAAATCGAGTGAAACGCCGACCGGCCTGAACGTTATTTCGCATTCCCGGACGTTTAGCCCGCCCGTACATTCCCTGTAAGCGACTTCGCCCCCGGCGTGAAACCGTGCTGGGGCACCTGAAATGGCCGACAGGGTCGGTTCCGCCAGGGTGCTCATCAAGCCTTGGGATTCCAAGGCCGTGATCTGTCCGTCGATGCTGACATTGGAGTCCTGGTAGGCCAGCCCAAAATAATCTGCGCCGGGTGTTCCGAAGCCAACTCCGGATCCTGTAAGCAATGCCGCACTAAGTTTGCCGGCAGTTAAAAAAGCGTTGAGATCGATACCCAGATTCTTCAGAACATTTCGCTGAACTTCGACAACACGCACCTTGAGCATCACCTGATCGCCGCCTTCAATCTTCATGGCGTTGATGACAAACCTGGGTTGGCCTGTGAACTTTATAGCCATGTTCTCGGCGGCCGCGGCCTCGACAGCGTTGGATGCGGTGCCGCCCAACACGACATTTACGCCCACCGTATCCACAGTGATGCGCGAGCCCGGGTAGGTCCGGTCGATAAGTTTTTGCAAGGCCAGCATGTCGAGAGCCACTTCCAGATCGACATTCATGATCTGGCGCCCGTGGGCATCGAAGAAGAAGATATTGGTCTGCCCAACCGAGCGGGCAAAGAGATAGGCGGTGTTCTTGGTGCGCACCACGGCATCGACAATGGCTGGATCGCCGACGATCACATCCCTGGCATCGGCCGGCAGGCGGATGACGATCGACTTGCCAAGCCCGATTCGGACGAAATGCCCTTCGGAAGAACCTGTCTGTGAATAGTCGAGATCGGTCGCGCGGGCACCAGGTGCCGCTACGGGACCGACGGCCAAGGCGGCAACCACAGCCAACGGTATCAGAGACCCGCCGCTGCCGGCCGTCAACTTCAACAAGCGAGAAATACGATCAAGCAACATGGCGTTCTGCCTCAGCGGCTGGAGGTTATTGTTTCGATGCCGTAGCGAACAAACAGATGATCTCCGCCGCCGGGCCCCTGTCTGTTTGCATATTTGTCCGAGAGTTTTGGGCCGCCAGCATCCAGCCCTTTATCGCCATTCTCGGCGATCGACCGAAGAGCCAGCGATAGTTCGCCCGCCGATTCCACCATCGAGACAACCTCCGACTGAATCGGAGAAAGTTCGAGCGTTGCGGTCTTGCCTTCGGCAACAGTTACCTTGTCTTCGCCGGTTTCCTGGCGATAGGTCTGGTTGATGGCGAGGACGCGAACGTTGGTCAGCACCGTTTCGCTTTTTACGATTTTCTGGCCGGTGGTGAGATCGTCGAATTTGCGGGTTAAAATTACATCGACGCGGTCGTTCGGCAGAATGAACCCGCCGACCGCGGAACGTTCGGAAATCGCCACGGAGATGGCGCGCATGCCCTTCGGCAGGATGGCGCTCATGAAGCCGGATTGATCCGGCAAGATCAGTTTTTTCTCGAGGATCGGTTCACCGTCGAAGATCGGCAGGCGCGCTCTCGCCGATTGCAGCTTGTCGCGTGCGTCGGGCTGCTCGTTCTTGGTGATCATGGCGTCAGTGACGTTGCCTTTCGGCCACTCGCGCCAGTTGACCGTGCTGTCGATCAACTTCTCACCCATCGCCATATCCTTCGACGCGACGAGAACCTCGATCATGGGGACATTGTTGATCTCGACCACTTCAGTATCCGGTTTTCCGCCAATCATGCCCTTGGCCAGAAGCCCGGCAAGGACCGCCGAGCCGGCAGCCAAACCGAGAATCACAACGCGCATCTTACTCATCTGTTAGATCCTTATCCCGAGGGCCTGCCGCGTGCCGCATTGGCCACTCTCGGCGGGAATGGTCAAATTTGTGTTAATCCCGTTCATCATTGTGCTCCTCAGGCCGCTATTTGCATCCACCAGCTCTGGGGAAATGCCAGGATGGCGCCGATTGCAAAGGCATAGCCGTAGGGAACATTCGGCTTGATGGCGCCGAAGCGCTTGAACAACGAGCTTCCCTTGAAACTTGCGTCAATATGCACGAGCGACCAGGCACAAACGACCACGGCCAGCACGCCGCCAGCCAATACGGTCATCACCAGAAAACCCATGAAATCGGGCCAGCCAAACCATAAACCCGCAGCCGCCAAAAGTTTCGCATCGCCACCGCCAAAGACACCGAACGAAAAAAGCGCGAAACCCATCACAAACAAGCCAAGGCCGGCGGCGGCATGAAGCCCGAAGGTGGCGAGCGGCATGGCGGTGATGAAGGCCATAGGGAAAAATGCTGCGGCAATGAGTATTGTCAGCCAGTTCGGAATGCGCATCGAAAGCGCATCGCCCGCGCCGGCGACAATCATCAGTAGCGGAAACAGGGTAATTGAAAGAAAATGCATCATAAAAGACGACC
Source organism: Aestuariivirga sp. (assembly GCA_046708645.1). Lineage (GTDB taxonomy): Bacteria > Pseudomonadota > Alphaproteobacteria > Rhizobiales > Aestuariivirgaceae > Aestuariivirga. The sequence goes on from JBKKDI010000030.1 coordinate 16,321, forward strand.
CCCGCGGACGATCCGGCGCCTGCCGCCTACAAACTCACATGCCCGCTCCTAAGAGCGGGTTAACCTTAGGCTGGCTGATCTCAAAAAAAATCCACCGGCTCAGCCGGTGGATTTCGAAAAACATTTGCGTGGGGGCGGGCGGCCTTTCGGACGCCCACACACCATGCCCCATATTACATGTTGGCGCCGATCGAGGTGAAGGTCGTGTTAAGGGCGGTGCCGATCGTCGGCATGGTGGCCACGAGAGCGAGGCCCGTGGCGGCGGCAATCAGGCCATATTCGATGGCGGTCGCACCGGACTCGTCTTTCACAAAACGCATAAGCTTGGTCATTGAATACTCCAGTTGTTTACAGCACTTGGTCCAACACAACGAGGCTGCATGCACCGTTTCCATGAACCATGACGGCACCATACGAAGGACCCTTTAATGGCAAGTAAATCCGTTCGCTAAGATCGTTAAGCTGTGGAGTTCAGCCAGATTTTGGTTACCAAGTTTGGCGTATTTACCGAACATTTTTACGTATTTTTCTATATGCCGACTTCAATAGGCAGCAATTCCTGACGCCGTTGAGCGGCCAATGAAATATACGCTCACTTCTACTGCCAGAGAATTCAAACTCAATTTCCCGCATTGCCCAATTGCCAGTTTTCGCGGTCAAGAATGGACCATGACGGTTTTAGAGTAGCCGCGGTTTAAGGGAAGATTCACCATTTCCCGCTCAAATACCGAACGGCTTTCGATCGAAACCAGCCAAGGCTGAACCCGTATGCGGAGAAACCAGAGTCATGACCATCAAGAGCAGTCTCAACAGAATTCTTTTTCTCGGCATGACGCTGGCATGCGTTGCCAGCCATGCCGCCGCGGCCGAGCCGCTGGTCGTCTATGCCGATCAAGCAAGGATCATCGATTTGCCACGTGGAGCCGGAGTAGTTGTGGTGGGCAACCCCAGTATCGCCGACGCGACAATCCAGGGCCAGAAAGTGTTTCTTCATGGCCGCAGCTTTGGAACAACAAATATCGTCATTCTGGACGAACATGGCGCACAGATCGCGGATTATGAAATCGATGTTCAACTTGGCGGCCGGAATAATGTCGCGCTTTTCGAGGCTGGACTCCTGCGAAGCTATGTTTGTGCGAATGAATGCGAAACGATCATGCATGTGGGCGACACGCCGGACCATATGAAGGATTGGGTGCTTGACCGGAATAAAGACAAGATCGAACTTGCGACTGGCCAGAAATCCGCCGAGGCGGACGAGGCGAAGCCGCCGGAGTGATCAATCGCCCGGAAGATCACAGGAAATGGAAAACCCCGGACTCCGGGGTTTTGCATTTCGGCGCCGCCTTCAGAAATGCCGCGCCAGGGATTCATTAAAATTAGACTGAATTTTTTCACGATACCGCAAACCTGTCTTGATAATATCGGCGCTTAATCGAGGCAATGCCGCGTTCCGGGTCCGGTAACGGAGCGCGGGCCAATCCGGGAGAACATCATGCGGGGTCGATTTAAATCATGGCGCGCAGGACTGTTGCGCCGTTTTTCCAGATCGGAACGGGGCGCAACGGCGATAGAATTTGCGCTCGTGGGGGGGCCCTTTTTCTTCCTGTTGGGCTGTATTTGTGAAACCGGCATTATGCTTTTCACCGAGTATGTATTGCAGAACGCCACACAGACGGCCGCACGTACGGTTCGCACGGGACAGGCCTCGACTACGGATGGCACGGCTCTAATCTCGGCAGCCGATTTCAAGACGATCATCTGCGACACTGTCGAACTGGTCGCGGATTGTAGCGGCAAGGTAACGGTTTATGTCAACAACGCTGCGACATTCGCCAATCTTGAAGGCGCCATGGGCGATCCGCTGGAAATCGGACCGGATGCGGGCGGGGGAGCTTATCCGGTTGTGTTCAATCCCGGCGGACAACTCGTGGCGGGAACCGTCATTGCCACGTACGATTGGGACTTTGCTTTTCCGTTCATGGATTTTCTTGGCAACGTCAACAGTGGCAACACCCGCCGGCTTTATGGCATGGCGATCTTCCGCAACGAGCCGTTCTGATGGAAACGATCCGCAAACTGCCTTTATTCCGCCGTGACAACCGCGGCGTTGCAGCCATCGAAATGGCTCTCATCATGCCGTTTATGCTTGTGCTGTTTTTCGGGCTTGTGGACCTCACGCAGCTTATCTCGCTGAACCGGAAAGTTACCTATGCTGCGAGCGTCGTCGGAGATCTTGTCACCCAAAACGAGGGTACGGTAGCTGTGGCGGCTTTCACGGATTACTTCGATGCGGCCAAGCTGGTGATGACACCGAGGGACATTTCCACTGTACGGGTCGAAGTTTATCAGTTTCGCAATCTCGGCGGCACCGTTACAAATCAATGGAGCTCAAAGAGCACCGGCGGCGGGGCATGCGGGACGCCATCCACCACCGGCCTGTCCAATCTGATGACCGACGGCAACGACATCGTCGTGACAACGGTGTGCACCACATACACACCCTTCGTGGCTACCTTCCTGGGCGAGATGATCCTGGGCGCCACAAGCTTCACGTTGAACGAGGAAATCGCACTCCGGCCCCGCCAGTCGGCGACGTTGGACTGCACCGGATGCCCTACCCCTTGAGCTATACCGGATAACGCTAACCACGCGCTGGTATCCCATTCCTACTGGCGCTATTGATCTCCGCTGGCCGGAGTCTCCTCTTGGATCCCCACGTATTTCTCGCCGTTATTGCCGCTGCCGTCATGCACGCGGGTTGGAATGTCCTGGTCAAGCTGAAGCTCGACCGTTTCTTGTCATTGTTCCTGATCCAGCTGCTAACGGGCATCATGGGCCTCCTCATGCTGGCCGTCTTCGCCTGGCCTAAAGACGCAAGTCTGCCCTATGCCTTGGTTTCTGGACTGCTGCATCTCGGCTACAATCTGTTCCTGGTGCGGAGCTACCGGACCGGCGACCTCAGCCAAGTCTACCCAATCGCCAGAGGCACGGCGCCGCTGCTTACGCTGGTCGTCACATGGTTTGTGGCCCGCGAGCAGATTGCCACGGCGGGCGTTTTCGGCATCGGCATTCTTGTAGCTGGCATCTGGCTCGTCAGCTTTGTCGGCCGCAGGGGTGTCAAACTCGATGGGCTCACCCTGTTTTTTGCCCTCGGAACATCAATATTCATTGCCGCCTACACGGTCGTGGACGGGCTCGGCGGGCGCGCATCAGGCTCGCCCCTGGGATATGCGGGCCTAGTCTTCATTCTGGACGCCGTATCAATGCTGGCCTACGCCCTGGCCACGCGGGGACCTGGAGTTTTCGCCGCCGTCGCACCCCATTGGCGGAATGGGCTCGCAGGCGCCCTGTTATCCGGCAGTGCCTACGGGATCGTCATTTGGGCCATGTCGCATGCGCCCATCGCTGCGGTTGCAGCACTGCGCGAAACCAGCATCCTCTTCGTTATTCTCATGTCGATGCGGGTGCTCAAGGAGCAGGTGACGGCGGGGCGCATTACAGGAGCCTTGCTGATCGTGGCCGGGGCCGTTGTTCTGCGCCTGGCCTGATATCAGGCGTTGCCGATCAATATGCCGGTGAGGAAGACCAGAAAGCCGCCAACGGCGATCTGGAAAGCCGCCTTGAGGAAGGGCGTGTCCATATATTTATAGCGGATCCACGAAATCGCCCAGAGCTCGACAAAGACCACCGCGACCGCCACGCCTGTCGCGGTTTTAAAATCGGGAATCAGATAGGGCAATGTGTGGCCGATGCCACCCACCGCCGTCATGATGCCGGCTGCGGCGCCACGAATCAGGGGATGTCCCCGCCCCGTCAGCTTGCCGTCGTCGGAGAGGCCCTCGGCAAACCCCATGGAAATGCCAGCGCCCACCGATGCCGCCGTGCCGACCAGGAATGTCTCCCACGTGCTGCCTGTTGCAAACGCCGCGGCGAAGAGCGGTGCTAGGGTCGAGACGGAGCCGTCCATCAGGCCCACGAGGCCCGGCTGGATCACCTGAAGCAGGAACAGGCGGCGCTTGGCCTCGCCTTCCTCGATCTTGGCATCGGCTGTCACATGCTTGTCGCCAAGCCTTCCTGCCAGCGATTCGTGGCCCTTCTCGGCTTCGGCGAGATTGTTCAGCAGCGTCTTCATCAGCGGATCGGCGGACCGTTCCGCAGCCTGTTTGTAGAAGCGGTAATTCTCAAACTCGATCACCTCGGCGCGGCGGCGCATTTCATCGATGTTGAGCTTGCCGATGGTCCAGGCCGGTTTATGCTTGACGAAGCCAATGACGTCATTGCGGCGGATTAGCGGAATGAAGTCGCCGAATTTCTTCTGGTAGAGATCGGTCAGCCAGCGCCGGTGCTGGTGCTCCTCCTCGGCCATCTCGATAAAGACCTTGGCTGAGGCCGGATAGGTCTCCATCAAGGAGTGGGCAAAATGGGCATAGACGCGCGCGTCATCGTCCTCGCTGGAAATCGCCAGTGCCAGGATTTCCTGTTCGTTCAGATCGGAAAAGCTTTTCACGGGATCACTCGATGACTGCGGTTTGGGGGTGTTCTTAGAATTATTCCAAACTACCGTCCAGCCTCTCAGTTCTCGTCCATCTTGAGTGCCGAGATGAAGGCTTCCTGGGGGATGTCAACTTTTCCGAACTGCCGCATCTTCTTCTTGCCCTCCTTCTGCTTGTCCAGAAGCTTGCGCTTGCGGCTGATATCGCCGCCGTAACACTTGGCGGTCACATCCTTGCGTAATGCGGAGAGGGTTTCGCGGGCCACGATCTTGCCGCCGATCGCCGCCTGGATCGGAATCTGGAACATGTGGCGCGGGATCAGCTCCTTGAGCTTCTCGCACATCACCCGGCCACGCTGTTCGGAGCGCGCCCGGTGTACGATCATGGCCAGCGCATCGACCGGCTCCATGTTGACGAGAATGGCAAGGCGCACGAGGTCACCCTCCTCATAACCCGCCATCTTGTAGTCGAAACTGGCATAGCCACGGCTCACCGACTTCAGCCGGTCATAGAAATCGAACACGACCTCGTTGAGCGGAAGATCATAGACGACAAGTGCCCGTGAACCTGCGTAAGTCAGTTGTTTCTGGCGGCCGCGCCGGTCTTCGCACAGCTTGAGGATCGAGCCCAGATATTCATCGGGCACAAGGATGGTGGCCTCGATCCACGGCTCCTCGATGGAGAGAATTAGCGTCTGATCCGGAAGGTCCACGGGATTGTGCAACTCGATCTGGCGGCCATCGCGCAGGTTCACCTTATAAATCACCGACGGTGCTGTGGTGATAATATCGACGTTGAACTCGCGCTCGATCCGTTCCCGGATGATTTCGAGATGCAGGAGCCCAAGAAAGCCGCAGCGAAAACCGAAGCCCAGGGCGGCGGAGGTTTCCATTTCGTAGGTAAAGCTTGCGTCGTTGAGCCGGAGTTTGCCGATGGCGTCGCGCAGGTCTTCAAAGCGCGCCGCATCGACGGGAAAGAAGCCGGCGAAAACCACCGATTGTGCCGGACGGAAACCGGGCAGCGGCGTTACCAGCGGCGCCTTGTCCTCGACGATAGTGTCGCCAACGCGGGTGTCGGCGACCTGCTTGATGGACGCGGTAAAAAATCCGATCTCGCCGGGGCCTAATTCGTCCACCATTTCGCGCCGTGGCCGCGAAACACCGACCTGGTCGAGCTGGTATACGGCATTGGCCGCGACGAGCCTGACCTTCTGGCCCTTCTTCATGACGCCATCGATGATGCGCACCAGCACCACGACACCGAGATAGGTGTCATACCAGCTATCGACCAGGAGGGCCTTCAACGGCGCTTTGCGGTCGCCCTTGGGGGCTGGCAAGCGATGCACAATAGCTTCAAGAACGTCAGGCACACCCAAGCCGGTTTTGGCCGAAATCGGAATGGCGCCGGAGGCGTCGATGCCGATCACATCCTCGATCTGCTGACGAATGCGCTCGGGCTCGGCGGCAGGCAGATCAACCTTGTTAAGGACCGGCACGATCTCGTGGTGGTTGTTAATGGCCTGATAGACGTTAGCGAGCGTTTGGGCCTCGACCCCTTGGCTCGCATCGACGACGAGGAGCGAGCCTTCGCAAGCGGCGAGCGAGCGTGAAACCTCATAGGCAAAGTCCACATGGCCCGGCGTGTCGATCAGATTGAGTACATATTTCTCGCCGTTCCGCGCGGTGTAGTCGAGGCGCACGGTGTTGGCCTTGATGGTGATGCCGCGCTCGCGCTCGAGGTCCATCGAATCGAGAATCTGGTTGACCATGTCGCGGTCAGCGACCGCGCCGCAGAGCTGTATGAGGCGATCAGCCAGCGTGGATTTGCCGTGGTCGATGTGGGCGATGATGGAGAAATTTCGGATGTGGGAGGTGTCAATCATGGGTCGCTGCGGTGTTTGGCATCGGCACCCTGCCCGGTCAAGCACGGCATCAGCGCATGCGGCGCGGCTTCACCGGAGCTGCGTTGAGCGGGTCTTCCGGCCATGAATGCTTGGGATAGCGGCCGCGCATGTCGGATCTCACCGACGGATATCCATTCGTCCAGAAGGTTTCCAGTGATTGGGTGACGGCGAGCGGCCGGCCGGCCGGCGACAGCAATTCAATTCGCAGATGCGCCCGGCCCTCGGCGATGGTGGGTGTCTTGGCCAGCCCGAACATTTCTTGAAGCCGCACCCGCAGCACGGGGTCTCCCTCGGTCGCGTAGTCGATCCGCATTCCGGCGCCGGAGGGGACCTCGATGCGGACCGGTGCAAGCCTGTCGATCCCGCGCGCCAGATCGAGCGGCACCATGCTCCGCAGAATCGCGTGCATGTCGAGGCGTTCAAGATGGGCCTTGCTGGTGATGCCGGCGAGATAGGGCGTCAGCCATTGGTCGAGCGCTTCGAGAAGGGTTCCATCGGAGAAATCCGGCCAGCCGTCATCGGGAAAGAGACGGCGCAGGAATAACACACGGGCACGCAAGTTCTTTGACTCATCACTCCAGGGCAGAGCCGTCAGCCCCATTTCCCTAACACCTTGCGTCATCGCCGCCGCCAGGGTTTCGGGCGCCGCAGCGGTCATGGACTTTTCTTCGAGAACCAATGCGCCGAGGCGGCGCTGGCGGCTAGCGTTCACAGCCTTCAACTGGCTGTCCCAGAAAACAGCGTCATGGGATTCGATCTGATCGGCGAAATGATTTTCAATTTCGGCAAGAGACAGGGGTGCGGCCAGAAATATTCTCTGATCTCCCGACGCGCCGTCGGTCGTGGCGACGGCGAGCCAATCGTGGACAGCGAGGCCGTCGTGTTCGGGGAGAACGGCGCCGCCACCGCCCGACAACCGGTAACGCCGGTCACCGCCCCGGCGCTGGGCGATACGGTCCGGCCATGCCAAGGCGACCAGAACGCCAATGCTTTCATCCGCGTTTGCAACCTGGATGCCCGCGATCTGCCTGATCTGTTTGGAGACGGCACGGATGCGATCACGGGCTGGGCCACGCATCTGCTCCAGTCTTGATGCGATGTCCGTTCCCGCCGCGCGGCCAAGGCCATCGCGCTCCGAGAGGAAGCCCGCCAAATCGGCGGCAAGTGGATTGGCTCCACGCACAACCATATGAGCAAGCCTCGGATGCAGCGGCAATCGCACCATGGCTTTGCCGAAACTGGTGACCATGCCCGTTTCATCGATGGCCTCAAGACGCCTCAGCAGGCCCTGGGCTTGAGCAAAGGCAGCCTGTGGCGGCGGGTCGAGCCAGGCGAGCGAGTTTGCATCGGCTACACCCCAGGCGGCGATTTCGAGCACCAAGGGAGCCAAATCCGCAACCAGAATTTCCGGCTGATCATGGGGAACGAGCGCCCGGGTTTCCGCTTCCGGCCAAAGCCGGTAACAGACGCCCGGACCCAAACGCCCGGCGCGGCCACGGCGCTGATTGGCGGCCGCAAGCGACACGCGTGCGGTTACCAGCGCCGTCATGCCGCTCGCGGGATCGAAGCGGGGCACACGCTTGAAGCCCGTATCGATAACAGCGCCTATGCCCTCAATGGTGAGACTGGTTTCGGCAATCGTCGTGGCCAGCACAATCTTGCGGCAACCTGTGGGCGGCACTTTGATCGCGGCGTCCTGTTCGGCAAAGCCCATGGCGCCGTAGAGCGGACGCACCACCACATCTTTCGGCAGTGACGATGCGTTGAGCGTTTCTTCCGTGCGGCGGATTTCCGCTTCGCCGGGGAGAAAGACAAGAATGCTTTTGTCGGTCTCATCCAAGACCCGGAAGATGGCTCGCGCCGCGTCCTGCGAAATTGTTTGGCGTTGAGCCTTGTCGAGGTAGCGTGTCTCCACCGGGAAAACCCGGCCCGGCGCATCGATCACCGCCGCATTGCCGAGATGGGCGGAGATTCTCGCCGCGTCCACAGTTGCCGACATCAACAGAATTTTGAGATCATTGCGCAAGGCTCGCTGCACGTCGAGCGTCAAAACCAGTCCTAGGTCACCGTCAAGGGAGCGCTCGTGGAATTCATCGAAAATAACCAGACCGGCACCGGCGAGCTCAGGATCGGTTTGCAACCGTCTCGTCAACACGCCTTCGGTCACTACTTCGATGCGGGTGCGAGCCGAGACTTTGCGGTCGAGCCTGATGGTATAGCCCACGGTCCCGCCGGTTTCCTCGCCCAGGGTTTCGGACATGCGGCGCGCGGCGGCACGGGCAGCGAGGCGCCGCGGTTCGAGCATGACGATCTTCTGGCCCTTTAGCCATGCAGCATCCAGAAGCTGCAGGGGCACCCGGGTCGTTTTGCCGGCACCGGGTTCGGCCACCAGAATTGCAGCTGTCGCTTTCGCGAGTTCGGCCGAAAGTCGCGGGATCACCGCATCGACAGGAAATTCCATGAACGCTCAAGACGACGGATCGTCGGGCCTTGTCAAGCAAGCTCGTTGACTGGCCCCCAAGGCACGCTATGGAGGAGCATGAATCAGAGCGGACTTTACGCGCGATGACCACTCGCATGACACAAGTCGGCGACTTCGATCTCGTGGTGTTTGGCGCCACGGGCGATCTTTCCCAGCGCAAGTTGCTGCCCGCCCTGTTTCAACGGGACGCCCAGGGCCAGATCCCGCCGGAGGCGCGGATCATCGGCACCTCCCGGCGGGCCATGGGCCGCGATCAATTCCAGGAATTCGCCAACGCCGCCATCAAATCCCACGTGGCCAAGGCGGATCACAACGGGGACGTTTGCAAGCGATTCCTTGAGCGCCTCGACTATGTGACAGTCGATGCGGCGGGAGCATCGGGCTGGAGCAACCTCGAAAACCCTCTGAAGAGCGGCAGGGACCGCATCCGCGTTTTCTATCTCGCAGTGGCGCCCGATCTCTTCGGCCCCATCTGCAACCGTCTTGGCAGTCAAAATCTGGTAACGCCCAAGACCCGCGTGGTGATTGAAAAACCCGTGGGAAAATCAGGTCCATCGGCCAAAGCCGTGAACGACGCCATCGGCAAGGTTTTTCCTGAAACCGCCATCTACCGGATCGACCACTATCTCGGCAAAGAAACCGTGCAGAATCTGATGGCGCTGCGTTTCGCCAATGCCCTGTTCGAGCCCCTGTGGAATTCGGCCCATATCGATCACGTTCAGATCACCGTCGCGGAGACCCTGGGTGTCGAGGCCCGCGCTGGTTATTATGATACCGCGGGCGCGCTCCGCGACATGGTACAGAGCCATCTTCTGCAGCTTCTCTGCCTTGTCGCCATGGAGCCGCCGCGCTCCATCGAAGCCGATGCGATACGCGATGAAAAGTTGAAGGTGCTTCACTCGCTTAAACCGATGACAATGCACACTGTGGCGCAAGACACGGTGCGGGGCCAATATGCGGCCGGTGCAATCGCCGGCCGTCCGCTTGCCGGCTATCTCGATGAACTCGGCGCCACCGTTTCCCGGACCGAAACCTTCGCGGCGGTGAAGGCCGATATCGCCAACTGGCGCTGGAGCGGCGTGCCGTTCTATCTCCGCACCGGCAAGCGCCTGGCAGCCCGCGTTTCCGAAATCGTCGTCGAATTTCGCCGCGTTCCACACAATGTTTTTGGCGGGAGCGCGGGCGCTGTGACCAACAACCGGCTGGTTTTGCGGCTTCAGCCCGATGAGGGGGTCAAACTCTGGCTGATGATCAAAGCGCCGGGGCCGGGGGGCATGCGGCTCGAGCATGTGCCGCTCGATATGAGTTTTGCCGAAGCCTTCGGCGGGCGCAATCCCGGCGCCTATGAGCGGTTGTTGATGGACGTGGTGCGCGGCGATCAAACCCTGTTCATGCGTCGCGACGAGGTCGAAGCCGCGTGGGCATGGATCGATTCCATTCTCCTTGCCTGGGCCGCCTCATCCGGCCTGCCCAAGCCCTATGAGTCGGGGACGTGGGGGCCTCCGGAAGCAGCGGCGCTCATGGCGCGTGATGGCCGTGCCTGGTATGAAGGCGGAGAGGCGTGATCACGGCCAGTTACGAGTTTGCCAATCGTAACGATTTGGCAGCGCAGCTCGCAAATGATGTGGCAGGTGTGCTTCGAACCAGAATTGCCATGACCGGTGCTGCGGCGCTGGCGGTCTCCGGCGGCACGACGCCAAAACTTTTCTTCGAGAAACTGTCGCATCTGGATATTGCATGGGGTCGCGTGACGGTAACTCTTGTCGATGAACGGCAGGTTCCGGAAACCAGTGCTCGATCAAACGCACGCCTGGTGCGCAGCTCACTGATACAGAACAAGGCCGCAGCTGCCCGTTTTGTGCCTCTGTACGGAAATCCCGATGCGGCCCAACTGGGGCCATTCGATGCGGTTGTGCTCGGCATGGGCATGGATGGCCACACGGCATCGTTCTTCCCCGGCGGCGACAGACTGGCAGAGGCACTCGATCCTGTCACTTCTCAGCGCATCGTCGAAATCCGCGCACCGGGCGCGGGGGAGCCTCGTCTTACGTTCACTTTTCCTGTTCTGCTTGCATCGGGCTCCATTGTGCTTCACATCGAAGGTACGGAAAAGCGCGCCGTTCTCGATGCTGCTCTTGCAGACGGCCCCATCGAAGACATGCCGATCCGGACGTTTCTCAGAGCTAAAACTCCGATCAAACTTTATTGGTGCCCTTAGGCGGCGCGGTGCATCTCCTTGATCTCGGTGGCGCGAATATCGGGCGCGCGCTCAAGGGAATAATTCAGGCTGAAGGGCGACTGGGCCATGAACACCGGGTCGCCATCGAGATCGTTGGCGATGGAGAAGCGGTTGGCAGCGATGAAGTCGTCGAGCTTTTTCCGGTCGTCAGCGGAAATCCAGCGCATCACCTCGTAGCGCGCCGGTTCGAAACCCGCGGGCACGCCATATTCGTTGGCCAGCCGATCCGCCAGCACGTCGAGTTGCAAAGCGCCGACGACGCCGACAATGGCAGCCGAACCGTCAACGGGTAGAAAAAGCTGGACCACGCCTTCCTCCGCCAGCTCCTCAAGGGCGTTGCGCAGTTTCTTGGCTTTCATGGGATCTCCAAGTTTCACGCGGCGCAGGATTTCCGGCGCAAAACTTGGCACGCCAGTGAATGCCACGTCCTCGCCTTCGGTTAGCGTGTCGCCGATCCTCAGCACGCCATGGTTGGGAATTCCCACGACATCGCCCGCGTATGCCTCTTCCGCCAACGAGCGATCCTGGGCAAAAAAGAACTGCGGGGCATTGAGTGCGATGGTCTTGCCGGTGCGCACGATCTTCACCTTCATGCCGCGCGTCAGCCGGCCCGACGCCAGCCGCATGAAGGCGATGCGGTCCCGATGGTTCGGATCCATGTTGGCCTGGATCTTGAACACGATGCCGGTCATCTTGGTTTCGGTGGCATGGACCACGCGGCTTCCCGCGGCCTGGTCGCGCGGCGGCGGTGCATGGGCGATCAGCGCGTCGAGCAAATCGCGGACGCCGAAATTGCGCAAGGCAGATCCGAAGTAAACCGGCGACAGGTGACCCTCGAGAAAGGATTTGGCATCGAAGCTGTGGCAGAGATCGCGCACCAGTTCGATTTCGTCGCGCCACTTGGCGAGAATGTTGTCCTCGATCAACGTGCCGATCAGCAGATCATCGGGCCCGGAAACGGATTGACCGGCGGGGTCTGCATCGAGACGGCGGACGCGGGGGATGGAAAGATCATAGGTTCCGGCGAAATCACGTCCCTGGCCGATGGGCCAGACCATGGGCGCCACCGTGAGCGCCAGGCCCTTTTCGATCTCGTCGAGCAGGTCCAGGGGCTCGCGGGCCTCCCGGTCCATCTTGTTGATGAAGGTGATGATCGGAATATCGCGGAGGCGGCAGATTTCGAAGAGTTTGCGGGTGCGCGCTTCGATGCCCTTGGCGGCGTCGATGACCATGACGGCGGCGTCGACGGCGGTGAGGGTGCGGTAGGTATCTTCGGAGAAGTCCTCGTGGCCCGGCGTGTCCAGCAGATTAAAAACGCAACCGCCATATTCGAACGTCATCACCGAGGTGACGACGGAAATGCCGCGGGCGCGCTCGATCGACATCCAGTCGGAACGGGTTCGCCTACGGTCGCCCTTGGCGCGCACCTGGCCCGCCAGCTGGATGGCGCCGCCGAACAGCAGAAGCTTTTCGGTAAGCGTGGTCTTGCCGGCGTCGGGATGCGAGATGATGGCGAAGGTCCGCCTGCGCGAAACTTCTTTCTCCAGGGAACTTGTCACATGATGTCCGGTGTATGGGCGGCTGTCTCCTAACCCTGTTCGTGGCAACCGTCCAGCATTCGGTTATTGCCCGTAAGCCCGTGCCGTGGCACTTGAAGGCAGAGGCGAACATGGCTGAACTAGCGCTGGTAGGCGATATCGGTGGAACCAATTCGCGTTTTGGTGTGGTGCAGCCCGGCTCAACCGTGGTTCGCGATATCGCCGCGCTGAAGAACGATGGGTTCGGCTCACCGGAGGAAGCTGTCAGCCAATATATAAAGTCCCGGAACATTTCCTCGTGCGCCGCAGCAGCCATCGCCATCGCGGGGCCGGTGCAGGGCGAGGTCGTATCACTCACCAATCGCAACTGGAGCTTTACCCGCGAATCCCTGCGCGCGGCCGCAAAAGCCAAGCGCCTCCGGTTGCTCAATGATTTCGAGGCGCTGGCCCTGTCGTTGCCTCTTCTTGCGGGTGGCGATGTGGTTCAGATTGGCGGTGAAACACCGGCTGAACCCGCCGTCAAAGTCGTTCTTGGTCCGGGAACCGGCCTTGGCATGGCAACGCTCGCCCCCCTGCCGCAGAGCGGTTGGATGGCGCTTCCGGGGGAGATTGGCCACACCACGCTGCCCGTCGTGACACAGGAAGAATTCGACTGGCGGCAAAGCATGAGCAAGCCAGGCGTGGTGTTCGAAGCCGAGGATGCGGTCACCGGCGGCGGCCTCTTGCTGATGTACAAGACCATCGCTCCCGCCGGTCCGCTGGCAACGCCGGAAGCTGTATTGCAGGCGGCATTGGCGGGGAGCGACGCGAACGCGGTCAAGACGCTTGAACAATTTATTGTCTGGCTGGCGCGTATTGCGGGGGACGCGGCCATGACCCTTCAGGCGTGGGGCGGCGTCTATCTTGCCGGCGATATCGCGGCATCAATCATCCCCATATTGCAGACGGGGCCGTTCCGGACCATCTTTCAAGAAAAGGGCCGGCTTGCCCACATCATGCGGCGGATTCCGGTTTATGTCATCGTCGACCGGTTCGCGGCGCTAAAGGGCTGTGCTGGCGCCATCGCGGAGTGAGGGTTCATGCGCAAGGAAACCGATATTCTCATCGTCATCGATGTGCAGAATGATTTTTGCCCCGGCGGGCAACTGGCCGTGCCCGGCGGAGATGAAGTGGTCCATATCGTCAACCGCCTCGCCCACGGCTTCCAGCACGTGGTGCTGACCCAGGACTGGCATCCCCCGGGGCATTCTTCGTTCGCCTCCAGTCATCCCGGTAAAAAACCGTTCGAACAGGTCACGATGTCATACGGTCCGCAAATACTGTGGCCGGACCACTGTATCCAGAATACCGATGGATCGGCATTTCACAAGGGACTCGATATTCCGCATGCGGAACTTATCCTGCGCAAGGGCTTTCGCCGCGACATGGACAGCTATTCGGCTTTTTTTGAGAACGACCACAAGACACCGACCGGGCTTGCCGGTTATCTGCGGGAGCGAGGCTTCAGCAAGATCATCTGCGTGGGCCTCGCCTTCGATTTCTGCGTGCGCTACTCGGCCGAAGATGCCCGCGCACTCGGATTCGAAACCGAAGTGATCGAGGGGGCCTGCCGTTCGATCGATCTCAACGGCTCAGCGGAAGACGCACGCAAGTCATTCGCCGGGCGTGGTATCGTTCTGGCGTGACCGCATCCTGCTTTGCAAGGAGGCAAGCATGCAGATTGGATTGATCGGGGTTGGCATGATGGGTCATGGCATGGCGGCCAATTTGTTGAAGCACGGCCATGGGGTGACGGTTATCGCCCATCGCAACCGCGATCCCATCGTCGATCTCGCGGCGCGAGGCGCCACGGAAGCCAAGGATCTCGCCCAGATGGCACAAAAAGCCTCAATCATCCTGCTTTGTTTGCCCGTCTCGAAGATTGTCGAGGATACGATCAACCGGCTGCGGCCCCATCTGCGGCCGCGCCACATCCTGATCGACACGGGAACATCGGAACCGGACACCACCCGGCGGCTGGCGCGCGAGCTTGCTCACATGGGTGTGAGTTATGCGGATGCGCCGCTCACCGGCGGGCCGGAACAGGCGGAAACCGCCCACCTCGGCGTGCTATGCGGCGCGGAGGAAAAAACTTTCTTGCACATCAAGCCAATTCTGAAATGCTTCGCCACGACGGTCCGCCACGTCGGACCCGTGGGATCGGGGCATACGGCCAAACTCATTTCGAACTATCTCGTCACCGGCATGATCGCGCTGGTGACGGAGGCCTTCGGCGCCGCCCGCAAGGCGGAGATCGATTGGCGCGATCTCTACGAAGCCATGCTCAACGGTTCGGGCAATTCCGGTGTGCTGCGCAAGATGGTGGCACCGGCCCTTGAGGGGGATTTCGATGGCTATCGTTTCTCCATCGCCAACGCCGCCAAGGACATCGGTTATTACGCGGACATGGCGGAGAAACTCGGTTGCGCCAGCATGCTCATGGAGGCGGTTGCCGAGGTGTTCGTCAACGCCGTAGAAACCGGCCACGGCGGGCGCAACGTCAGCCATCTCCTTGATCCAAAAGCATTTCTTGAGTAAAAAGTACCATGCCGGGCGATGGGATCAGGGGCAGTGACCGTGGGCGCCGCGGCATGGCGGTAGTTGCAACGGCGGGAAATTGACGCCTCCCCGCCCGCCCAAATGCCAGATGTTCGATGACAAGCAGATGACGGACCCGCGTTATTACGATGACCAGCGAAAACCTCTATTCCCTGTTCGATCGCAGCTTTGCCGCCGCGGGCGGCCGCATGGCCATCCGCTCACCCGCCGGCGATTCAACAGTAAGTTACGCGGAGTTGCGCCGCGATGTCTGCCGCTATGCCAATGCGCTTGAAACTCTGGGCGTCAAACCCGGCGACCGTATCAGCGTGCAAGTTGAAAAATCCATAGCCAACGTGCTGTTGTATTTGGCAGCGCTCAAGACGGGCGCCGTTTATCAACCCCTGAATACGGCATACACCGATACGGAAGTGGATTATTTCGTGGACGATGCCGAGCCCAAGGTCATCGTCTGCGAACCGTCGCGGCTGCACGCCTTCAAGAATCTCGGCGACCGTTACAAGATTGCCGCCGTGGCCGATCTGGATTCGCTCGCAAGCCTCGCAAGCCGCCTGGACGATTGTCACGAAACCGTAGCGCGGAGCAGCCACGATCTTGCTGGATTGCTCTACACATCGGGAACGACCGGCCGTTCCAAGGGCGCCATGATCACCCATGGCAATCTTGCCTCCAATGCCCAGACGCTGGTGAAGCTCTGGGGCTGTAGCGGTGACGACGTGTTGCTGCATGCGCTACCGATCTTCCATGTCCACGGACTTTACGTGGCGCTCAACACGGCATTTTTATCCGGCAGCGAGATTACCTGGTTGGAAAAATTCGATGCAGGCGCGGTGATCGCCGCTCTTCCACATGCGACATTGATGATGGGTGTTCCCACCTTTTACGCACGCTTACTTAAATCCCAGGCTCTCAACCGCGCCGCGTGCCGCAACATGCGTCTGTTCATTTCGGGCTCGGCGCCGCTTGCTGCCGAAACTCACCGGGAGTTCCACGCCCGGACCGGGCATGCCATCCTTGAGCGCTATGGCATGACCGAAACGGGCATGATTGCGTCGAACCCGCTTGACGGCGAGCGCGTGGCCGGGACCGTGGGCTTTGCGCTTCCCGGCGTGTCATTGCGCATTGCCGGTGCGCAGCCCGCTGGCATCGAGGTGAGGGGCCCCAATGTGTTCAAGGGCTACTGGCGCAATCCAGCAAAGACTGCGGAGGACTTTACCAGCGACGGATATTTCAGGACCGGCGACATTGGAGTTATGGATGGGGACGGCCGCCTCAGTATTGCCGGCCGGGTCAAGGATATCGTTATCTCGGGCGGCTTGAACGTCTATCCCAAGGAAATCGAGGCGGCGATCGACGCAATCCCCGGTGTTTCGGAATCCGCGGTCTTTGGCGTGCCGCATCCGGATCTGGGCGAAGCGGTGATTGCCGCCATCACGGGCGGGGAATTGCCTGTTGCCGAAACCGAGATGATCGCGCGCATTGCTACAGTTCTTGCAAGCTACAAAGTGCCGAAGCGCATTTTCATCATCGATGAACTGCCGCGCAACGCCATGGGAAAGGTACAGAAAGCGGAATTGCGCAGGCGCTATGGAAGTCTTTTTGATGGTTGAAGAAGTGGATCAGCCTGCCGCAATGGACTTTGCCGTTTCCTCGGACTGATAGGCAAGCTTGCGCATTTCCTGGGCGAGAACGGCAAATCCAGCACCCGCCCGCCCGGCGCGCGCGGCTTCGATACCGGCATTCAACGCCAGCAATTTCAGATAGCGCAGCGACTCGACCACCTCCAGTGTGCGCGATGCCGCTTGGGCGAGTTCCGCGGTCCGTTCCTGCATACGGTTGTAGAGGAGGTCGATATCGGCAACCGCGCCTTCAAGGTACAAAAGCTCGCCCCGCTCGTTCCAAATGCCTCCGCCAGTTTCATGGACCCAAACGGCCCTGCCGTCAGCTGCCAGGAGGCGGTAATTGACGTCCCAGTTGGTTTTGTCAGACAGGCCGCTGGCGACAGCGGCATCTACCTTCGGCAAATCCTCGTTGTGAATGAGGGAGGAAAAGGTGCGGACACGGTTGCCAAGGATTTCGCTAACCGGATAACCAAACACATGTTCGATGCCGGAGGTCATCTCCAGCATCGTATAGGCTTCATCCGCCTTGCACCGGTAGAGGAAGCCCTTGAATCTCTGGATGACGCTGGCTTCCCATCCCAGCTGCTCGATCGTCATAATGCTCTCCCCGGACCATCAAATACTTAGATTATCATGGTGAATAACATCTTAACTCGCGCAAAGAGGGTAGGTTATTCAAAAATTTCGATGTCTCCGGCCGGTTTTGAAACCGAGATTCGCGACCGCAGAAGTGCCTCTGCCCTCAAAGCTTCATCGGCCTCCGTATCCCTTAACACCCGCACCTGGGCAACTCCCAAGGTCGGGAAATACCGGAGTTTGCGGGGCCAATTGCCGCGCAGATCGGCGGCGGCGATCGGCAAGCGCTCATTGGCGAAGTAATGCTCCACAAAATCGACATTGCGCGCTCCGATGTCGGACATCCCGCTCATCACATTGGCGCCGCCGAAAACCTTGACTTCAAGGCGCTCCCTTCTGCCGCCCCGCGATAAAATGGCGTTGATCAACCGTTCAATTGAGTAACTGCCATAACGCAACGCCTGGCTGGGATAGTGATCATCCCGGTTTTCGGCATCCGGCAGCAGGAAATGGTTCATACCCCCACATCCGGCGATCGGATCGCGGATGCAAACCGCGATACAGGAACCCAGCACGGCCGTGAGAAACAGGTCGGGGCGGGAGGACACATAGAAATCCCCCTGGAAAATCCAGATTGCCGTTGCTCCGGCGGCTGGGTCAAAATGCGATTTGCGGCTGGCCGCATCGCTGACGTCATCGGCATGAACGACGGCTGAACCCGGTGTCGTGCTCATGCGCCCACCCGTTGATTGACCACGCGCCGCAAGCCGGCGTTACGCAGGATGTATGCCGGGATATCGCGCAAGGGTAATTCCTCGCATACCGCGGCCTCGGCCACGGCGGCTCCCGGCATGCCATATATCAAGCTCGTGGCCTTGTCCTGACAGGCCGTCAGCGCCCCGGCGTCGCGCATCGCCTTGAGGCCGACCGCGCCATCCTTGCCCATTCCGGTGAGTATGATGCCGAGACTGTTGGGGCCTGCGGCCCTTGCAACGGATTCAAACAGGACATCGACGGAAGGAACGTGGCCATTGACCCTGGGGCCATTCTCGAGCTTGCATATATAACCGCCAGCCGTCCGCTTGACCGTCAGGTGCCGGTCGCCCGGCGCCACAAATACCCGGCCGTTGGCGAGCGCCATGCCGTCAGCCGCCTCGCTCACCGTCATCGCGCACATGTCGTCGAGGCGCGCTGCGAATTGTTTGGTAAATTGGGCCGGCATGTGGACGGCAACCAGCATGGCGGGTCCGTCGGCTGGCATAGCACCAATAATGTGCTGGAACACAGCGACCGATCCGGTCGAGCCGCCCATGGCTACGAGGCGGCTGGGCCCGCCGGCATCTCGCGGCAATGTAAGATGATGGGTTGGCGGAAGTTCGTAGGGGACGAACGTGGCCGCCGCGGTCTTTATTTTTGCGATGATTTCCGCGCCAAAGTCCGGCCAGCCCGTCTCCAATCCGTCAGAGGGTTTGGCAACAAAATCGACCGCACCGATCTCGAGCGCCTTGAGCGTTGTGGCAGCACCTCTTTGCGTCAGCGAGGATACCATCACAACGGGCATGGGCCGGAGCCGCATGAGATGTTCAAGAAACGTCAGCCCGTCCATCCCCGGCATTTCGATATCAAGGGTAATGACGGAAGGGTTAAGGTCCTTGATCTTCTGGCGCGCGGAAAAAGGGTCGGGCGCTACGCCCACGACTTCAATGGCCGGATCGGCGGCCAAAATCTCGCGCAGAAAACTGCGCATCATGGCGGAATCATCGACAATCAGAACACGGAAGGGCATCACGCAATCCTCTGGTAAATGCTCTGGCCCAGGGGACGGAAGCGTTCGGTTACCTTGTACAAAGACTCCGAGTGGCCGATGTACACGTAGCCGCCGTCACAGAGGAGATCGGCAAAGCGGTCGAACAGCCGGCACTGGTCGGCAACGTCGAAATAGATGATCACGTTGCGGCAAAAAATTGCATCGAACTTGCCTTTCATGGGCCAAGGGCCATGGAGGTTCAGCTGATTGAAAGTGACGAGAGAGCTCAGGGCGCTGGACATCCGTCCACCTCCGGCTTCGCCGGGGAGAACCTCGATGTACTTTTGACGCAGCTTTCCGGAGATCGAATGCATCTCCGCATCCGAATAAATGCCGCGGCGGGCGACTTCGATCATTTCGGTGTCGATGTCGGTGCTCAGAATTTTTGCATCCCAGCGCGCCAGATCAGCGAGAGCTTCGCCTAGCGTCATGGCGATTGAGTAGGATTCCTGGCCGGATGAACAGCCGGCCGACCAAATGCGCAGCCTGGGCTTGGCCTGTTTGCGGAGGATAGGCAGCACAGCCGAAGCAAGATGTTGGAAGTGGTGCTTCTCGCGAAAAAATTCGGTCTTGTTGGTGGTCAGCGCGTTAACGAAGTGTTCAAGCTCGGCGCCGCCATCGGGGCCCGACAAAAGATTTTGGTAGGCGCTGAAGTCCTTGAGGCCAAGAGCCGTCAGCCGCTTCGATACCCGGCGATAGACCATATTGCGTTTGTGGCCGGGAAGCGAAATTCCGGCATGGGATTTGGCGAGATCGCGAAAACAATCGAAATGGGCCTCGGACATGCGTGGCGCCCATTGACTGGGCTGAGGCCAGTAACGGTCTTCGATCTCCATCTCATTTTCGCGGGGTGTCACTTGGGAACGCATGACGATCTTTCGATAGTTACGAACGGTTATCGGCGGGCCTGGAACTGCTGACGGACGGGATTAATGGGTTCGGGCATGGTTTCAGGGAGGTAGGGTTCGGCGATGGGCTCGTTACCGGTCTTGAAGAAGGCCACCACATTGCACAGCTCATCGACCTGGGCCTGGGCCGATTGCAGGGCGGCGTTGGTTTCCTCGACAAGGGCGGCATTCTGCTGGGTCATCTGGTCCATGCCGGTCACCGCCTTGCTGACCTGCTCGA
>JBKKDI010000031.1:0-4384 GCA_046708645.1 Aestuariivirga sp.
AGGTAGAGCGTGCCGTTGAACGTGCTGGCGAGCATATAGACGGCGTATACGCGCTCTTCACCCGGCAAGCGATGCACCATTTCCTATTCTGTCATTGCCGGGCTTGGCCCGGCAACCGATCATCCAATCGTCTCCGGTGCATACGGAAGCGTGGGTCGCCGGAACAAGTCCGGGGATGACAGAGGTGGGAGAACAAGCGCTGTACCATTCTTTACTCTGTCGTTGCTGGGCTTGGCCCGGCAACCCATCATCCAATGGTCTCCGGTACATACGGAAGCGTGGGTCGCCGGAACAAGTCCGGCGATGACAGGTTTTGAAGGGTATCCTTCTCTGTCATTGCCGGGCTCGTCCCGGCAACCCATGCTTCCGAGAGCGCCAATGCTGAGCCATGGGTCGCCGGAACAAGTCCGGCGATGACAGAGGTGGGAGAATTTGCGATCGGGCAAGCGATGCACCATTTCCTATTCTGTCATTGCCGGGCTTGGCCCGGCAACCCATTGTTCAATGGGACTCCGGTGCATACGGAAACATGGGTCGCCGGAACAAGTCCGGCGATGACAGAGGTGGGAGAACAAGCGCTGTACCATTCTTTACTCTGTCATTGCCGGGCTTGGCCCGGCAACCCATCATCCAATAGTCTCCGGTGCATACGGAAGCGTGGGTCGCCGGAACAAGTCCGGCGATGACAGGTTTTGAAGGGTATCCTTCTCTGTCATTGCGGGCTCGTCCCGGCAACCCATGCTTCCGAGAGCGCCAATGCTGAGCCATGGGTCGCCGGAACAAGTCCGGCGATGACAGAGGTGGGTGTTTGGGCTGCGGCAAATCCTTATGCTCTCTCTCCCGGCGGCCGGTAATTGATCGAGGAAGCCTTTTGCATGGCCGCGAGCGTATCCTCAACGCTCAGCAAGACAGTGGTTTGCAACGAACTTAAGGCGCCGCCCCCGCCAATGGCCATGGCCACCGCGGCCATTGAGACGTTATCGGGAGCCTCCCATAGGTTGTATACGTCGTGATCGCCGAAGGCGTACCAAAAACCATGGAGCTTCCCGCCGACTGCTTCGATGTATTGCCTGGCCGCTATCCGCCGGTCCTCGGGATTCTTGATAAGCGAGGCGCAAGATCGACCATCTAATACTGTCATCGCCGGATTCATTCCGGCGACCTATTGTGCCGAATGATTGGTTATGACGCGAGTAGAGAATGGTTCGCCGGGACAAGCCCGGCAATGACAGATTTTTGAGCGCGACCACGGGGTTTCGAGAGCGAAAGGTCTTAGTCGCACTATCCCGGCTGTGGT
Organism: Aestuariivirga sp.; assembly: GCA_046708645.1. Classification (GTDB taxonomy): domain Bacteria; phylum Pseudomonadota; class Alphaproteobacteria; order Rhizobiales; family Aestuariivirgaceae; genus Aestuariivirga. Next base: position 1,298 of record JBKKDI010000031.1, read on the forward strand.
GCCACTTTCCGGAAAACAAGCCAGGCGATCATGGCGAGTGCGACGGCTGCCATGGGGAACACCGCATAGTTTACCGCGTCCCAATCGAAGGCACTGAGCAGCTTGCCCGCACTCAACGAAGCGAGGGCTGTCGTTCCGAAGATCAAAAAGTCATTCAGGCCCTGCGCCTTGTTGCGCTCGGAGGGCTCATAACAGCCCGTCAGCATGGTGGTGGCGCCGATGAAGCCGAAGTTCCAGCCGAGGCCCAAGAGGATCAGGCCCACGGTAAAATTTCCGAAATGAATGCCCAGCAGGCCGGCGACTGCGGCACCCGTCAGGAGCAGCATGCCCATAGCAGCGATGCGCTCGACGCCGAATTTGGTGATGAGATGTCCGGTGAAGAAGCTTGGCACGAACATCGCCAGCGCATGCCACTGGATGACCCAGCTCGAATCCTTAACGGTGAAGCCGCAGGCGATCATGGCGACGGGCGTTGCCGTCATCACCAGCATCATGATGCCATAGGAGAGCATGCCCGTGGCGGCGGCCACGATGTAGCGGGGCTGGCTGGCGATTTCCAAGAGCGGGCGCGCAGCCACTGCGTTCATCGTGTTTTCCGGAGGCGGGGCATCGAGCGCCAGCAGAACCACCGAGGAGAGCAAGGCCAGGGCCGCCATGGCGGCCCAGCTTCCAGCAAAAATCACCGGTGCAAACAAATCCACGGTCGCCATGACCAGCCCGCTGCCGATGAGCGCCGCGACGACGCCGCCGGTCATCACCCAGGAAATAGCCTTGGGACGGAATGCGGGGCTCGCCATGTCGGCGGCGGCGAAACGATAATAGGATGCTGACGACTGGTAGATGCCGACGAGGAATGCGGCGGCGACAAAAATTCCGAAGCTCTGCTGATAAATGGCATGGACGCCGAGCAGTCCGCCGATCACTCCCGCAAGCGATCCCAGCATGAACCCCGCCTTGCGGCCAATGCGCCGCATCAACAGCGAAAGCGGCAATGTGGTGAGCGCCGTGCCGATGACAAAGGCCGATACCGGAAGGGTGGCCCAGGACGGATCGCTGGAAAGCTGAGTGCCGACAAGGCCCGCCGTGACGACCAGCATCGTAGTCGCGGCGCCATAGAGCGCCTGGGCCACCGCCAGGATGATGGCATTGCGGCGCGCTGCCGCGTCGTCATGCACGGCGGCCACGCTCATGCGGCGAACTCCGTGGGCCTGCGCTCGCGCGCGAGACGATCGATGACGCCATTGATGAACCCCGGCTCCTGACCCTCGAAGAAAGCCGAGGCAACATCGACATACTGGCTGATCGCCACGCGGGCCGGAACTTTCTCCATGAACATGAGCTCATAGGCCGCGGCCCTGAGGATGGCTCTCACCGTCGCATCGAGCCGGTGCATGGGCCAACCCTTGTCGAGAATGGCATCGACGATGGGGTCGATCATCTGTTGCTCGCGCACGACGCCATCGACCACTTCCTTCAGAAGTTTGTAATCGGCCTCGCCGCACTGGCCATCCTCGAAATTGTCGCCGCTGGCGCGCGAGCTGAACTGGGCCAAAGTCTCGCCGACATCGCTTCCGGCAATATCCATCTGGTAGAGGGCCTGCACCGCGCCAAGCCTTGCTGCGGCGCGCTCGACGGGACTCGCCCTGCGCTTGTCCTTCATCTGGCGCGGGGCTTTCGTTTCATGGCGCGGGAGAAGCGGATCATGGCGAGTGCCGCATCGGCCGCCGCACCGCCCTTGTCCATGCCGCTGACTTTGGCGCGTTCCCAGGCTTGCGCTTCGTTTTCACAAGTCAAGATGCCATTGCCGATGCAGAGGCCCTTCAAGGTCAGATCCATGAGGCCACGAGCACTTTCATTCGATACAATTTCATAATGGGTGGTTTCGCCGCGCAGGACGCAGCCCAGGGCCACATAGCCATCATATCGTTTAGACGCCGCGGCGATGGCAATAGCGCCGGGAATTTCCAGTGCGCCCGGAAGCGCCATGCGTTCCCATTGAGCCCCTGCCCGCTCGATCGCAGCGATGGCACCTGTGGCCAGTTCATCGCAAAGCTCCGCATAGAAGCGCGCTTCGAGAATGAGAAGGCGCGCCTTGGTTTTCACAGCGGAGGTTTGGTTTTGGACTTTCATGATTTCTCGAATTCAGCAAGGCGGGCCACATAACGCGCCAACATATCGATTTCAACGTTAACGGTATCGCCCTCGCGCGCATGGCCCCATGTGGTCACGGCTTGGGTGTGGGGAATGATGTTGACGCCGAATTCCAACCCATCAACTTCATTCACCGTGAGTGCAACACCATCAAGCGTGACCGAACCCTTCCCGGCAATGAAACGCGCGAGCTCCTTGGGCACACGGATAAGAAAGCGCTTCGAATCGCCCTCGGGCTTGACCGATACGATATCTCCCACGCCATCGACATGCCCTAAGACCATGTGTCCGCCAAGCTCGTCACCCATCTTCAATGCTCGTTCGAGATTGATGCGTGTGCCCACCTTCCAATGCGCCAATGTCGTTCGCGACATTGATTCGGCCGAGACATCGACGCTAAAGCCCGCAGCGCTGGTTTCAATAACGGTCAGGCAGCAGCCGGCACAGCAGATGGACGCACCCGGACTGATTGTCTTCGTATCGTAGCTGGTGCGGATATCGAAACGCGCATCGCCGCGTTTTTCTACGCGCATGATCTCGCCAATATCCGTCACGATGCCGGTGAACATAGCTTGTCCCTGCGAAGTCCCCTCACCTATCCCGCCTCGCGGACGCTCGGCGGGCCCCTTTCCTCTCCCGCTAACGCGGGTGAGGACATAAACGTCTTCTCCCGCAGGGCGGGAGAAGAAGGGACCCATTGCGAAGCAATGGGGAGATGAGGGTCTTGACTAGCGCAGTTCATAGACGCTCAGGCGATCCGCCCCAAGCGTTTCCTGTTCTAGCAAGACGAAGGGAGAAAGGGCGTTGTCCAATGTAAGTCCTGCCAGCGCATCGACGCCTTGTGGGCCGATCTCCTTTGACGAGCGGAAAAGATCAAACTCATCGACGACTCCAGCCTCGAGGAAGGCCTTGGCAATTTTCGCTCCGCCCTCGACG